>JBASRN010000066.1:0-3489 GCA_049273855.1 Blastocatellia bacterium
CTAACGATGAAGCTGACCGGGGCCGCGTGGACCCTCAAGGGAACCATCCAAAAATTTGCTTCGCGGCCTCCGGTCGAGCGCCTTGTTAGGCGGCAATATCGTCGCTTGAAAGCAGCTCAATTCGATAAAGTATTTCGTAGTCGGGGATCGGCTGCTCAAATTCATAGTCATAGCGATGCCAATCACGAAGAGGACGATGAAAAACTTGATGATCCACGAAGTAGACGGTGTAAATCCCCGGTTCAATGTTCCACGTTAGGGGACTAGAGCTATGAGTGACCTGCACCCGCTCCTCTACCCAGGCAGCTACATCCTTACCGACAAGTGCACCTCGCCAAAGTTCGATCTTTGGAGTCCGCCCATAGTCTGACTCTACGGTTACTCTTAGAATTTTCCCGCTGTCGGTTTCTGAAAACTCAAGCACCTCGTGGGCTCCCCACCAGACTTGATCCCCTACTTCCTCTCCAGTCTGGAGCCTCGGTCCATTGTACATTCTCGCCCGGCGTAGGAGCGTCGCCGGGTCTATCCCAAAGCCCTTCTCCAAAAGCTTCCACAGACTGGAAAGGTAGGCCCGTCCTAAGTTGATATGTAGTCTGTTCTGAAGCAGTGGGGGCATCTGCGCAGCGCAATCCTCAACTAAGACCGTAATAATACTTGGTTTCCCTTGGCGTGATGGTTGATTGCTCAAGGCGATAGCTGCGTTGATCTCTTCCATGCACCAGGGCGATTTCAAAGCATCGAAAGAAAGAATGGGGATATAGACATCACACTCTTCCAGCCCCTTGTTGATACGTGCGACGAAATCATCCCCAGGGTGGATCGAATACATGTCAATAAAGCCTCCCAACCCGCTCGCCTGCAAATCGGCGGCTAGCCGTCGGGCAAACTCAACGTCTTTGCTGGAGTGTGTGACAAAGAATCTCAGTGACTTGGACATCTATGTTTCAATACAACTTGAGGTTGCCCGTAGTACGTGCCACCTAACGTTCGCGTGACCGAGCGCGCGTGTGACACTCAAGGTTCACGTCAACACTCGACCGCGCGCTTCGGTCGACGCGGGGGTTGGACGGCGCGTTCAGGACATCCACGCGCACCCTCACTCACCTGGTTCTGACTTCTGCTGAGCCTTCAGGGCCTTTCGGCGAGCCGGAGAGTGCTCCTTCTTCATATCCAGAGTCCGCCTGAGTGTGTGCTCAAGCATTCTGGGGAACTCCATTGCGAACATATGAGACTCCTTCCCGCCGAAACCGAACTCCTCCATCAAGGGGCCGCGCATCATCACCTCGGAGAACCGACGTAGCCTCTTCATCTCGCGCTCGATCGCTTCTACCCTTCCGGCCTTGACGGCTCTGTATACCTCCATGGCCAACTCATAAAGCCAGGGCATGTCATCGCGCACCAGGCTCGCGGCCATGAGGATGGCTACGGGATCGCCTGACTCTTCCGACATTTGAATGAACTCCTCGAACATCATCGGGTGGAACCGACGCATTCTCCGGCGACGGAAGGGATCGCCGCTTTCGGCTAACCGCTCTGCGACACGTGAAGGCAGAGCTTTCATTTCCTCGGCCAGCTTGGCCACCGCACTATCGTCCACCTCCTCCTTTGTCTGGGCCTTAGCGCTGCCTGAGGTCAGCGTTTTCAGGAGCAACGCCTCGGTTGCTTTGAAAGCCGCCACCTGAGTCTTGACGACATCACTATCGAGCTCTAGGGTTGGAATTCGTCGGGCAAGTTGATTGACTAGCTTCGTGAGGTCGCCCTCACTGTCGTCCATGTTCATGAACTGATAGAACGGACCCGCGGTGATCCGGCTGAGAGGCACGCCTAGCGCAACGCCAACAACAGGGGTATTCAACTTCCCCTTTGCCACCCCCGCCTCGAACAGAATCCACGGGCGGTCGAGGCTGCGTTCGGTGAAGAGGCACACTACATCCGAAGTGGACTGAAGTTGAGCCATCAAGCGCTTGTACCATTCTTCGCCGAAGTCAATCCCCTCGGTGCCTTTCTTATCAGAGGACCTGAACGTCTTGATCATCCCGGCACTAACGCTTTTGAGTAACTTGCTGAACGCTTCAGCAAGCTCTGCGTCGCGCACATCATGGCTTATGAAGACGAGTGGGCTCGATACGCTCGACGGTAAGAGATCGGCGTCGGATGAGGCTTTCAACTTGTCCGATTCGGTCATCTGTCCTCCCTAGGCTTGAGCCGGCCAACGTCAGCGTCACCGGGCCGCGCGTTGATACCGAAATCCAACCAACAAGACCGCATCATAAGAAACGAACTCGCGCGGCTCCGGTGCACGCAGAGTTATGCCGCGCGCTCACTACGCACTGTCAGAGTAACCGAGCAGGCACGAACAATGAAGGCACCGGAACACATAAGCAGTAGGTCCCCCGTCTTTATCGAGTCGAGCAAGATACCTTTCAAAGTCGTCGTTGGTCATCTCTACGTCGGTGCGCAGCGACTCAAGTAGATCAACGTTTGAGTAGGAGGCAATTTCCGCTCGCCCAGCGGGGCCGAGGAATGCGCAGGCATCGCCACAGTGAACCAGCCAGCGCTCCTGTTGCCAACCATTGAACCCCGGCGTTCGCCTGCTGACTTCGTCTATGATATCGGTGCGGTTCGGAGTGCGAGTCCGATCAAAGCCATCAACGAGTGCGTCTTCGTCCGTAAACGTCGCCCGGAACTTCTCGTGAACGGCCCCGGAAGCCACGCACCAGGGGCAAAGTTGATCGTCGAGGTCTGCAGTCGCATAGACTGGACCGGTATACGTGTAGTCTCTGCGCTTGCCGCAGCAAACACAGTTAACTGACCTTTCGACGATGCTGCCCGTTTGCACGGGATCTGGATGATAGCGGAACGTCGGCAAGTCACTCATGACGACTTAGCGGCATAACGCCTGGGATGAGCTGCAGGCAAAAGCGGCGCGCCCTTTGCTCTTCTCTTTGCAAAGGGCGTGTCGCTTTTGACTGTCAGCTCCATCCCTTTGTTAGAGCGTGCGGGCTAGTTTCGTGCCATGAACATCCATCGATGTCCTTCTAGATCCTCAACTCGATATCGTCGCGCTGGCGGCCCATCCTCCGGTTCAGACAAGATAACGGCTCCTGCGGCCTTAGCCCGAGCATAGTGCTCATCGACGTCCTCAACATAGACGAGAACACCATCAATGATCCATGGCAGAGCGGACCATGAGGCGGCAATCTCGCAGTTGTCGCGATGTCGCTTCGGGCCTTCATAGTCCAGCGACGGACTGGCCAACATGATTAGTCCATCCCCAATCGACATTTCTCCATGAGAAAGCCTCCCGTCGGAAGACGTGAAGCGAGCTGTCTCGGTGAATCCAAACACTTCGGAAAGCCATTCTAGGGCGGCAATGCCGTCCTCATAGGTCAAAAACGGAACCACGTCTGGCATCTTGTTCTCCTTTCTCCATGCCACGAAGGTTTCGAACACGAAACACGCACGATGGCACTGCCGAGCCGGCCGTGC
>JBASRN010000079.1:0-20387 GCA_049273855.1 Blastocatellia bacterium
CTCTCCCCCAAAAGCTAAAGGCCCGAACTGGGAGCCCGGGCCTTCTTTTCTCGTACAAAAAGCTTGTATTAGTCGCGCCGGGCATCTGCGCTTCGAGTCGAGGCTCGCATCCGGCGGATGTCTTCAACCAGAGCCCTGGCACTCGGAATCTCCTCAATTGCGCGTTGCAACTGCACATCGCCCGCCGCCAACGCCCCTCGGGCTACCTCCTGCCCATAAGCCGCGGTGACCACTTCGAAGCGGATCTGGCGTTTGAGCCAATCTGCGTCTTTGTCCACTTGCGCTTCGTCCGCTTTCAGATCCTTTCGCTCGCGCAGGAAGGCTTTAAACGCGGAGAGCACTTTGTCGCCTATCTGATACTCGCCCGCGGTCAAACGATGGCCGTGCTCGGCTGGGTGGTCGATTCTGAACTCGGACAGGCCCTGGACCTGGCCGGCTACCAAACTTCTAACGAACTGAAAGATCGCTTCGGTCCACACCCGCTGAAGCGCCAGCTCGTTGGCGGGGAGCTTCACAGCAACATCCGGCTCGATCCCACCTCCGCCGTAGACGGTCCGGCCTGTGTCGGTGCGTTTCTCTTCGACCGGCTGCTCCGAGGTTTTATCCCCCCTGCGAAGATAGTAGTCATAGAACGAGCGGCCGTTATAATCGCGCTGAATCAGCCGGCCGCTGGGCGTGTAAAAATGGCCGGTTGTCAAAGTCAAACCCGAGCCGTCTCTCAACGGGAAGACGCTTTGAACCAACCCCTTGCCGAAGCTGCTCTCCCCAACTATGCGCGCGCGGTCATGATCCTGGAGCGCGCCGGCGACGATCTCTGAAGCTGAGGCAGACCCACGATTGATCAAGACTACCACCGGGGATTCTTCCGGGTTGTTGTTAAAGGCGACCTCGTCGCGGTTTGGGAAGACCGTCGGACGGCCCCTCATCGATACTATCTTCTGTCCCCGATAGAGAAAGATGTTGGAGATCTTTTTCGCTTGATCAACCAAACCGCCGCGGTTGTTGCGCAGGTCGAGGATCAGCGAAGTCATCCCCTGCCGCTGCAAGTCCCGCATTGCTTCTCGCATCTCGTCGCTGGTTGTCGTGTTGAATCCGCGGTCCAGGTTTATGTAGCCGACTCCGTTGCCGATCATGTAGTAGTTGCTAATAGACGGCAGCGGCACCGCTTCCCTTGTGAACTTGAACTCAATCGGATCCCTGACCCCGGCTCGCGCGACTTTGACGGTGACCGGCGTGCCTTCGGGCCCGAGCAGCTTGTTTGAAACCTGCTGTGAGTTCCAGCCCTCGGTTGATTCGCCGTTTATGTTGATGATCTGGTCGCCGTAGCGAATCCCTCCTCGATGAGCGGGCGTCCCAGCGAACGGCGACATAATGTAGACAGCGTTGTTTCGCTGACCGATGGTTGAACCGATACCCGAGTAGCGGCTGCGCTGCTCATTCTGAAATGATTCCCATTCCTTCCGATCGAAGTAATTCGAGTGCGGATCGAGCGTGTGAAGCATCCCGAGGATCGAGCCCTTAGTTAGCCGGTCGTAGTCGATTTGGCCGGCATAGTGCTCTTTGGCTGTCATCAACGCGCCGGCAAAGTCTTCAGCGATCTTTTTTCTCGTGACTATCTCGGCGTCATCCTGACTCGAGAGGCGCTGCGACGGGTGGGCGCCCGCAAACGTCACCGGAATCACGATTGCAACGATCAGCAACCAGTATCGATTCCTCAGTTTCATATTTCTGCCTTCATCTCCCGAAAAACTAGCGTCGCCAGCCAAGCACGGGTCTTCGTCGCGAGCGATCGCTAAAGGTGATCTTACCCGAAAAGCGATTGGGCGGACAACTGTTTATAGTCGAGTCCTGTAATCGACAGAAACACGATAGAGCGGTTGAAGACCCTCCAGCCAGGTTGAAGGAAACAGGCTATTGCCGGCCACATCCGGAGGAGGTTGAGACTTGTTTTGACCGGCAAGCCCTTTGGGTCGAAGGAAAAAGGCGGCGGGCAAGCTGGTGCGCATGCCCGCCGCTCGATGTCACGAATGCCCCTTGAGCGTCTGGAAACGCGAGACTACTTCGGGTTCTTGGTCTTGGGCGTTGGCGCCGCCTTGCTTTCAGTCTCGCACTTGTTGTCGACCTTCTGAACGCAAGCCACGCGCTTGACCTGGTTGGTAGCGACGCCCTTCAACTGTCCCGTTTTTACTTTGCCGGTCAGCGTGACTACCCCGCCCGTGGTTGAAGCGTTGATCGTGGAGTCCTTCAGCGAAGGCGTACTTGCGAGTCTCTCCTTCACTGCAGCGTTTATCTGCTCGTCGGTCATCGACGAACAATCAACAGCCTGCTTCCTGGCCGCCGTGTTCGAGTTGGTCTTTCTGGCGGGTTTCGGGTTGGTCGTTTGAGCGGCGAATGTGCTGCCGGTCAGCAGAAGGAAAACCAGCGCAACTGCGATTCTCTTCATGGACTTCTCCTTCGTTGGGTGTTTGAGCGATCACCCCCACGAAAGACGGTCCAGAGATCGCAGGCGGCAATAATATGCTTTTTCGCCCGCGTGTGCAACGTCACGCGAGCTTTCGGCCGCGCCAGTCGGAAAGCACCTCGCGGGCGGCATTAAAGCCGGGCGCGCCCATCACCCCGCCGCCCGGATGAGTGCCCGATCCGCACATATATAAGGCCTCAATTGGAGTCCGATACCTCGCCCAACCCGCGACCGGTCGCATAAAGAAAAGCTGGTCGAGCGTCATATCGCCGTGAAAGATGTTTCCCCCGGACAACGAATACTCGCGTTCCATGTCGAGCGGCGAAACCACCTGCCGGTGAATGATCGCATCACGAATATTCGGCGCGTAATCGGCTATAGCGTCAATGCAGCGATCGGCAAACTCATCCTTGATTGTGTCCCAGTCCGCGTCGCGAAGCGTGTAGGGAGCATACTGGGCGAATATGCACATTATGTGTTTGCCGGGCGGCGCTATCGAGTCGTCGTATGCGGTGGGTATCGTGATCTCGACAAGCGGGCGGTCGGAAGGTCTGCCTTGCTTGGAGTCTTCCCAGGCGCGGTCGACGTACTCCATCGACGGACAGACATGGATCGTGGCCTTGTGCTGCGGGGCAAGCTCCGAGCCCGGCAGCGTGGTGAAGTCCGGCAAGGCATCCAGGGCGAGGTTGATCTTCATCGAGCAGCCCTCCATTCGAATCTTTTGGACCTCGGCCCGGAAATCCGCATCGATGTCCGCCGGATCAACAAGCTTCAAGAAGGTGACTTTTGGGTCGGCATTGGAGATGATAACTCGCGCGTGAATCTCTTCTCCGTCATCGAGCGCAACCCCGTACGCTCGCCCGTTTCGCGCGAGCACTCGATCGACTCTGGTGCCGGTTCGGATCGTTGCCCCGCTTGCGGTGGCGGACCTGGCAATCGCCTCGCTGATTGCACCCATGCCCCCGCGAACAAAACCCCATAACCCGCGAGTCCCGGTCGCTCCGCCCATCACGTGGTGCAGCATGATGTAAGCAGTGCCGGGCGTCGACGGTCCGCCGTTCGTTCCAATCACCCCGTCAGTCGCCAGCGTGGCCTTGATTTGCTCGGACTCGAATCGTTCATCGAGATATGCGCGGACGCTCTGCGTCATGATCTTTATCAGGTGAGGTATGTCCGGGTCGCTAAAGCGAAATGCTTCGAGTCCGAGCTTGCCAAGCCCAATCATATCGCCGAGCTTTCGGCGAATGATGTTGGGCGGAGTGGTCATCAGCAAATCTTCTACCCAGTCGCCGAGCCGCGCGAGTTGGTGTTCGAAGTCGGGATACGCTTCGGAATCGCGCTTTGAGAACTTCGCAAGCTCGGTCTGAGTGCGCGCCATGTCCTGCCAGAAAAAAAGGTGCCGCCCGTCCGGAAACGCGGTAAAGAACGCCGGGTCTTTCGGGTAGAGGTGAAATCCAAACCGCGCCAGGTCGAGTTCGCGAATGATCCTCGGCTGAAGCAGCGAGCACAAATACGCAAGCGTCGAGACTTTGTAGCCGGGCCAGACCTCTTCCGTTACGCACGCACCGCCGATGACTTCTCGGCGCTCCAGCACGACTACGCTTAACCCGGCGCGCGCCAGATACGCCGCAGTCACCAGTCCGTTATGCCCGCCGCCGATTATCACCGCATCGAAAGTGTTTGCCGTCATTCCATCCCTTCTCGGTCAAAAATGATCTTGGTCAATCTGTTCGGGTGTCCCTCGCCGGCGCCACCTCTTTCCGCCACACTGTTTCCGTTGAGAAGGCGGTCGCGGAGGGACGCATCGTACGAGTGGATCACCTTTTAACCGACTGACTTGCTGATTTTATGAGTGCGTATCCAGAGCTCGTCCAGCGATCCCTGCTTCAACGTCTTGGTCACGTAAACGATCTGCCCGGCGTGAGTCGCCAGGTGAATCGATACGTTGAAGATAAGGTCGAACACGGTCGGCACATAGTTAGGCTCGTCGGTCGCGTCGAGAAACCGATTGGCGTCGAAGGAATCGAGCACCTGCGCGGCTTGCCGGATAGTTTCGTCGAAAGTCGCGAGCAGTTGTTGCTTGGGAACCGGCCCGCGCTCCGCGAATTCAGCCGGGCGATCGCGTTTGTACTGGATCCCGCCAACGCGATTGGAGAGATAGTGGCGCAAGGACCCTGACACGTGCAGCACGAGGTTGCCGACCGAGTTGGCCTGCTCGTTGGGCCGCCACCATACTTGATCTTCGCTAAGTTCTTCGACGCAAGCGCGAATCTGAGCGGGGAGGATTCGCGTGATACGGCTGCGAATGGCGTCGAGCGCGGTTGTGCTTAGATCAGCCTTTTTTTCCATGGTTCCCTCGTTTCCTTGTTGCCGATGTTGCGGCGAACCACAACGTAGTCAGGTTGAAGCGCCAGATTTTAGTGGTTGCGAATCACGCTTTGCAAACGCGTGCGGTATGTCATCGCCCGCGGAGACTATTCCCAGGCTAATTGCGCGCCAGCGAAGCAACGGTCTCGACGTGATAAGTTTGCGGGAACAAATCCAGCGCTACCACGCTTCGAAGCTCATAGCCCGAGTCGAGCAGTTTGCGTAGATCGCGAGCAAGCGTTGCCGGGTCGCACGAGACATAGGTGATTCGCGCGGGATTGGCGGTGGCGAGGTGAGGGATGGTGTCGGCTGCGCCGGCGCGCGGCGGATCGAGCAAAATCAGGTCGGGCGCCGGGGTGCGAAGTGCGGCGAACTTCTCGAGCCACGCAGCCGCGCCGGCCTGCCGAACTTCGACGTTCGATAGCCTGCTCGCGGCGATGTTCTCACGAGCAAACTCGGCGGCGCGCCGGTCAGACTCGACTCCCATGACTTGCGCGTAACGCCTGGCAAGCGGAAGCGTGAACAGTCCAACCCCGGCGAAAAGGTCGATCGCAAGCGAACCCGATTCGCCGCCGACGGCTTCGCTCACCAGAGTCTCCAGCATTAGCGCGTTCACCTGGAAAAAAGTCGCGGGGCTGAATCGGAAGGCGAACCCGGCAACGTTCCGGGTCAGCACGCCCCCTGGCAGTCCGCTAACTTGCGGTTCAAACGAGACGGCGGAGTCGCCGGCTGCGATGTTGGTCTGCGCGCGAACGCCGACTGCGGCCAGCCGATCGGGACTGGCGGCAACGGACTCTCGCAAGGCGCGCAGGGCCGCGTCCAGCCGGGGCAGCAGGATGGCACAGCTTTCGACGTCACACACCGAGCGCGAGCCGGCGCGAGCAAAACCGATGCGCGTTGGGGCTTCGTTAGCTCGTTCGATCTTCACCTGCGTTCGCCCTCTATAGCCAAACTCGGCGGCGTGTTTGATTTCAATTTCGCGTGGCCAGTCGATGCCCCCCACGCGCTCGAGGGCATCGCGAACGAATCCCCTCTTCGCTTCAAGCTGCGCCTGGTAGGTGACGTGCTGAAGCTGACACCCTCCGCACTCACCGAAATAGCGGCACGGAGCCTCGCGTCGTGAAGCTGACTGAGTGAGAACTTCCTCGATGACGGCGCGCGCGAAGTTCTTCTTTACCTCGCTTATGCGGACGCGAAGCCGCTCACAGGGTGCACCGAGTTGAACGAAGACGGCAAGCCCGTCATGGCGCGCAACAGCGTCGCCTCCGTACGCGAGTTGGCCGGTGGTCACTTCGATGATTTCGCCGACAGTGAGCGAGTCAGTCACGCCTTCACGATAGCAGCTTGGAATGCATTGGGAAACGGGCTGCGTCAGAGTTTGGGGTCTCAGGGGGTGCGCGCTTCTGCCTGAAGGATTCTGTCGGACTAATGGTCTTCTCTGCGAACCTCTGCGTACGTTCTCACAAGAAAAACAAGCTGAGGCGTGGAATCTGATTCAACTCGCGCAAGCGGCGGGCGATGAAGTTGCGGACGGTCTGTTCGTAGAATTCCTTTTCCATTTTTTTCTTGTAGGACCGGAGCTGCGCTTTCGCTTCGGCGCGTATCGATTCGAGCTCGACCTCGCCACAGGATCTCATAGCGCTCTCGAGAACAATACGCTCTATCGAGTCGAGATCTCGTTCGAGCGCTTCGGCGTCGACTCTATTGGAGCCTTCAATCTCAGCCGCAATGGACTCGAGGCGCGAGAGCGAGCGAGCGAGCGTGTCGGCAAGCTCAGTGCGATCGGATGCAGAGGCCAACTCCTGCGCCCTGCGCAGCTCATCGGCGCAACGCGCGATGAAACTGAGCAGCGCCTCGCGTGGAAATGCTTCAGCCCGGGCTTTGGCGGCATCGCTCTTCGGGGAAGCCCCGGCTCCCTCGCCGGACCCGGTGAGAGCCAGCCGATAGTCCGAGAAGCTCGATTCGACCTCTTGCTGGCAATAAAGGACAGAGTTGATCTTGCGGAATCGCGGGGCCCGCGAGTCGTAATCGTCGAAGGATTTGTTGATGGCACGAAGGACGATGTGAAGCGGAATGCCGGCGTTCTTCCAGCTCTCGACGAGCGCCCAATCCATCGGCGAGATCAACAGAGGCTTGCCACGCCGTCGCACAAACTCCTCTTCGACCTCGGTGAAGTAATTGAAGTAGTTCAGCCCCGCAATCGAATCGGAGCCGCTGGGGTGGCTGGTACTGTCCAATGTTCACCGGGAGTGTGCGTGAAGACCCTTCGTCACAGGCGGTTTGCTATCTCGCCGACGATGTAAAGCAGGAGCGCGGACGCAGCCATGGTTAGCAGCACGAGTCCTACCAGCGGCCACGCCTCCTTTGCGGCAGCGGCGTCGAGCTTGGCGATCTGACCCTTCGGGTAGTCTGACATTTGGTCTTCTCCTCTATGGGAATAGGAAGTTGCCGATATGTCTCAAAGCGCGGCCCAGCGAAAGAGACGCGACTTAGCGCGTTCAAGCCAGCGGCGTGAAGCTGCTTATGATGGCGCCTTCGACAATCTCGAGTTGCTCGCGCACAATTTCGGCCCTGGCCTCTGGGAGCCTCAACCGAGATGCGATCTCCTCAACTGCCAGCGACAGCTCCCTGTGCAGCACGTTAGCTATGCGCTCGCGTTCCACTGAAGGCACCGCGTCCGGATTGAAATGACTTGTCCCGGGCTCCGACACCGGTTCGCCCGGGTTCTTCTTCAGAGCGATTATCAGCGAGGCGAAGTTCGGAACCGGATGCACGCGCGTCCGGCGAAATCCCTCACGCATCATTAGCTTGATCTCATCTTCGTTTGAATCAGCCAGCGCGGCGAGTGCCTGTTCGTCGCCGTTTGTCCAGTTGTTGTCGGACAAGTCTTCGTAGAAGCGGCGAACGCCTTTCAACGCGTCTTCTTTGTTTGAAGTCTGCCGCTCGAACCGCGAAAAGCGCTCGAGGATTCGGCCGTGCGCGTTCCCGAGTTCCTCGCGAATCATGTCGGTGATTTCCTGCCGCTCGTTCGGCCTGATCTTCATATCATCCCCCAAACGCAGCCAAGACCGCAGCCCATACAATAAACGAACCGACAAGGCTGAACAAGCCAGCTCGGCGACCCAGAACCGCGGGGCTAGTCGGGGAACCGCGGGTTAGTCGGGCGCATGTGACGCATCGCGCGCCGGCGCGGTCCGCGACCCGACCCTTCCGTTCCCGAGACTACGGCGAAAGATATTCTCCCTCAAACCGGAATATAGTTGACAGATCGGTTGCGCGAGTCGTACGATGGGCCAATAATAATCTTTTGCTCAACAGAAGATATTTCAAGAGGTTACACGGGAGGAGACGATGCTTGCAGTGAACACAACGTTAACGGCTGCCAGCCTCGAGAATGAAGCGTGCCCCTATTGTCAGGGTCTGGGAACGATCCGGTACTCAAACGAGGTTTCCTATTTCGATGACCTCCGCAGTTGCGCTCGCTGTGAGGCGGGCCGGGCGGTCGAGATGAGGATCGCCGAGATAGTCGCGCGGGCGGAGTCTGAAGAACGGTTTCCCAGACGGAACCGGCCAAGAGGGTAAGCAGAATCAGGTTGGTTAGCTGCGACCAGGCAGTTGACCTGTCAAACCGCTGAACTGACCCGGCGCGTTTTGTATCCTCACGCGAGCGCCTTCTCGATCCTGGCCGTGGCGGATTCCAGCATCTTGTCTTCTCTTGCAAAGCAGAGCCGCATGTAAATGTCTCTTTCGGGCTCGTCCATAAACGCGCTGCCGGGTACTCCAGCTACACCCGCTTCCCTGATCAGGAACTCATTCAATTCAGAGGCGTCTTGAAACCGCTCGGGAATCCGCGCCCACGCGTAGAAGCTAGACCGCGAAGGATAAACCTGGAAACCCGATCGTTCCAGTGCCCGACCCAGGATCCTTCGCTTTTCAGCGAAGTCCGCGCGCAGCCGGTCGTAGTATCCGGGATGAGCCAGCAGCACCCGCGACAGCGCGTGCTGAAGCGGAGTCGGCGTGCAAACGTAGTAGATATTTCCGAGCGGAGCCAGTTTGCCGATTAGATGCCCCGGACCGAAAGCGTAACCCAGTCTCCAGCCGGACACAGCCCAGGACTTTGAAAACGAACCGATAGTGATCGTGCGCTCGAAAGCTCCCGGCAAGGTTGCGGTCGTCACGTGGTCCTCCGCGCCCACGGTAAAATGCTCGTACACTTCGTCGGAGACCAGCAGCAAATTGAACTCTTCGGCGCACTTGACGATCGCGTTCAGTTCGTCCCGTGAAAACACTCTTCCAGTGGGATTGGCTGGCGAGCAAACGATAATAGCCTTAAGCGGGTATTCGACTCGCGAATTTCCCTCGCGGCAGACGCGGCGCAGCTCGTCGAGGTCAAGGGTAAGGTCGTCTCCTCGAAGCTTGACCACGTCGATCCGCGCGTCGCAGGTTTCAAGCGTCTTCTTGTGATAAGGGTAGTACGGTTCGAAGACCACTGCCGAAGCGCCTCGCAGAAAAGCGTGCGCCAGTGTGACAAGCCCCCCGGTCGCTCCAGGAGTAATGATCAGCTCGAGCGGCCGCCGGTCGGGGTCGATGCTCACGCCGTTGAACAGGCGGAGCTTCTCCGCCACTGCGCGGCGCAGCTCGTCGACGCCTTCAAAGAAGCTGTAGTGGTTGAGCCCGGAAGCGACCACCTCGTCCAATGCCCGCGCCAACGCCGGATGAAGTGCGACCTCGTTTTGGCCTTGGACAAGATTTCCGTCGGGCGGAATCAATCGGGCGATTGCTCGAATATCTGGTTGAGAGCGCCTCGTTGTGGTCTGCAAATCCTACCTCCGCACCGGGCGTCGTGCCTTGCTGGGATCAAAATCGAATCAGAATCCTACGGGCCGTTCGCGGCACTGTCAAGGAACCGTCAGGCAGTGGGTTCTTCACCGTCGAAGCGTCCGCGAAGAGGTTGCGAGCCGAAACGCAAATTGATAATCTTAGACTACCCAAGCAGCAACAGACGAAAAGGTGCGAGACGAAGGGGCCCCCTTCCGTTCGACTCGCGGGGTAAACGAGGTTTAGATTCGCGCGGATCGAAACATCTCTATGGAAGACAATAAGACGGGAAGACCAGTTACTCGGCGTCAGGTTATTGCTTCTCTCGCAACCCTCACCGCCGGCGCTCTTATCAAGCCAGCCTCTGTCATCGCCTCCGCATCGAGCAAAACCAGGTTCGCAGTAATCGGCGACTTCGGGACCGGAGGCAGCGACGAATTCGCAGTCGCAAATCTAATGTCCGAGTCGCATAAGAGCCTGGCACTGGATTTCGTGCTCACCGTAGGCGACAACATCTATCCGAATGGCGCCGGGCGATACTTCCAAAAGAACTTCGAGGAGCCTTTCGCCGCGTTGCTGAGGGAAAGAGTGAAGTTTTACGCGACGCTTGGTAACCACGACGTCGAGGAAGGCCGGCAACACCAGATGGCGTACCCGCTGTTTAATATGAACGGGTCGAATTACTACTCGATCAGCAGAGGGAACGGGCTTGTAGATTTCTTTATGCTGGACTCGACCGACTTCGGTGCCACGCAGACCACCTGGCTCGAGAACGGGCTTAGGAGCTCGAAGGCTCTTTGGAAGGTCGCAGCATTCCATCATCCGCTCTATTCGTCAAGCGGTAAGCACGGATCTGACCTGAAGCTCCGCGCCAAGATCGAGCCGATATTCATCGACCACGGCGTGCAAGTCGTGTTTTCCGGCCACGATCACAACTACGAACGCACCAAACCCCAGAACGGCACTCAGTACTTTGTGACAGGCGCGGGCGGAAAGACCCGGCGGGGAATGGTCGACAAGAGAAGTGCGATCCGCGCCGCGAGCTTTGATGAAGATAACTCCTACATGCTGATAGAGTTGGACGAGAAAGAGATGACTTTCAAGTCGATCTGTGAAAAAGGTGAGGTGGTCGACAGCGGGATCATTCGTCAGACGCCCTGACGAGGGCAAGTCTCGCTCTCTATTTTGCGGCGACAGCAGGCTCTCCGGTTTTCAGTATCTCATCACTAGTCACGAGATGTGCTCCGGCCGCGGACATTTGTCGGAGCGCTTTGGCTCCATCTTCACGCTCGACGTTAACCGCCCGCATCGCATCGGTGATCGGGAAGACCTCGAAGCCGAGTTTCAAACCATCTATCACAGTAGCAAGCACGCAGTAATCAGTCGCGAGGCCCACGACAAAGATTCGTTGCACATCGCGGCCCTTCAGCACTTGATCAAGCGAGCGGCCCTGCTCGTCGTGGCCTTCGAACTCCGAGTAGTCGTCCTTAGCGGGCGACGAGGCTTTGCGAAGATAATGCGCGATCGTCTGCGTGTTCAGCGCGGGGTGCAACTCCGCGCCGCGAGTTCCTTGAACACAGTGAGGCGGCCAAGGACCTCCCTGGGCTTTGAACGAGATGTGATTTGCCGGATGCCAGTCCTGAGTTGAGATAACAAGCGGAAAGCAAGGGATCAGCCGGTTGACCACCTCCACGATCTGATCACCCTCTTCAACGGCCAGCGCGCCGCCGGGACAAAAGTCGTTTTGGATGTCTACAAGAACGAGTGCACTGTCTTGAAGTTCAGCCTCCATTCTTCATCTCCTCGTCTCATCTTAAGCCAAACCGGGATCAGGGGTACAGGTTGATCAGACATGAACTCACACGCGACGATAACGCCCGTTGAAACCACACCACCAGGCAAACCGTCGCATTGGGCGGCCCCCTGCGTGACCCTAATCGAACGCTGCGGTTACTCAACGCCAGACGGTGATGATCGCGCCCATGAGCAACAGGTAGACCAACTGATAAGCGGTGTCGATGTAGAAAACTGTGATTCGTTTCCCCGAAAACATGTTAGCCGTTAGCCCTAGCGGAAACGCGAAGCCCGCCCAAATGAGCAAGCCGAGCTTGAGTCCCTGGACGCAGCGTTCCATGTGGATGTAGTCCACAAGCACGGCAATCGCCAGCGCGATCAGGAAGTCACACACCAGCGTAACTGCGTATGCCTTTCCGGCGCCCTTTTGCATTTCTTTGACTTGTTCGTCGGTGTAGCCGTGAGCCTTAACCCAGAGCTTGGCGAAAAGGAGCGGCGAATACCAGAGTCCACCGACAATGAACGCGACGACCGCTGCGACTGCGACGGCCAGGAAGTTGATATGAACCTGGGGCATAGATCTCTCTCCTTGTGTCTGTTCTCGATTCTCGATCTGCCGCCGGGACGATACATTGCCTGCTCGCGCCTGGCAACAACGATTAGTGGGGTCCGGTAATCTGGTGTTCAAGCTTTTCCCGCTCGCTGGTGAGCCGGTCGCTGAAGACCACGGAGTATGTAGTCGCAGAATCCAGTGCGAGCAAGGTGTCCGGCAAGCGGTTGATCTGTTGCACGGCCTGCTCCCGCGCCGCGTTCAAACGGGCGAAGCGAGCCTCTCTGGCGCTTGCCGCCGACTCCTTGGGGCCCCGTTCGCCGGCTGGGTTCGCAAGACCCTCGACTATGCGACCTTGTTTCATAACCGGAGAGAGGAGGGGCCGCCACGAGCCAGTGACTCCAGAACGAGCTGCGTCCGGGGACTCTTCATCCTCCAGCGCGATCAGGTCAACAACAGCCTTATCAGTTTCGTTTGTCAATCTCCAAACCTGCTTTGCGCCCGGATAGGTCGCCTTGTCGTGGCTGAGCTTTATCCGCATGGTCATGCGGCCGTTCTCCTCGATGGCCGCCAGCTTATATACACCGGGCAACGCAGGCGAATCATAAGACGTAGCCAATTCGGTTCCCACGCCAAACGAATCGATCTGCGCTCCTCGCGAGATCAGCTCAGCGATCCTGTTTTCATTCAAGTCGCCGCTCGCGAAGATCTTCGTCTCGGTCATCCCGCCTTCGTCGAGTATCTGGCGCACTTGTTTGCTTAGCTCGAGCAGGTCGCCGCTGTCGAGCCGCACCGCAGGAATCGACGGTCCGAAGTCACGGGCCAACCGCTTGACTGCGGCTATCGTGTCATAAGTGTCTACCAGCACCGTCGCGGTATTGGGAAAAACTCTCAGGAAGGCTCGAAACGCGTCGTCCTCGCTGTCGAATGACATGATGAACGAGTGGGCCAGCGTCCCGAATGTCGGTATCCCGAACAATAAACCCGCTTCGACGTTCGACGTTCCGATGCATCCGCCGATGTACGCCGCGCGCGCTGCTAACAAGCCAGCTTCGGTTCCGTGAGCGCGGCGTGTGCCGAACTCGATGACGCTCCGGCCTTCGGCCGCTGTGACTATGCGTGCCGCTTTACTGGCGATCATGGTTTGGAAGTTAAGGGTCGAGAGCAAAAACGTTTCGACGACTTGCGCTTGGATGATCGGAGCGGTGACGCGAAGAATCGGCTCCATTCCGAAGACCGGTGTGCCTTCGGGCATCGCCCATACGTCGCCGGTGAAGCGGAACCTCGCAAGATAATCGAAGAACGCGGAACTGACGTTTTGAAACGACGGATGCTCTCGCAAGTAGTCGATCTGGTCTGAAGTGAACCTCAGTGTCGAAAGGTAGTCCAGCGCTTGTTCGAGTCCAGCCGCGATGAGGTATGAGCGATGTGTGGGGAGTCTGCGCACGAACAGCTCGAAGACGGCGCGATGATCGACGCCGTTCTCAAAATAGGCGGCCGCCATCGCCAGTTCATAGAGGTCGGTCGTTAGTCCGTAGGCGCGCTGAATCATGATTCTCGGGCTTCAGCTTAACCGCCGAGACGCGGAGACGCAAAGGTCTCGCAGACCGTTCTCCGCGTCGGTCTCGGCGTCTTGTGGTTAAAGGGAAACTCGCACCCCAACACCTTCGCGTGGACACTGGATTCCACACTCGCTTGAGTGTTACTGCACCGCCCGATACAATCGCCAACCTGACAAGACTATGAACAGAGAGGGCATATCGATCTTTCCGGCAGCCGAGTCGCGAGTGAAAGTGCGCTATGCCGAGACCGACCAGATGGGAGTGGCCTACTATGCGAACTACTTCGTATGGTTCGAAGTCGGGCGCAGCCAGTACTGCAACGACTGCGGCTTCTCTTATCGCGACATGGAACGCGAGAGCGGCCTTTTTCTCATCGTCGCAGAAGCAAACTGCCGCTATAAGAACCCCGCGCGGTATGAAGACGAGCTGATCATACGGACGACCATCACAGAGTTGACGCGTCGAACCCTGCGATTCGGCTATGCGATTGGGCGCGAGGATGGAGCTGCGGTTGCGACCGGGGGGACGCTCCACGTGCTTATCAACGAAGACGGCCGTCCTTCAAGTCTCCCGCCGAAGTATCTCTCTTTGCTTCGGCAGGGGAAGAAGGGCGGCTGAAGCCGATGTCAAAGCGCCCGAGCGCGAATGCTATGATCCTTGCGTCTTGTCGCCTTCGCGGCCCTGCGCGGAACCGGTCTGACGCAAAGACGCCAAGACGCGAAGACGCAAAATGTTCGGTTAGAGGAGGGAATCAGTGCAGGTCAACGCCCCGGAATCTATTGCCAGGATGCTAGATGCCAGGGTCATCGCTGTGGTGGGCTTGTCGTCGGATCCTTCGCGCCCGAGCCACAGCGTGTCGCGCTACATGCAAGCGAACGGATATCGAATCATACCCGTCAACCCCAACGAAACCAGCGTGCTTGGCGAGAAGTCCTATCCGAGGCTTTCTGACGTGCCCGAGCAGATCGACCTTGTGGACATCTTTCGGCGAAGCGAAGAAGCGGGACAGCACGTCGATGAAGCAATTCGAATTGGAGCCCGCGGGGTCTGGCTTCAGGAGGAAGTTATAGACCAAGAGGCGGCCCAACGCGCACTGGACGCCGGGCTTGATGTCGCGATGGACCGCTGCATCCTGAAAGAGCACCTGAAGATGAGGTGACACAATTCACTCCTGCCGGCTGTGCGCAGTCAACTCTGGTTTCACATAGAGACCTTGCGTGAACAGAGTTCGTCCCCAGCTCAAATTCCTTGTTGCCTATAGTCTCATGTAATAGAATCGCGCCTCGCTCCATAAGATGGTGAGGAGCGACGATCGATCAGAAGTGGCCCTTCACGCTGCCTTAACGTAGCTCAATCGATGTAAAGACTTCGACGGGTTCCTCGACCGGTGTTACGTCCTTCGTTCGCGCAATCTACAGCACTTGAAAAGGTCTCAATTCGCGACCTTACGAGATGGACACTGGAGGCCGGCAAAGCGACGACCGCAGATTCTACCGCCGTCAAACGGCTCCGTGCCACGCAATCCAAGAAGGCCCCAAAGGAGAGACCCGAATGAAACGGTCAACCACTTTCCTCACGATGCTCGGCAGTGTTGGTTTCCGACCAGCTCGCCTGGTTTACCTTTCTCTAACCTGCCTAATGTTGTTACTGATGTTCGGGGTTCTCCACAATCCGGTGAGGCGGTGCCTTAGGTTGTCCGTATTCGCAAACTCGAGTGCGCGCGCGCAGATTCTTGCGAGCGTGAGCGACAACGCGAGCATTCAGGCGGCTGGGCGAGGCAAACCGTACATAAACTTCGGCGACGGTCACGAGGTGCTGACCAGCTATAGCGCTTCCAATGCTTTGCAAGGCTCGACGTCGCCGCTTTCGATGGCATCAGCCGATTTCGATGAGGACGGCGTGCCGGACTTGATCAGCGGTTACTCCGCCGGAGGCGCCGGGATGATTGTTCTCCACAGAGGCAACATAGATTCGATCCAACCCAATGCGCCCGAAGCGCAACACCGCAAAGCGGGCGGTTCATTTAGCGATTCGCCGTTCCTTTCACCCGCGCGTGTGTTCGATCTTCCGCAGGCCGCTGACTTCGCAGGCGCGGGTGACTTCGACGCGGATGGGCATTGGGATGTCGTCACAGCTTCGCGGGTGGACAACACGCTGTACCTGTTAGCCGGCGATGGGCACGGGGGCTTCAGCGAAGCAAGACGAATCGAGTTGCCGGGTCGCGTGACGGCACTTGCGACGGGCGAGATCAACCGAGCTGATGGCTTGACCGACATAGTTGTCGGAGTAGCGGCTGCGGATGGACCAAAGGCGCTGGTCTTCGAAGGACCGGAAGGAGCTTTGAGGGCAGGCTCCGAGACTTTCACTTTGACAGCCGAAGCCGCGAGCTTTGCGCTGGGTCGTTTGGATGATGACTACACGATGGACCTGGCGATCGCCGCTGGGAGCGAACTGACGGTCGTGTTAGGGCGCGATCGAAAGCTGTCGCTGGACGAGGCACGGCAAAAGGAAGTTTTCAGGGCAACCGTCAGCCGGCGCGCCTTTTCGTTCGGGATCAGGTCCGTCGCCGTCGGAGACTTCAAAGGCGATCACAAGACAGGCGTATCTCTGTTGAGCGACCAAGGAAGCGTGCACTTGCTGACTCCAGCGCCGCCGAAGAAAGCGAAGAAGAAAAAGAAAGCCGTTTCGATTGAATCCTGGAAAGACGAGACGCTGGCGACCGGCAACTGGCAACAGGCAACGACTATGATCATCGCGCGAGTGTCCAGCGCGCCGTGTGATGATCTGGTGATTCTCGATTCGGCAAGCCGCAAGCTCCACATCATTGCGAGCAGCAGGGCAGGCGAAGGAATACAAGCGGAGAACTTTCAACCGGTGTCATTCGACGTGGACTCAGAGCCGATGGCGGTGATGCCGATGCGGTTGAACTCGGATGCGCTGAGCGATCTAGTTGTTCTGCGGAATGGCCAGGTGGGCCCAACTGCTGTGATTACGCAAGCGGCACTGGTTTTTCCAGTGAGCAGCAATGCGGATAGCGGCGCCGGGAGTCTGAGGGACGCGATAACTCAAGCGAATGCGAACGCGGGACTGGACACCATCAGCTTCGGCATAAGTGTTGGTCCGCAGACGATCACGCCGCTATCGCCGCTTCCCGCGATCACAGAAGCAGTAGTAATCGACGGCACGACTCAAACAGGGTTTGCAGGCAATCCGATCATCGAGCTTAATGGAAGCAGCGCTGGAGGATTCTCAACCAATGGGTTTGACATTGCGGCGGGCAACTCCACCGTTCGCGGACTAGTAATCAACCGTTTTCCGAATCGGGGGATCCATCTAACAGTTGCCGGTGGTAATGTCGTTGAAGGAGATTTCTTAGGCACTGACATCATCGGCACTGCGGACTTAGGCAATGCCGTGCATGGCATAAGTATGTTCAATTCACCAAACAACATCATTGGAGGACTAACCGGTGCGGCGCGTAATGTCATTTCGGGAAATGATTCCTTTGGTGTATCAATCGAGAATACTGGATCAACTGGAAACCAGGTAATTGGCAACTTTATCGGTACGGATGTCAATGGCGTCGCTGATATTGGCAACTCTGGGCATGGCGTCCTTGTCACTGTTGGATCCGGCAACACCGTTGGTGGAACGACAGGTGGAGCACGCAATATCGTCTCAGGCAATGGTGCCGATGGGATTCGGATTGACAATGGCGCAACATCAACTCTGGTGCAGGGTAACTTCGTAGGCACTGATGTCAGCGGTGATATCGCTATTGGCAACGTTCGTGACGGCGTGGATATTGTCAGTGCACCCAACAATACTGTTGGTGGAACGACGATTGCGGCTCGCAATGTTTTGTCTGGCAGCAATGGCGGGTTCTTTGGTGTTGCCATAAACCTCTCTGCTTCTGCCGGAAACTTAGTTCAAGGCAACCTCATCGGTACGAACGCCAATGGCACCACTGCTCTACCAAATAGCGGGGGTGGGGTTTTTATTGGCAACTCACCCCCGGCCTCCAACAACGCCATCGGCGGAACCGCCGCCGTAGCGCGAAACGTCATTTCTGGGAATAACGGTAGCGGCGTACTTATTGGCGGGGGCGCAACCGGCAATCAGGTGCAAGGCAACTTCATCGGCACCGATCTCACCGGCACTGGAGACCTTGGGAACACACAGCAAGGAGTTTTGATTAGTAACTCGCCCAACAATACCATAGGCGGAAATGGTGCAGGCTCGCGCAATGTTATATCGGGCAATAACGTTAACGGCATCCTGGTCATCAGCCCCGGCGCAACCGGGAATCAGATCCTTGGCAACTATATCGGGGTCGACGCAACGGGCACCGCGACTCTCGGCAACGGTGACCCCAACGTCCTTGGCAACGGCAACGGCGTTTCTGTTAACAATGCTCCCAACAACATACTAGGCGGGCTAACACTCGGGGCAGGCAATCTGATATCAGGCAACGTGCGCACTGGAGTCTCGATCCAGCAAGCGAACTCCATCGGCAATCAGGTGCAGGGTAACTTCATTGGGACTGATCTAACCGGCACACTTGCACTGGGTAATGGCGGGCATGGCGTGGCGCTCAGCGGCAGCAGCAACGGTACGGTTAGCGGCAATCTCATCTCAGGAAACGGAAACAGCATCGGCTTCGGCGGCCTGGTGATCGTTGCGGCTGCCTCGATCGGTCCAGGAACCGGGAACAACATTCAAGGGAACCTGATTGGTACCGACGTCAGCGGAACGGCCGCGGTGGGGAATCATAGCTTTGGTGTAGCCCTGGCGGCGCCCAACAATTTTCTCGGAGGGACAACCGCCGCAGCTCGCAACGTCATCTCGGGCAATGGCAACGAGCCGGGGTTTGCCGCCGTATTCATAACTGGAACATCCGGCGGCGCTACAGGCTCGGGTAGCGTCGTCCAGGGCAACTTCATCGGGACGGCGGCAGACGGAACCAGCCCACTTGGGAATGTTGGTGAAGGTTTTGGGATCTCGGTCATACCGGGTTTCGCGTTCAGCAATGTAACTCTTGGCGGGACGGCTAACGGAGCTGGCAACGTCATCGCATTCAACAGCGAGAATGGCGCGGTCGTGTTTTCCGGCACCGGTCATTCAATTCTGTCGAACTCGATCTTTTCCAACGGAAAACTGGGGATCGATCTCAGTAACGTTTTTCCGTCCGATGGAGCTACTCCAAACGATGCGTGCGACACCGAGGCGGGACCTAACAACATTCAGAACTCTCCCGTGCTTACCACGGTGTTTCCTTCCGGCAATCACCTTGCAATTCAAGGAACTCTCAACAGCACAGCCAATACGACTCTTACTATTCAGTTCTTTGCGAACTCGACCTGCGACCCTTCGGGGTTTGGCGAAGGTGAACAATTCCTTGGCTCGACGCAGGTCACGACTGACGTGAGTTGCAACGCGAGTTTTTCCTTCCTGGCGGACAGCGTGGCCCCAGGACAATCCATAACCGCAACGGCCACGGACGCCGCGGGTAACACTTCGGAATTTTCGAACTGCATTGCCATCGGCGCCGGCGCGCTCAACGTAGCAATAACCAAGACCGCGTCGCCAACGGCGGTCAGGCCGGGGGATAAGGTCAGTTACACGATCGCCGTCACCAACAAGGGCCCGGCGATAGCAACCAACGTCGAATTGACGGACATCCTCCCAGCCCAACTGACATTTGTTTCGTGCTCTGCCACCAGCGGCTCGTGCGGCGGCTCGGGCAATAGCCGCTCGCTCAACTTGCCTCTATTGGCTTTGAACGCAACCGCCACGCTGACAATCGAAGCAACCGTGAACCCGTCGGTAGCTAACGGCACGGTCATCAACAACACTGCGACTGTGACCGCTTCGCTGGGCGAGACCAGCACGACGACTGCAACCGCGAACGCGCCGGTGACCGTTTCGACTCAAGCGCCAGCCATCACCTGTCCGTCGAACGTGCTTGCTGCAACAGCGCAGGGACAGACTTCGACATTCGTCAACTATCCCGCGCCTACGCTGGCGGCCAATCCTCCCAACGTCGTTGTGAGTTGCGTGCCGCCGTCGGGCTCGACGTTCCCGCTTGGGACGACGGCCGTCAACTGCACGGCGACAGATGCAGCCAACAACATTAGCTCGTGTAGCTTCACCGTCACGGTCAATCAGGGCAATCCATCTCTCGACCAGACCGACGTCGATTTCGGCGATCCAATCGCGTTGCCGAATCAGAACCCGCCGACGGATACGTTCACGATCACCAATGCCTCCGCTGATTCGGTTGACCTCTCGCTAGCCTCAATCCAACGAACAGGGAGCGACGTAGGCGGGCGAATCACGAATCCTGACGATTCGGGATTCTTCACCCTGTTTGCCATCAACCCAGGCGGCGCAGACACGCAACTCAGTCCGGGCTCGACTATACCGATTCCGGCCGGCCAACGAAACTTCCGGGTGATGTTCAACCCATCGATCCCGGCAGTCGCCTCGGGAACGAGCAACCTATCTGCGAGCCAGGTGCTACCCGAGGTGGTGACATCCAGCGTCAACTTCAACGTGAGCGGCGGCGGCTCGTTGACCGTGAATCTCACCGGGCGGGTAGCCGCAGGCGTGCGCTTGATCGATCCCGTCAACCCGACACGCTCGCCGGTCGTGACGTTCAGGCGATCGGGAAATCAGTTCAATCTCACGTACTCGGTGTTTGACTCCAACCTGAACGTAAGCCGAGCTTCCTATCAGTTCCTCGACGGCGGCGGGCAACCCAGCGGTCAGCCCGTTGAGGTGAATCTTGCTCAGGCGCTTCAAGCGATCAACCTGGTCCGGGGACAGAGCTTCA
>JBASRN010000082.1:0-20927 GCA_049273855.1 Blastocatellia bacterium
GTGATGTATGCTCAGGTATTGACCGGCCAGCGAACCTGCAACGACGATCAGCAGCGCCAGGAAAAGCAGGTTCACTCCGAACCGCTGGCCACCGGGTTCTTTGCCGCTGATCAAAGGCCCGATGAACAAACCGGCAGCAAGCCACGATGTGGCTATCCAGAACAAGCCTGTTTGAAGGTGCCAGGTGCGCGTGATGCTGTACGGAAGCCATCGCGACAGCGGTATTCCGTATAGACCATCGCCCTCTACACCATAATGAGCGGTGATCGCGCCGGTCAGTATCTGAACAAGAAACAGAGCGGCTACAACCACGAAGAACTTGAGCGTAGCCTGCTGGGAGGGCGTCGCTTTCCATCCCAGCAGCGGATCGGTCGCCGGCACCGGCTCGTCGTGATCGACCGGCGGCTGCGCGGCGTAGTACCAGACAAAAGCGCCGATGCTCGCCAGCAACATCATGATGCTCACCCCGGTCCAGACTACGGCTTCGCCCGTCGCCACGTTTCCGACCAGCGTCTCGTGTGGCCAGTTGCTGGTATAGCTGACCGTGCCGCCTGGACGATTGGCCGCCGACGCCCATGCGGTCCAAAAGAAGAACGAGCCGAGCTGATGAAGCTTCTCCGCGTCGCTCTGCGCTCCTTTTGGAATCGCGTACCCGACGTTTCCGTTGGTGAAGATGTCTGCGTAATACTTCTGATTAGCCTCGAACGCCTTTGCCCGGGCCACATCTATCGTGAGGGTATTCTGTCGCGCATCGAATGTGTTCGAGCGGATCAACTGCTTGAGCCGCTCCCGAAGCGCTGCTTGCTGCTCGGGCGGAGTTGCGTTGTAGGGCTGGCCGAACTGCGATGTCGACCATTCGTTTAGCATGAAATCGCACTCGCGGTGGAGCCAGTCCGCGGTCCAGTCGGGGGCTACGTAGCTGCCGTGTCCCCAGATGGAACCGACTTCCATTCCACCCATGGCCTGCCACACGCCCTGGCCCCGGGCAATGTCGCCGCCGGCTATGACGATTTGCCCGTCAATGGTCACCACACGATCGGGGATCGGCGGCATCTCCTGATAGATGCGAGTTCCTACCCAGCCCAATACAACAAACCCGAAGATCGTTACTACCACGAGAACGGTCCATAGTCGTTTCACCTATGACA
Source organism: Blastocatellia bacterium (assembly GCA_049273855.1). Taxonomy (GTDB): domain Bacteria; phylum Acidobacteriota; class Blastocatellia; order UBA7656; family UBA7656; genus Onstottus_B. Next base: position 1,149 of record JBASRN010000082.1, read on the forward strand.
GTCTCCTTTCGTTGAAATGAGACCCATAACGGAATCCTGCGGGTCACTAAGCAACATGCTCCATTGTGTGAGCTTTGATGGCCTATTCTATACTAACTTCGGCTCTCTTTAATCAAGCTCGATGGCCGCGACCATCGCTTGCTCCCGAGATGGGCTATTCGTCGAATAAGGCATGGCAGCGAATACGGCGAGCATCAGAAGGTAGATTAGATAGTCTCGCGGTGAAGGAGTTGAGGCCGCTCATTCACGACGAGACTCGCTTACGGTTGGCGGAGGGATTGGTCGCCCAGGATGTACGATACCCGGACGCGGTAGGTAGTACCGATCATCTATCGGACCATTGCAAAAGCGTCAACAGCTCGCTCTGCTATCTCCTTATTAGGCGGGTAAAGATGGCGCCAACCAGCATGCCCACGCAGAACCCGACCGTCACGGACTCCAACGGAGACCGTTTTACACGATGGGCCGCTTCGTCCATCAAATCCTCGGCTCGATTGTAGCCACGCTTGACGGCACGTCGCGCTGCCACCTTTCCGTCCTCGATGGCTTCAGACACGGCATCGCTGGCCGCCGTCCCTATTCTGGCCGCTTGCCTGCCCAGGTTCGTTACAGCTGTTTTCACTGATGTCTTGTCTTGATCTTCGAAGTATCCCTCTACGGGGTTCGGTTTCATAACAAGCTCCTTTCGCGCGTCAAAGCGCGCTCCGCCTCCTTGTTTCTCTCGGCAAAACAGGTGCCAGGGTATACGGCCGCCTTACCTCGCCAGGGACGCGCTTGACCCGAATCTCAATGCGCGATTTCCCGCACTGTTTTGCGTGAAAGCCCGCAATCTGGCCGACCGGGACGGCACTGCGACCAGACTGAACCGGGTATAGGGTTGAGGATACGGTCGTTAGATTGGGTATGAGGTTTGCCCTTCTAATCGCGTCATCGCCAGGGCGGATGGTAGTCCCGCCGAGTCGGCTGAATTGGAGGTCAAGATGGAAACGATGCGAGCCAACATTTTTCGAGGAGCGAACAACTTTCACATCGAAGAGGTGGAGAAACCACACGCAGGAGCCGGCGAGGCGCTCATTCGAGTCACGTTGACGACGATTTGCGGGACCGACTTGCACATCGTGCGCGGCGAGTATCCGGTCAAGCCGGGCCTGGTCATTGGACATGAACCGGTGGGAGTGATTGAAGAGCTTGGTCTCGGCGTGACGGGCTATCAGGTCGGCGACCGAGTGCTGGTCGGCGCGATCACACCGTGCGGGCAGTGCCGTGCCTGCCTTTCAGGGCAGCTCTCGCAATGCGGTCACGGCGGCGGCTACGAAGCGATCGGCGGCTGGCGGTTCGGCAACACGATCAACGGAGCGCAGGCCGAATATCTGCTCGTGCCTAACGCGCAAGCGAACCTGGCTAAGATCCCCGATGGGTTGACCGACGAGCAAGTTGTGTTGCTTGCCGACATCGCTTCGACCGGATTCAGTGGAGCGGAATCGGGAGGCGTGCGAATCGGCGATGCGGTGGTAGTCTTCGCTCAAGGCCCCATCGGCTTGTGCGCGACGGCGGGTGCCAGATTGCTGGGGGCGTCGTTGATCATCGGCGTCGATGAAGACGAGAATCGACTGGCGATGTCGCGACGGATGGGAGCCGACGTGGCTCTCAACTATCGTGAAGTCGATGTCGTCGCAGAAGTGCAGCGGCTCACCGGAGGCGGCGCTGACGTCACGATTGAAGCGCTCGGCACGCAGCAGACGTTCGAGAGCGCGCTTCGAAGCCTTCGACCAGGCGGCACGTTGTCCAGTCTCGGCGTTTATTCGGGGAAGCTGCAGATGCCTTATGAAGCGTTCGCCGCCGGGCTGGGCGATCATCGTATTGTCACGACTCTCTGTCCCGGAGGAAAGGAGAGAATGCGAAGGTTGATGGCGGTCGTCGAGTCGGGGCGAGTCGATCTCACTCCGCTGCTCACGCACACCGTGCCGCTTGCGGAGATAGAGCGGGGTTACAAGATCTTCGGCGGACGATTGGATGGTGTGCTTAAGGTGGCGGTCAAGCCGTAGTCGACTCAACCAGCGCAGTGGATCCGGTGGTTAACGAACGACGGGACTCGTTCCTGCGCATGAGGGGAGGGCATCGCGATGAAGGTGTTGCTTGCAATAGACTCCTCAGAATTCTCCGAGCCGGTGATCAGCGAAGTGGCGTCGCGTCCCTGGCCCGCCGACAGTATTGTTTTTGTGCTCACCGTTATTGACCTGTTTGCGCTAACTTACAGCCTCGGCTACCTCAAGCCCTTTATCAAGAACGAGAACGACGCCGCGCGTGCGCTGGTCCAGTCCGTGGCTGACAGGCTGGCTTCCCGCGGAATTGAGACCGTCACTCAAGTCGTCGAAGCTCACCCCTCGATATGCATCGTCGAGCAGGCGGCGAACTGGGACGCCGACTTCATATTCGTAGGCTCGCACGGACATAGCGGAGTGACCAGGTTCTTTCTGGGCAGTATAGCAAAGGGGGTCCTGCGAAACGCGACGTGCTCGGTTGTCATCGTTCGCCGCGCGGAGAAGCAGGCACCAGCGAATGGCAAACGAGTGCTGCTTGCGACTGACGGATCGGCTCATTCGGAAGCCGCGGCGCGGTCCGTTTCCGAGCGGCCATGGCCTGAACACACCGAGTTCAAGGTCGTGAGCGTAGTCGATCCAATGATCCCGGTGATGGATCCCTGGTACGCGGCTGGAGAAGTGATCGATCGCATAAGAAATCAGAACAGGAAGGAGAGCGAGGAAGCAGTGGCTTCTGCCCACACAATTGTCACCGGCGCCGGACTGACCGCGACCACCTCTGTGCTCTCCGGGAACCCCAAGCGACGCATCATCGAGTGTGCGAAGGAGTGGGATGCAGACCTCATAGTGATAGGTTCTCACGGGCGTCGCGGATTGAACCGCCTCGCCATTGGCAGCGTTTCTGAGGCCGTGGCGATGAATGCACAGTGCTCGGTCGAGGTGATTCGCTCCCGAGCGCTGCTGGACAACGACTGAGCAGGTCCGAGGCGAGCTCAAGGAGAAACAGCAATAATGTCCTCCAGGATCGTCCCAACTGCCTTATTCGATAACCGCGTCAAGCCTGCCCGATTGGTTCAAGAGTCTGCGCCCCAAAAAATTAGCAACAGAGAAGTAGCGCTCGTCGGGTTGTTAGCACTGGTGATGTACACGGGCCTGCTGCTCAGGTTGCCGTATCGATCACCAGTGACCAATATCCTCTTTTCCGGGTTGGCCTTGTCTTCGTTCTATTACTATCTCAGGTTGAGGTTGAATATCCGGATGCCCGTGACGATGGTTCTTTGTCTGACGCTCTCCATTGTGCTGGACGTCATTGGCAATCGTTACGGCTTGTTCAGCCGCAGGATCGCTTTACTTCCTTACGATATCATCACGCATTTCACAGCGAGCGGTCTCTCGTTCATACCTGTGATGTGGTTGCTGATTGCATTGATCAGACGCTTTAGTTATCGGCTGCCGCTGGGATTCATCGCCTTCTTTTCCGTTACGACAGCCTTCAGCCTGGCGGCCTACTATGAAATCACGGAACTAATTGACGAGCGATTGCTCGGCGGCCAACGGATCTGGGGTGTGCGGGATACGGTTCAGGATCTGGCGGCAGATCTCGCAGGCATAGTGGTCGCCGCGCTTTGGTACAGTCTTGTCATCAGGAAACGTTGGCGAGGGGATGACTCGACGCTCAATCGCGGTAGCTAAGACGTTCGGCTCGCTTTCTCACCTCCTGGGAAATGACCCGTGACTTGGAATCCTGTCCGCTAGTGCGAGAGCCGCTGGCGCGAGTGACCCACCACCGACTATCATTAAATGTGTGGCCTTCAGTCGTGAGCGCGAAGGTTCAAAACGATTCTTTATTAAAGCGAGTGGTTGGCTATGCCGTCTGTATTTTCTCATGCCGTTGCGTCGATAGCGTTAGGGCGGGCGTACACGACGCGAACGCTTCCGGTGCGGTTTTGGGTATTATCTGCTGCTTGTGCGTTGGCGCCCGATATCGATGTTTTAAGTAACCGATTGGGCTTCGATTACACCACAATGCTCGGTCATCGCGGGTTCACGCACTCCTTTTTCTTCGCAATGGTGCTGAGCGGTTTGGTGACGCTGCTGGCCTTCAGAAAACCGGTGGCCGGTACAGGCCGGTTGTCGCTGTTCGCCTTATTGTTCGCGGCGACTGCGTCGCATTCAATCCTTGATGCGATGGTCGATGGCACATTGGGCGTAGCTTTTTTTGCGCCGTTTAGTTCAGCGCGGTTTTTTCTGCCGTGGCGGCCAATTGTCTCGTCGCCAATCGGGTGGGCTTTCTTCAGCCCGGCGGGTGCGACAACGTTTATCAATGAATTTCTCTGGGTGTGGGTTCCATCGCTTGTAGTGATCCTCGCGCCTTGGATTCGCAGCCGGTTCTCAGCCAAACCCGACCACCCGGAAGGACGCGTGCTTCTTGAACCATGGGGGCGCGATGACTCTACTGAGTCTTAATTCGAAAGTCGGCGACTAAAAAGCTCAACCCTCTATGAAGCGATGATGCCGGTTTCGAACCTCGCGCAACACTTCCGCCCGGGCTCTCCTCACCCAGAGCAAAATTCCACACACCTGCGTGAATAGGCCCAGTCGCGAAGGCCTGGCCGCACAAAATCGACCGTCAACCGGGGCACACTCGTTGCGTAGAAGACATCTTGAGAGGTGCGGACTATGCGTGAAACAGGCGGCGAGCAACACAGGCAGGACTCCGACACCCCGCGGCAATGGAAAAAAGCAGAACAGCAGCTGCGCGCCGAGCGGGCGAAATGGTTGTCGGAGTTGGCCGAAGATTTGGTTCCGCCAGATGAGCTGACTGATGGATGGCAGGATCGCGACTCTGCTTCTGAAAGCGAGATTCGCGATGTTGAATTCACTCACCGCGGAGCGATCCGGGAGCAAATTCTTCAGATTGATCAGGCCCTTGATCGGATCAAGGCAGGCACCTACGGTCGCTGCACAGGTTGCGGACAGGTGATTAATAGAAAACGATTGGCGAATGATCTGGACGCACCGTTTTGTCTCGCGTGCCAGCGCGCACTCGAGGGCGAAGGTGCTACGTCCACTATCTGAAGCCGCCTTGAGACGTTATGACTGCCGGAGAATCAATGTTGTTACCGATAAAGAAGATTCTCTGTCCCACTGACTTCAGCGACCCGTCGCACGAAGCACTCAGGCAAGCGGTCGAGTTGTGCTCTCACTTTGGCGCTGAGCTTTGCATGGTTCACGTATTGCCGGAAATACCCCGGCCAGGGTGGGTCGAGGGGGTCGATGTCGTTCCCGACGCTGAGGCGGAGATCGCCGGCTATGAGGAAGAACTGCACAGAGGCGCACAGCAGAAGCTGCACGACCTGATCCAGCAACGCGTGCCAAAGGAGCTGAAGAAATCCGCCATCGTTACGCAGGGCGACGCTGCGTGCGAGATAGCGCGCGTGGCAGAGGACGAGCGCAGTGGCTTGATCGTGATGGCCACGCACGGATTGACGGGCCTGCGGCAAGTTAGGCTAGGCTCCGTCGCTGAACGGGTGGTGCGGTTGTCAGAACGCCCTGTACTTACAATTCGAGCTTCCGGCGAACGGCGTTAGCGGAAGCGATACAGCCGGGTGTGAACGCATTCGACCCGGCGACACGTGTGTGCGACCGGCGGTGATGCCATAGTTGAAAACGGATCGCCTCGGGCCTGCGAGTTGTCGGTCGCCAGCTTAGCGCTACTGAGGGGCGGGAAACTAACCGCCAAGACTTACGACGAACGAAAGAGAAAAGGAGCTAACATGAAAGTCCAAGACGTTATGAATGAGAACGTGAAGTCCTGCCAGCCAAACACCAGTCTGGCCGAAGCGACCGGAATGATGTGGGACTACGATTGCGGTGTGCTTCCGGTGGTGGCGGATGGCGGGGAAACGGTCGGAGTGATCACGGATCGCGACATAGCCATGGCCGTTGGAACCAGGCACCTGCCCGCCTGGGCAATTCCGGTTGGCGATGTGATGTCCAAAGCGCTTTATTCCGTATCGCCCAGTGATGACATTCACACAGCATTGAAGCTGATGCGCAAGGACAAGGTTCGCAGGCTCCCGGTGATCAACACCGAAGGCGCGCTTGAAGGCATCCTTAGTCTCAACGACATCGCGCTGCATGCAGAACACCCCAACGGCAAAAAGGCGCCCGGCCTCAACTACGAAGACGTTGTGAGTACGTTGAAAGCGGTTTGCGAACATCGCCACTCGAAGGTGGCGAAGGAGCTGCACAACACTGCAACAACGTAGCCCCGTACGGAGTTACCAGGAGATGTCATGCGAAACAAAGAGCACAGTGTTAACCGCCCCGGGCTGGCCCAGAACGTTTCGTTGCTAGCCAGGGAAGACAAAACTCGCGTTACTAAGACCTTCACAAAACGCAACACCACTGGTGCGAGCACTGCGCCTGACGTGCTTAAGCACATGCCGACAGGGTCAGGCTCGGCCACCCAGAGGAGCGGTAAAGGGGGCAAGAGCGGAGGCGGAATGGGCGGCCAACAGGCCGGTGGAATAAAGGGAGGCGGCAAGCGCAAGACTCATTTTGGCAGCAAGTAGGCGTTCGGCGCGCGACTGCCGATGTCGAGCACCGCTGCTTGCCGCTCGATAGCCAGTTTGTACGTAGCGGGAATCGTCCGCAAGGAGGTCATGATGTCAGCGAAGATGCAAACCAAAAGCGATTCACAGGTTCAACAAGACGTGCTCCGCGAACTCAAGTGGGACACCCGAGTTGAAGAAACAGAGGTGGGAGTAGCCGTGGAGCGTGGAGTCGTCACCTTGACGGGCACCGTCAGCAGTTACGCAAAAAAACTCGCCGCGCAAGAGGCGGCCCACCGAGTGTTCGGCGTGCTCGATGTAGCCAACGATATCGAGGTCAAGGTGCCCGACGGCATGGTCAGAACCGACACCGAGATCGCGGGCGCCGTTCGTCACGCTATCAAGTGGGACGTATGGGTGCCGGATGAGCGAATCAGGTCAACCGTCTCCAATGGCTGGGTGACACTTGAAGGAGATGTCGATCTGTTAGTTGAACGCGAAGACGCCCAGCGTGCGGTTCGGCATCTGGCCGGCGTTTGTGGAGTCATTAACAAGATAAAGGTCACAGGGCCAATCGTAGATTCGGAGACAATTCGTGAAACGATTGAAGAAGCCCTGGAGCGGCGCGCCGAGCGCGAAGCGGATCGAATCAAGGTGCAAGTTACGGACGGCGCAGTAACAATGTCGGGCCGCGTTCGCTCCTGGGCCGAGAAACGAGCAATCCTGGGCGCCGTCAGCCACGCTCCGGGCGTGCGGGCGGTCGAGGAAGACCTGTTCGTGGACCCGATGTTCTGATCTTCTGGCCTGACGATTAAAAGTCATAGAGGCCCCCATGGTTATCCAGGAGATGACGCCTGAAGAATGCCGCAAGGCCCTCGCGGAAACTGGCGTCGCAAGATTAGCTTGCGAGAGTGCCGGTCAGCCTTATGTTGTGCCCGTTTGTCTCGCTTACGACGGCAAGTGCCTCTACGGTTTTAGCACTCTCGGTCAGAAGATCGAACATATGCGCGCCAATCCCCTTGTTTGCTTGGAGATTGACGATGTTAAGGACCAGCATCATTGGATGAGTGTTGTCGCTTTTGGCAGGTTCGAAGAATTGCCGGACAAGCCGGAATTCAAAGCCGTGCGGTTGCATGCTCTTGAGTTGCTGCAAAAGCGCGCTACGTGGTGGGAAGCTGCGTGTGTAGCTTGGGCCCACGGTGATCGTGCGAACCCGCTCACACCCGTCTTCTACCGCATCCACTTAGACAGGATGACGGGACGCAGGGTGTCGCCTGATTCGGTTGAAATTCAGCCTGCCCCTACAACCAGAGGTCATAGCCGGCTGAACAGGTTGCTGGACCGCGTCCTCGGCAAGTAGAGGTATTAGAAGTCCTGGATTCATATGTCCTCCTCCTCTGCTCGATCAACCGTTGCCCGGCTGAACGCATTGGTTGGCGCTGTCAAGCAGACTCCGCACCTCCTGGTCAGTAGTCTGCGAAAAATCCTGATACCAGCGGCCAACTCCATCGAATTGCTCGGGCTTGAGGACGCACACTACTTCGTCCACCTCTCGTTTAAGCTGATCAACAGTGGACGGTGGTGCAACTGGAACTGCGACAACGATTCGTCCCGGTTCTAGTTTCTTGAGTGCGGCAATCGCCGCGCGCATGCTTGAGCCCGTGGCCAGCCCATCGTCCACCAGGATGACCGTTCTGCCGCGCACTTCGGCTGCGGGGCTGTCGCCGCGATACAGACGTTCGCGGCGCTCCATCTCCTGCTGCTCCTTGCGGGCAACGGCATCGATTGTGTTTTCGGGAATGTCCAGATAACCAACGACGTCCCTATTCAATACCCTTACGCCCCCGCTTGCTATTGCGCCCATTGCCAGCTCTTCCTGCCCGGGCACTCCGAGCTTGCGCACGAGAAACACATCAATCGGAGCGCCTAAGGCTCGTGCTATCTCGAATGCCACCGGCACACCCCCGCGAGGCAACGCCAGTACGATCGTATCCATGCGGCCGGCATATCGAGTCAGCCGGGTCGCTAATAGCTTGCCCGCCTCCGTTCGGTTTACAAATCGCTCCAACATGGTTTTACCTCCCTCACTCACCTGCGCGCTCAGGCCGTGCGTTATTCCTCGACATCTTCCGCTATCTAGGCAACACACGTGCCCTGCATTCCGACAGATTTTCTATTTGACTGGGCATAAGCGCTGGGTTGAATCGCGCAATCCTGAGGAATATCACCGGGCGAGTCCGCTCATCCTCGGCAGCGGGTCGCCCCGAAGTGCCGGCGATCACAAAAACGGTTGTGGGTTTAGAGGTCGGAGTCCTGTCGGTCCTTTGGCGTCATATCGATTAGCGAACCGAGTCGTGCGGGGTCTCAACCTCCTGCCCGTCCAAGCTTGCGCGCAGGTCGAATCGGTTGATCGGACTAGCGGGCTTCGACGCGAGCGCCCTCCGTGATTTGATTCGTGGGGTGAAGGATGACCGCCGCGCCCTCTGTGATCCCGTTCAGCACTTCGGCTTCAAACTGGGTTCTGTGGCCGATTTCCACCGCGCGCCTGGTCGCCCTGCCGGCTTCGACAGCGAACACGCTCCATCCATCGCCGTGCCTGAACAACGCGCTTGAAGGGACCTTCAGCACGCTCTCAGCTTCCCAGATTATTATCCTGGCTTCGACACGATAGCCATCTCCGAGGGGACCTGGAGAATCTACAAAGTCAGCCACGATATTGGTGCGTTGCTCTTCGATTCCAAGCGCGGAAACCTTGGTGAACGCCGAGGGCTCAATCGCTCGAACGCGCGCTCGAATGGGTGTCTCGCCGCCCCAGTTCTCCAGAAGTACGGGAGCGCCAGGTTTCACCTTCACCGCATCGGCGGACAACAAGTCCACGACGGCCTCGAGCTTGTGAGGATCGCCGATCGTAATGATCGGCGTCCCGGCTGTTACGACTCGCTCGCTCTTCTCCAGCACGCGCAACACGCGGCCGCGCACGGGCGACCGCAGGGTTACGTTTCGGCTGGCCGCGCTTTGCTCTGATTCGATGGCGATCAAGCCGGCCCTGGCAACCTTCACCTCAGACGCCGCGGCTTGCGCTTTGAATCTCGCCGACTCGAACTCGCTCCTGGCGGAACTCTCGGCGTTCTTTGCCTGCTCAAAGGACTGGGTCGATACTACGCCCGCCTCCAGTAAGTCCTCGGCTCGGCGCAAGTCGCGCTTCGCTTGCTCGTAGTCCGCACGGGCGTGCTCGATTGTTTCATCCGCGCTTCGCCTCAATGCTTCGGCGGTCTGCACGCGCGCGGTGAGCTCAGCACGCTCGCGTTGATCGATCGGCAACGGGGTGATGACAGCCACGACTTGACCGACTGAAACCGGATCGCCGTCGTGGAGATCGACGCGGGTGAGCCGTCCGGCTATCGGCGTCGCGACAACAAATCGATCGTGCGCGCGGGCCTCGCCTTCCTCGTCGATGGTAACCTGAAGCGGCCCCTTTGTGACGCGAGCCGATTCCGCCGTGATTGGCGACGGCAGGAATGCGATGACGATCATCGCGATGATTCCCAACGCCACCAGATAAAAAAGGATTCGGGTCAGAGTCTTCTTCATAATTCACTCTCGCGTTTTGAGTACCTCGACCAGATCGAGGCGGTAGAGCCGCCTCATTATCAACAAACCAGACGGCACCGCCGCGGCGGCGACGATCAGGAATGCAAAGGCATAAGTGTCGCCGCTTACAACCAGGGGCATTCGATAGAGTTCGGTGTTCATCAACCGGGCGATTAGCGCGCAGAGGCCAAATCCAATCGCAAATCCGAACGGTACAGCGACAAGCGTCAACAAGGCTTGTTCGCCCAGCAGCATCACCGAGACTTCTCGCTGGGTGAAACCAAGCACTCGCAGTGATGCCAACTCGTGGCCTCGCTCCGAAAGAGCCACTCGCGCGCTGTTGTAGACCATCGCGAACGCGATGACACAGGCGAAGACGATCAGCGCCGTCGTTGAAATAGTCAGGCTCTGGGCAACCGTTTCGAGAAACGACGCGATCATCATCTCGCGAAAGGTCGCGCCCGCTATGCTTGGTGTCCGCTTGATCAGCGTGTAGAGTTGCGGCGCGAATTTCGGATCGACGGCCAGATAAGCCCCCGAAACGGTTTCGCCTTCGCGCATCAGGCGATTAAGCGCGCGGGCGTCCATGTAAGCAGACAATCCGATCAACTCGTCCACTAACCTCGCCAGTAGAACACCGCGCACCGGCCGCTCACCCTCGAGCGCTTCCACCGTGATTGTGTCGCCGGGCCGAGCTCCTAACAATTCGGCGAGCTTTGACGAAAGCATCAGTCCCTCTTGCGGCAAATCAACCTTCTGTAGTTTGCGGTCGACCAGTCTGCGCAGCTCACCATCGGGCTCGATGCCTAGAATCGCAACCCGTTTCGACCGATGCTTGAATCGTAAACGAACCGGCACTGCACGGAATGTTTCAGCGCGCACCACGCCGGGCAAGTGCTTAACGTCATACCGGGCGCGCGAACTTCGCGGATTGTTGAACGTTATGGTCACATCCTCGCGCTGAACAATGCGAAAGTGGACGTCGATGATGTAGTCGAGGGCGTCGAATGAATAACGGCCCACGACAAGCACGGAGACCGCGAGCGCGATCCCCAGAATCGTAAGACCAGTCTTCCACCTTCTGCGCTCGATGTTGCGAACGATAATACGCCCTGCCGGCGACAGGAGATTATGAAGCCCGCTTCGCTCCAGGACTCCGGGGTGAAAGCTCGCCGGCGGCTCGGGCTGCATCGCTTCGGCGGGAGGCAAGGCAACCACCCGCCGCACGGCCAGGGTCGCGCCCAGAAACGCCGCTCCCGCGCTGATCGCTATCGCCAGTCCAGCCGTTGTAATTCCGACGTGAAACTCCAATACCGGGAACCGAAAGAATTGTCTGTAGAGTTCCGCCAAGCCGGCGCCCAACCACACTCCCAGCACAGTGCCGGTTGCGGCGCCGCCCAGCACAACCACAAGCGCGAATTTCAAATAGTGGACTCCAACCGCGACGCTGCCGTATCCGAATGCTTTGAGCACCGCGATCTGGTCGCGCTGGGTTGCGACCAGTCGCGACAAAACCAGGTGAATCAGAAACGCCGCCACGCCGAGGAAGATAGACGGGATGATGATCCCGGTGATGCGATCCTGCTCAATCTCGTCCGCAAGGAAGCGATTCGATTCCTGCTCGTCGCGCCCGTAGGCGCCAAGCCCGCCGTATCGCTCGAGCACAGTATCCAACCGAGCGATCACCTCAGCCTCGCTTGACCCGGGCGCGAGCGAAAGTGTGACGTTGTTGAAAGCGCCCTCCATATCGATGGCCGGACCGAGCGCCTCACGGCTCATCCACATGACGCCGAAGCGCCTGCGGTCAGGAAACACGTCCGCCGCGCGGATCTCGTGTACATATTCAGGAGAGAGACCGATCCCTACGATGTTCAGCTGCTCCCAATGGCCGTTTATCACCGCACCCAGCGATTGACCGACCTGAAGCTGGTTCGCTTCGGCAAACGCCTCGCTGACTATGACTTCATCGCGTCGTCCTGGTTCAACGTAACGCCCTTGCCGGATGTACAAATCGTTGAGTATCGGCATTCGCCGTTCGGGGATGGATAGCAAGCGGCCTGTAGCCGGCTCGTCGAGCCCCGGAACATCGAGCGTCACTTCAACCACCAACCGTGTCTGCACCGTTCCGGAGCCGGGGATGTCTCGGATTTCCGCCGCGAGCGATTCGGGGGCGCGTTTCAACTGAGCAAATAGATCTGCAAACCGATACTGTTGGTAATAGATCGCACGCGACACGACGAGCGACTCATACGAACTGCGCATCGTCACGTAGGTAGCGATCCCGCAAGCAACTACCAACGCGACGGCGATGACCTGCCCCCGCAGCCGCAGCAGATCGCGAATGAGTTTTTGATTCAGCGCCGTCATAGTTGTTGGCCCACGGTACTCAGGACATCCCTCGTCAAGTTCTCCTCACCAGCTCAGGTCAGCCGGTCGGGCTTTCGTTTCGTTGTGAACCACGTCGAGAATCTGGCCGCTGCCGATTCGGATAACGCGATCGGCCATAGCAGCAATGACCGCGTTGTGGGTGATAACTGCCGTAGTTGTGCCGAGCTCGCGGTTCACGCGCTCAAGCACGTCGAGCACGACCTTGCCGGTCGCAAAATCGAGCGCACCGGTCGGCTCGTCGCACAACAGTACTTCGGGGCGCTTTGCTACCGCCCTGGCTATCGCCACACGTTGCTGCTCTCCGCCTGAAAGCTGGGCGGGGAAATGATTCAGCCTGTCCCTAAGGCCGACCAGATCCAGAGCCTCCTTCGCATCCATAGGCTTTTCGGCGATCTCCGTGACCAGGACGACATTCTCGAGCGCGGTCAGGCTGGGAATCAGATTGTAGAACTGGAAGACAAAGCCGACGTGCTCGCGGCGGAAGCGAGTAAGCTCCTTGTCGCTCGCGGACGTCAGAATGTGGTCGAGATAGTAGACCTCGCCGCTCGTTGGGGTGTCGAGCCCGCCGAGTATGTTGAGCAGCGTCGACTTCCCGCTGCCTGACGGACCCAGGAGCACGACAAACTCGCCGCGATAGAGATCCAACTCTACGCCTCTCAGCGCGTGCACTTCCACTTGGCCGATGCGATAGACCTTTGTGACGTTGTGAATATGAAAAACTGCACCGTCGATCTGAGGCTCAGGCGAATGATCCATAGCATCTCCACTACATAGACTCGCAAGTGGGGTGCCCGGGCTCTAGTTTGAAAATTGCAGTGATGCCGCGTCTTTGTGGGGAAATTCGCGATAAGCGGCCAAGAGGGTGGGAAAATCTCCCATCGACCGTAGTGACGAGATAGTCACCGGGCCCGCTTCCAATTAGAGAATGACTTCGTCACCTCTACCAGCAGGATGGGAGCGAAGACTGCGCCGGTCGCCAGAAGCCAATCCACACTTGTAAGCCGAGTCGTGTTTAGCACGCGTGAAAGCGGTGTCAGATAAACCGCCATCAGTTGGAGAGCGATGACGATGGCCGCCGCAATCCAGATGAATGGATTGTGGAATAGTCCCTCAAAAGCGGACCGCGTCCGCGACCGGCAGTTGAACATATGACCTAGCTGAACGCCAACGAGTGCCATCAGCGCCACAGTTCGCGCGTGATCGCCCTCGCCGTAGGCATCAAGCGCCCACCCATAGATCCAAAGGGTTACTGCGGCCAGCATCGCCCCCTGCCAGCTTATTAAGACAAGAAGATCTCGTGACAGCAATGTAGAGTTCGCCGGACGCGGCGGACGCTGCATCACGCCCTGCGTCGCTGGTTCAACAGCAAGCGCAAGCGCCGGGAAGATATCGGTGACAAGATTAACCCAGAGAATCTGAAGCGGCAGAAGCGCGAGCGGCCATCCGGCCGCTATGCTCAAGAAGATCACAAGCACTTCGCCAAGGTTGTGCGAGAAAATCAAATGAACAAACTTGATGATGTTCGCATAGATCGTCCGGCCTCCCTCGACGGCTTTCACGATGGTGGCAAAGTTGTCGTCGGCCAACACAACGTCCGCGGCTTCTTTTGCCACCTCTGTTCCCCGCTCGCCCATCGCGATTCCGATGCTCGCGCGTTTGAGCGCGGGGGCATCGTTAACGCCGTCTCCGGTCACGGCTACCACCTCTCCTGACTGCACCAGAGCTTCAACAATTCGAAGTTTGTCTTCGGGTGAGACACGCGCGAATACGGTGGCTGCCCGCGCGAGCTTTACAAGACCATCGTGACTGGCGCCCTCCAGATCACGCGCGTGCAACGCCACAATTTCCTGATCGCCATTCAATCGCAACTCACGGGCGATGGCGCGAGCGGTGTTCATCTGGTCGCCCGTCAGCATCACTATGCGGATGCCTGCGGCGCGCGCCTGTTCGATTGCTTCCGGGACTTCGGGGCGCGGTGGGTCTATCATGCCCACGAAACCGAGGAACGTGTAACCAGCCTGGATCTGAGGATTGGATTCCAGCTCAGAGACTAACCCCTGAGCTACTCGATCTCCGACTCGATCCAGGTTCTTTTCAGCGAGGCCCAACACACGCAGAGCGCGGCCGGCCATTTCTTCATTGGCGCTCAAAAACCGGGCGCGAACGTCGTCGTCAAGCAGCGGCGTGACCCCGCCGCTATCAACATAGTTGGCGCAGGCCTTCAACACCACCGAGGGGGCGCCCTTGATCGCTGCAAGATCAACTCCAGTCTTGCCGCGATGAACCGTGATCATTCGCTTGGTAGAAGCGTCAAACGGAACCTCGATGACCTTCGGGTACTTGGAGCGGAGGCCGGAAACGTCAACGCCCATTTCCTCGGCTGCCACGAGCAACGCCGTCTCGGTGGGATCCCCGATTGCGCGCGACCGATTGCCCGCATTGGCCGTCAATGATGCTTCATTGCAGAGGACGCTTGCGCGAACAACCCGGCCCAGAAGTTCGTCTTCGTCAGCCGCGGATTGTGGATCGCTCGACAAAACCGAGCTACCGTCCGCCAGGCGATACTCGCGCACCGTCATTCGGTTCTGCGTCAGCGTCCCGGTTTTGTCGGTGCATATGATTGAAGTGCTGCCGAGAGTTTCGACCGCCGCAAGCCTTCGGACGATTGCGTTCTGCCGGGCCATCCTCATTACGCCGAGTGCGAGAATCAGCGTGGTCACCGCCGGCAAACCTTCAGGCACAGCCGCGACGGCAAGACTGATCGCCACCTCAGCCATCAGCCACAGGCCATCGCCTCGAAGCCAGCCGGTCACCATCACCACCACCGCTATGATGAGCACTACGTAGACCAGCCGGTGACCGAGATGGGCAAGCCGCGCTTCGAGCGGCGTTGATTCCTCGGGAGCGTCGGCGACGAGCTTGCCGATGCGTCCAAGCTCCGTCCGTGCGCCGGTCGCGGCGACGACCGCAACCGCGTGGCCGGCCGCGATGGTTGTGCCCAGGTAGACCATCGAATGGCGTTCGGCCAGCGGCGCATCAGGCACAACCGGGTCGGGTGCTTTCTCAACAGTCGTGCTTTCCCCGGTGAGCGCGGATTCTTCCGCGCGCAGGCCCACGGCCTCGACCAGCCGGGCATCGGCCGGCACGCGGTCTCCAGCATTGAGGATGACGATGTCGCCGGGCACCAGGTCCGCCGCGTCAACCTTTGTCTCGTGTCCGTCCCGCCGCACGCGCGCGGTCGCGCGAGCCTGCCGACGCAGGGCATCCAGGGCCTGTCCGGCTTGCCATTCCGTCGCAAAGCCGACCAGCGCGTTTATCACGAGCACAACGATGATGGCGACCGCTTCGATGACCTCGCCGGTCGCCCACGCAATCAAGGCCGCGATTGCGAGCAACCCGACGATCAGGCTTGCAAACTGTTCAAGCAGGATCCGCCACGCAGGGCGTGGCCGGATGCTTTGAAGGGCATTCGCACCGAACCGCTTGCGTCGTTCATCTGCTTCGAATGTGCTGAGGCCCTGAGTGGGCTCGACTCCGAGCAAACGCGCGATCTTCGCCGGGTCGAGCGCGTGCGGCCCTTGATCAAGCCAGGGCGTTGATTGGGAATCGACCATCTCAGACACCGCAGTCATCCGAATCCTAAGGGAACTGCCACCGAGATCACTGGTGATCGTATGCTCGACCCCAGCGTGAGCGGCTCTAGTAAAATAGGGAAGGTGAAGGACCGCGCAACTCGCTGTTTTCCTAAACTACCCAGGTGTCTTCCAGTTCGCTGGACAGTCTCTCATATTCGTCTCGCGTCAGAGGGTTCAATTCACTCTCAGATCGTTTGAACCCTTCTTTCATCTCAGCGATGTCGGTTTCTTCGAGGATCTCGTCTGCAAGCCTGAACAGTATGCTGTCCTCCGTCTGTATGTGCGCAGTCAAATGATCTGTATAGCGGCGAGCGGCTTCAACAAAACGCTGCTTCGACACCTGATCAAGTTCTGCGTACTCTTCGAGGGCGCGGTGCATTTGCGCAGTCAGCTTGCGCTCAATCTCGTGTTGCTGCTCGATCACGGCAAGGGGTCCCCCCTCGCGCAAGATCCCTCGTCGCTCCAGCGCGGGGAAAAGATATGATTCCTCTTTGCCGTGATGATAGCGATCGGCAAATGCGCCGATGAACTCGACAAGCTGCGCGAGCGCTGAGCGGGGAATCTCCTCTCCCAACCCGAGCCTGAGGCAGATTCCGTCCAGCGCACGTAGCGCTCTCTCGATCACCCGGTGGTCGTGCTTGAGTGCGTGTAGAGGTTGTCTCATCGTCTGCAATCCGTCTCCCGCGGAACCTCAGTCATGATCTCTGTCCTTATTCCGATCTTTTCCTCGCTCCGGCTCCTGGTCCTCCCCCGGGTCTTCGATCTCCGAGGTAATTGGAGCCCCTGCTTGGATTTCCGAGTGGCGTATCTGCCCCCCTAGATTTGCGGTCCACGCCATCAACCTCTCTTCATCTCCTCACTCTTCCTTATCACGGCGTAGACCAGTAATAAGAACCCTGCCGCAACCCCAATTACTGGAATGTGATTCATAAGCAAGTGCGCATGAGCTGGATTCATACGGCCATCAACCTCTCTTTCCCGATATCGCGCGGAATTCCGGCGCCCACTGCCGCTTAGGTTGCAATTACCATTCCGTCGCAAGAGGTGAGATTTAAAGGCAGGCAACTGCGGAAACGTCCGCACCGTTTTGTGCGAAAGCCCGCATCCGGGACGATCTACAAAAAAGGAAGCCGCGCGGTGAAGGAGTTAACCGCGCGGCTAGGTAAGCGACTACCGTTGCAGAATCACCGGTGTCGCCATGGCAATCTATTTGACCTTGACCTCGATCTGTTTGGGTTTGGCCTCCTCACGCTTGGGGAGCGTTAGCATCAAGATTCCGTCCTTGAACTCTGCGCCAATCCCGGCAGTGTCAACAAAAGTTGGGAGCGTGAAGCTGCGCATGAACTCACCGTAGGTTCGCTCCACACGGTGATAGTTGTCCTTCTTGGTCTCATCCTCGAACTTGCGTTCGCCGTGGATGGTCAGCACGTTGTTCTCTATGCTGACGTTCACATTCTCCTTCTTCAACCCGGGAAGCTCGGCCTTGACGACGACCTCTTTCTCGGTCTCGTAGATGTCGCAGGCCGGCGCCCACCTGGTCAGAGGGAAAGCCTCCTCGGCAAACGGCGATCTCAAGCCTTCAAACAGTCGGCTGTAGGGCATCTCGAAAAAGCCCGTTGGATCCCATCTGCGCTGGAGGGGGTTGAGCGCCTTTGCCGGAGCCATCGCTGTTCCTTTGTTCATGATCTGTCTCCTTATCAATCCACTCGAGCTCGTTCCATTAATTAAGCGGGCAGGCGCGCCAGCGAGCCCGCAACCGGATCCCTGCCAGGGTCCATTCTATTGAGACAAGCTCCCCCGGCGCTATGCTCACCGTCACGAGCACTCGTGAGATCGGTCACCCCTTTCTGACGATCGGCGCGCTGATACGAGAACGGTCTACGGCGACCTCCGGATGGGAGCGCAACAGCGACCGCGTTACAGAACAAGCCCAGCAAATCGGCTGGTGTGTCTCAAACACATTGGGCAACTGTTCGGCGGGGATCTCGCTCCATTCGCGTATGAGGCCCTCGGGGCTTAACATCGCGGGCTTGTGATCCGACCAGCCGATTTCGTGGAACTTCGCGCTGCAAAGAACACAGGGTTTTCCTCGATACCAGTCCTCGAGCATCGTGCGAGCCAGGCAGTCGTGGGGTGCCAGCCGAACCTGCAGCAGGCACTCCTGACCGCAGTCTTCTCTTTCGGGCCACCGCGTACAACTCTTCAGTCTCAGCTCCGGATCGCCCACTAGCGCGGTCAACGCGGCATAGCCCTCATCGACATCAACTGCGGCCGGTGCCCGCGTCTCGGGGCAGGTGATCACCCGCTTACCGCGAAACTTGATGAGCGTGCCAACCACACGTGGTACCAGGAAGTAGAGAGCTGCTAGCACTCCGATCAAAGCAATCACATAGAGTTCGGGTTTCATGGCTCGATCTCCTTCCGGGTGGCTGAAAAGTCGATTTAGAGTATTTCACCCGGCAATGCCGCCAACGCGGCTGGACCGTATCAACCTGCTGGACCGAGATACCGAGCCCTCAGCCAGACGGTTGATTCGCAGCGCGCTCCTGTTCAATCCGGGTAATGGTGCCTCGCAGCCAGGTCTCGACTTTTTCCTCCAGCTCTTGCTGGTTCTCGCGCGCTTCGATGGTTGCGACGGTTTCGCCAGTCTCGGTCAGCGGAATGTAATGGCACGGCACTGTCTGGCTTCGATCCTCGGGCGGAACCAGGTCCCAAAGCAAGCACTCGCTGCAAGGGTGCGTTCGGGCCGGATCGCCGAGGTTCAAGCAGCTGGGCGAGCTTTGGAAGATAGAGGTCGACACCCAGGGCTCGCCGGCCGGCTTACCGTAGCCGCCCTTCTCGATAAAGTTGAGTTCTGCTTTCAGGACTTCCAGTACATCGCGATTATCCGTAGACATGACAATTGCCTCCTTCGGGTCCGAGAATGGCTACCGCCGCGATCTGACGCGGCGGTAGCGCACGGGCCGATTCTAGTATTGCGGAAGGGAACCTGGTCATCCGGCTTTCGGAACCTGGTGACCCTCGGTGCTTCCCGCGAATCGGTACTCAATCACCTCGGGCAAGGTGAATGGCGAGGCCACCCCCGAGACGATCACCTTGAACTGCTCCGCAGGCGTTTCGCGTTCCACCGGAATGCAATGGAACGATGTAACTAGCTTGTCGAACTTGCCGCTTTCACCCCGGCCGTACACCCACGTGCAAGGCTCGCCTCGCGACATCTTGCCTTCGTCGTGCAGGAACAGATACGAGCCCTTTAGAATCGCTCCGAGCAGCTTGACTGGCTCGGTGAACTCCACAACCGCCTTTTGGATCCCTGGCTGCTGCGGCTTGATCTGCTCGAGCATCGGCGGGACTGGTTTGCGGGTTCGCGACTGAGCGGGCGCCTGTGACGCCAGCGCCAACACCCCAAGCACCAGCACGCTCAGTATCGAGAGTATAAACAAATGACGTTTCATGACTGGATCCTCCTTCGATTTTCAAACCAATAAGTCTACGCAGCCACGATACGGCTTCCGGGTCCAGATGGCGATGACCGCTGTCACGCGGCGTCGTGACGGCCGTCACGAC
>JBASRN010000083.1:0-11590 GCA_049273855.1 Blastocatellia bacterium
TCAGACCTCCATACGTGTTGGTTATTTGTCGAAGCCGCGAATCTTCAACTCGATCAGTTGATCGATTGAAGCGTCATTGAACCCACGCGACTTCGCCTTCTGAATGAATGCCGAGCTCACCCCGTGGATTCGCATCGCCACAAGCTGATCGGGCGAAACACGGTCGTAGCCCTGCGCCTTGATCTCCTTGACGAACGCCGTGCTTACGCCGTGAATGCGCATCGCGACCAGTTGATCGATTGAGATCTGCGCGTAGCCAAGCTCCCTTAGCTCCTTGATGAATTGATTCTTGACGCCGTGGATTCGCATCGCAATCAGTTGGTCGATCGGCGGCTGCCGATAGCCGGAGTCTTGCAAGCCCTTGATGAACTCGGGGCTCACACCGTGTATGCGCATCGCCACAAGCTGATCGAGGGGCGGTTGCTCATATCCCAGCGATCTGAGTGCACCGATGAACTCGGGCTTGACCCCGTGAATCCGCATCGCAACCAGATTATCGACAGGCACCCGGTCGTAACCCTGGGCTTGCATCTCTTTGATGAATTGCGGGCCGGCGCCATGAATGCGCATCGCGAAGAGCTGATCTGTCGTCAGATGGTCATAACCGAGCGAGCCCAGCTCGCGTATAAAAACCAGCCCAATGTCATGCACGGCCATCGCGAACAGCTTCTCGTCCGAGAGCTGTTCGTAGCCGAGACCCCTCATTTCAGCGGCGAAGCCTTGATTGGGAACGAAGCTAAAGCTCCCTGAGCCCTTCCCCTCTTTGAACCAGCCTTCACAGTTCAGCGTTCCGGCTTCTCGCACGATCTGAAAAGTCACGGCCGAACCCCTGCCCGAGGCTTGAGCAGCAGTCAGTCCTTTGAGGCTGTCGGCCCGAATGTCCGAAGAGGACGAGTGACTACCGCCTCTCTCGCTCCGCCGATGAATCGAGAAATAAACGAAGTCGGTGCCCGGCTTCATCTCGATTATCCATTCGCCGCTTATTGAACTTTGAGCCCACATGGTGGAGACGGATGCGTAGCAGACCAGCGCTGTGACCACCACCGCCGCCGCTTTCGACGCGTATTTGAGGAAACCAGGCTTTGTGTTCATTATTCTCCCTCCATCGGCTACTTGAACTTGATTAGGCTGTCGCTGAACTCCAGTAAGTGAGGCGCACGTCGAAATGGTTTCACTTTTCTAAGGACTTTGCGCCGAAGCCTGACCAGCCTCGGACCAGAATCGGAGTAGGGCGGCTTGTGAAGCCGGCCGATTGCGGGCAGCAAGAGGCGACTCGTACAATGCTTCGGAGTCGTGAAGAGCCGCTAAGGAGCCTGGCCTTGCCAATCAATAGGAGCGCTTCAAGATGAGTGTCACCCGGTTCCTATATGCGCTGTGCGCGCTCACGATGACGATGGCTGCCGCCTGTCGCGCCGGGGACCATTCGCCTGTTATCGCCTCGATAAACGGCCGGGAAGTCCATCGCGCGGAGTTCGAACAGTTCTTCGCTCTCAAGGTCGGCGAGTTCACAAGCCCCGAATCAGGCGACTCACTCAAAAGCAAGATGCTCGATGAGTTCATACGCCGCAGGGTTGTACTCGATGAAGCCGCGCGTGTGGGGCTCACCATTACCGATGCCGAAATGGCCCAGGCCGCTCAAGACAACCCGCAGATGAAATCCACAACCGCAAGCTCGAGAGCGCGCGAGGAGCTTGCGCGCGATCTGCTGGTCGAAAAGTGCTATCAGCAAGTGCTGCTCAAGGACGTCAGAGTCTCACAGGAAGAGATCCAGCAGTACATCGAAAAGAACCAATCGCGCCTGACCGAACGCGGCGGGTTTGCCGTGCGGGAGATTCGCGTCCAGTCGCGGGAAGAAGCCGAGCGGTTGCACCGCGAAGTCACCGAGGGCAAGCGAGACTTCGCTGCCGTTGCGCGGTTACACTCGGACGCGCCAAACGCAGAGATGGGTGGCTTGACGCGCTACGACGATGGGCAGCTTCCCGACGTGCTTGAAAAAGCGATTAAGCCGCTTGGGCCGGGAGACGTTAGCCAGATCGTCGAATCCGGGTACGGCTTTCATATATTCAAGCTTGACCGGCGAATCCAGCCTCACCCGATCGATGAACGTCGTTCGCGGCTTGATGATCGCCGCCAGGTGTTAGCTGAGGAAATCGTCGCACGAAAGAACCAGCAGGCAATCGACTTAGCGGTCGACCGGCTCGTCTCTTCAGCCTCGATCAAGATAATCGACTCCGGTCTGGGCTTCACATACAGCGGACTGATAAGGCAGAATTAACGGGAAACAACGAATCCTGAACACCGGAGGGACAGGCGCAAATTGTCAGTCACTCGTTCGTTCATGATTCACAGTTCAAAACTAAGAATGGGGATGGGCAATATGAAGTTTCTGATTACGACTCTGGCCATGGGTTTCGTGCTGGCGTTGTCTGGTTCAGCGCGGGCGCAGGAGCCTGAGTTGATCAACGAAATCGTCGCCCGGGTCAACAGCGATATCATAACTCGCGCTGACTATCTCAACGCGGTGAGGGAATTCAGAGAAGACCTGGCCAGGGGCATGGCGGGCAAAAGCGACGCCGAGATCGAAGCCGAATTCGAGCGACAGAAGCCGGCCGTTCTGAATTACCTGATCGAGAACCTGCTGATGGAGCAGAAAGCCAAAGAGATTGGCCTCGACGTCGAAGCCGACGTCAACCAGGAGATGGCCAGGATGGCGAAGGAGAACGGACTGCCCAACCTGATTGCTTTTGAGAACGAGCTCAAGAAACAAGGCATCGATCCGGAGCTCGCGCGAGCCCAACTGCGGAAGGGACTCCTCCAACAGTACGTGGTTCAGCGCGAGGTGATTTCACCCATCTACCAGAACCTGACCGACAAGGACCGCCTCGAATTCTACGAGAAACACAAGAACCTGTTCACAACGGCGGGCGAAGTGATGCTTTCGGAGATCTTCCTTCCGCTCGAGGGCCACACCGCGGCCGAGGTCGAGCAGCGGGCGCGGCGGATAACCGAAGAGTTGAAAGCGGGCCAGAGCTTTGCCGAAGCGGTGAAGAAGAACTCGCCCGAAAGCCGCGCCACTCGCGCGCAGGATGGAAAGATGGGGACGTTCAAGCCAGGCGAGCTGAAAGCGGATATCGCGGCTGCTGTCTCGACGCTCAAGCCCGGTGAAGTCACCGAGCCCATCAGGCTTCAGGATGGTTTTCAGATCATTCGAGTCGATGACCGTAAGGACCCGGTAACCCGGGCGTTCGCCGATCCTGAAGTGCAGCAGATGGTAAGCCGCGCGGCTACGATGGCAAAGGCGGACGATGCTCGCAAGAAGTACCTGAAACAGTTGCGCGAAGAAGCGTTCATCAAAATCACCGATGGTTACACGGCTGAGCCGGTGAAGACGGAGAAACCCGGCGAGTGAACCGGGGTGATGCTGAGCTGAGGAGTAGAGGGGTAGAGGAGCTGCGGAGCTGAGGAGTTGAGAAGCCAAGGAGCGCAGCAGCTCCTCAACACCTCCTCTCCTCAGCACCTCCACTCCTCAGCACCTCCACTCCTCCACTCCGAGCTCCCGCCTCCGCTCCTTCCCACAATGCGCCTTGACGTCTTTCTCAAACTCTCCCGGCTCGAACGCAGGCGAACGCTGGCGCAGCAGATGTGCGAAGCCGGCGCCATCCTCATCAACGGAGCAAAGGCTAAGAGCGCGCGCGAAGTCCGCACCGGCGATCTTATAGCCTTGAGGAGACGCGGTCGCATCACCACGGTGCGCGTCGCTGATATTCCGGGCAAGCCTCCTTCAAAGGCGCAAGCTTCAGCGATGTACGAGACTATCAGCGTCGAGCCCTACGAGCCTGAATTCCAGCGAGACGCGGACTCGCCCGTCTGCTAGCAGGCTTCTAATCCATCGCCACTAGGCCGCGAAGTCACCAAAGGAACACAAGCCCAAAACATATTGCAATCACTGACTTGGTGCAGCTTCGTGTCTTTGTGCCTTGGTGGCGCCCTCTCAACGACGTTAGAATCTCCAGCTATGCACAAGCGATTCACGATCGAAGAGCACGTTCGCTGGTCGGACATCGATCGCGCGGGGATCATTTACTACGGGCAGTTCCTGCGCTTCTTCGAGATCGCCGAGACGGAGTTATTCCGCGCGGTGGGTCTCTCTTACCAGGAAGTCTTTGATCGTTTCGACATCTGGCTTCCGCGAGTGCAGATTCATTTCGACTTCAAGAAACCTCTTGTGCTGGATGACTTGATCGAGGTTTCGGCTTTTGTCGGACGCTTTGGAAACAAGTCGCTGACGCTGCGATTCGAGGTAAACAAGAAAGGCGAGAGCAATCTGGTTGCCGAGGGCCACATCGTGCTCGCGTGCGTCTCGCGTTCCAGTTTCACCTCTGTCGCGGTGCCTGCCGAGATAATCGAGCGGCTCACACCGTACGCAGTGGAATAGGGAACCTCTCGCCCCGCCAATCGCGGTTGCAATGCCTTACCTGAGCCCTTAACCTAATCGCCTGGATTTGAACATGCGGGCTCGTCATCCATCGAGGTTCGAATGGCACACAAACATGACTTTCTTGGCGGCGAAGCGATCGACCCGAAGCCGGTCACAGGCTCGATGACCGTTGCCGATCTTGTTGATTCGGCCTTCCTCGCTTACAACGCAGCGCGGCTTCGCGAGGCGTGCAGGTTGTTTGTCGCGAAGATGCTCGAGGACGATGTGACCGTCGGGATGAGCCTGACCGGCGCGCTGACGCCGGCGGGGCTTGGGATGTCGGCGATCATTCCGCTGATCGAAAACGGTTTTGTCGATTGGATAGTCTCTACCGGCGCAAACCTGTATCACGACACGCACTTCGGAATCGGGCTTCGAATGCATCGCGGCAATCCGCAGACCAGCGACGTCGTTTTGCGCGAAGAAGGAGTCGTTCGAATCTACGACATCTTCTTCGAGTACGATGTGTTGCTGTCCACCGACGAGTTTTATCGAAAGATGATAGAGGGCCCGGACTTTCAGAAAGACATGTCCACCGCCGAGTTTCATTATCTGGCGGGTAAGTACATCGCCGAACGTGAGCGGGTGCTTGGGATCAAGGGCAAGAGCCTGCTTGCTGCGGCTTACGAAGCGGCTGTTCCGATCTACACTTCATCGCCCGGCGACAGTTCGATCGGGATGAACGTGGCGGCGAAGGCGCTCATCGGAAACAGACTTCGGTTTGATGTGAACGCCGACGTGAACGAAACTGCCGCGATTGTGTTAGACGCGAAGCGAAGCGGCGGAAAGTCCGCGGTGCTGATTTTTGGCGGCGGCAGCCCGAAGAATTTCCTGCTTCAAACTGAGCCGCAGATCCAGGAAGTCTTGAAGATCGAAGAGAAGGGACACGATTACTTCCTGCAAGTGACCGATGCGCGGCCGGACACCGGCGGCTTATCCGGAGCGACGCCGAGTGAAGCGGTCTCGTGGGGCAAGATTGATCCAGACCGTTTGCCGGATGCGGTTGTGTGCTACGTGGACTCGACGATTGGGCTGCCCCTCATCACCTCGTACGCGCTTGAACGTCACAAGCCGCGAAAGCTCAAGCGGCTCTACGATCGCCGCGAAGCGATGATGAAGCTGCTCACGCACGAGCACTCTAACGCGATCGGCAACGGAGCTACCGCAACGAGAGAAGGCTGACTTGCGCCGGAATCGGGTAGATGCATCTCGCCGTCATATTCGTGGGATTGCTGCCATCGGAGTCCCTCAATATGATGTTCAACACGTTGCCAGTCAATTCGGCTCCCCTTGGACGACAAATGCCGCCCAGTAGTATGGCGCGCGCCACCAGTCCTGCCGCCACATTTCAATTTGTGCGGCTCGTAGAGATGCCGAAGGGTTCTGGCCTTCAGAAATCATCTTCTTGTAGAACCGCTTCATCAATTCAGAAGTTGCCCAGTCGTCGACTTTCCAAAAACTGGAGTACGCCGCAGTGGAAGTGAAGGCACGACCTCCGAGTACTATGTCAGGGACCTCGCACGCCTGGCGCGACTTAAGATTCGCCCAGCGTTTGATCCCTTTCCTCAAGCTCTAAAGGACCGAGGATTTTGTTGTAGACTTTCGAAGGGTGGTTTTGTATACTCCGCCGCGAGTAAGACTCAGCGAACAAGGCCTCAACACGGGTTCGTGGACTCATCTGGCTCCGAAGGTTGTCACAAGCGGTTTAACCAGGTTATCGGAGGATTCCCCAAGTCTTGCTCACTCGGGCTGATCTGGCCCCGTCTCGTGCCTACCTGTCAATTCGGAGCCCACCGGGATCCGCTCGCTATGGCTAGCGAGTGTCATGGAATCGACTTAGAGATCATTAGCTACTGGAGTTGGTGCGTAGTGTGGGAAGCGGTACTTGCTTTCCGATTGCCTCCCCTAAGTTACCGCGCGCATCGGTGTTGCCACGGTTGAGGCTTTCGACGTCAACCTAAATCCTTGAGTTGCTCCGGCGTCGGTTACAACGCGGACCAATTCCCCGACTAAAGACCCTTCATAAGGAGTGTCTAATGTACAGTCCAGAAAACGGTCTTCCCCTACCTCGGAGGCGAGCATATCGACTCTTCCCCGCTCTTCTTTCGATCGGATGCCTGATGCTCCTTATTGTAGCTGGTATTCTAATCGTCAAACCTCTCAGGGAAAAACTAATGCTCGCCCGGACGTCGGCAAGCACGACAGTTTCCGAGCCGTCGAGCCCGGCGAGCTGGAGCGACCAGGTTAGTGTCCATGCTGCGGGGCGCGGCCGGCCATACATAAACTTTGGGGACGGCCACGATGTGCTGACCAGCTACGAAACGTCTGCTACTTCTGAAGTCTCAGGGTCTAGCCCGGCTAAGCCTTTGGCAATGGCATCGGCGGACTTCGATGAGGACGGTGTGCCGGATTTGGTTAGCGGATACTCCGCAAGCGGCGCAGGCATGTTGAACCTGCACCGAGGCAACGTCGACTCGATCTATCCGAACGCACCCGAAGCTCAACAGCGCAAAGCGAGCGGCCTATTCACCAACGCACCGTTTCTTTCGCCGGCGCGAGTTTTTGATTTGTCCGCAGCGGCTGACTTTGTTGGGGCGGGAGACTTCGATGCGGATGGACACTGGGATGCGGTGACTGCGAATCGAGGCAACAACGCGCTCTACTTTTCCGCTGGCGACGGCAAGGGGAACTTCCGTCCGGCGGAGCGAATCGAGTTGTCAGGGCGCGTGACCGCGATGGCTACGGGAGAAGTCAATCGCGCCGATGGATTGACCGATCTAGTGGTCGGCGTCGCCACCGCCAGCGGAGCAAGAGCGCTGGTGTTTGAATCACCCGAGGGCGCGCTTCGAGGTAAGGCGGAATCGTTCACCCTTCGCGACGAAGCGACGGCAATTGCTATCGGGAATCTGGATGCAGAATACACGATGGACATCGCGATCGCTGCGGGACGTGAGCTTATGGTGATCAACGGGCGCGACCGCAAGCTCTCGCTCGACGAGAAGCAACAAGCCACAGTTCCGAAAGCGCGCACGAGTCAGCGGGCCTTTTCGTTCGGATTGAAGTCGGTGGCTATCGGAGACTTCAAAGGGGATCACAACGTGGGGCTGGCCGTGCTGACGGATCAAGGAAGTGTTCATTTGCTGAGCGCTGATTCGGCAAAAGCGAAGAAGAAGGGCATCAAGAAATGGAAGGACGAAGTCTGGGCTTCAGGCTCGTGGGCGCAAGCCACGCAGATCGTGCGCGCGCGGGTTTCGAGCGTACCTTCAGACGACCTTGTGATAGTAGATGGGCCGGGCCACAAGCTGCACATAGTCGCTAAAGCTGCGCCTTCGCAAGAGCAGCAAGCCCAGAGTCTTCAGTCAGTTTCGTTCGATGTAGAAGATGAGCCGATGGCGGTGATCCCTATGCGGTTGAACTCGGATGCGCTGAGCGACCTCGTGATTCTCCGCAACGGGCAAGTTGGACCTACAGCCGTGACGAGTGAGCCCTTGCTGATTTTCAGTGTGACCACAAATCAGGACAACGTGGCAGGCTCATTAAGGGCCGCAATAGACCAGGCGAATACGAACGCCGGACTGGACACGATCAACTTCCAGATCGGCACAGGCCCGCAGACCATCACGCCGACCTCGCCGCTTCCGCAGATCACCGATGCGGTGACGATCGACGGCACGACGCAGCCGGGTTTTGCAGGCAATCCGATTATCGAGCTGAACGGAAGCAGTGCAGGATCAAGCGCAAATGGGCTGTTTATCACTGGTGGGAACAGTGTTGTGCGAGGCCTCGTGATCAATCGCTTCAATGGTGGGTCCCTCGGCTTCCGTGACGGAATCGAATTGGAGACGAATGGCAGCAATGTGATCGAAGGCAACTACATTGGCACTGATCTCAGCGGCGCTGCCAATCTAGGCAACAATGGTATTGGCGTCTGCATCAGCGGCGCAGCCAACAACGCAATCGGGGGCACTGCTGTCGGTGCCCGCAATGTCATATCGGCTAACGGGGATGGAATTGTAATCGAAGGCATCGGCGCGACAGGGAACCTGGTGCAGGGCAACTTTATTGGCACTGATGTCAGCGGCACTGCCGACCTGGGCAACGCTCAGTTCGGCGTGGGCATCTTCGCAGCTAACAACACAATCGGGGGCACTGCTGCCGGCGCCCGCAATGTCATTTCGGGTAGTGAGATTGAGGGATTTGTAATCGTTAACAGCAGCAGCGGCAGCAGCGCGACAGGGAACCTGGTGCAGGGCAACTTTATTGGCACTGATGTCAGCGGCACTGCTGCCTTGGGCAACTTTGGTGAGGCCGTGGCCATCGGCGCAGCTAACAACACAATCGGGGGCACTGCTGCCGGCGCCCGCAATGTTATTTCGGGTAACAACGGGCAGGGAATTGCAATCCTTGGCGGCGACGCGACAGGGAACCAGGTGCAGGGCAATTATATTGGGACCGATATCAACGGCACTGCTGCCCTGAGCAACACTGCTGACGGCGTGGACATCATCAACGCAGCTAACAACACAATCGGGGGAACTGCTGCCGGTGCGCGCAACGTCATCTCGGGCAACAACCTTAATGGCATTGTAGTCACCAACCCCGGAGCGAGCGGGAATCAGATCCTGGGCAACTACATCGGAGTTGACGCAACCGGCACGGCAGTGCTCGGCAACGGTGACCCCGACTCTTTTGTTAACGGCCTCGGCATCTTTGTCAATAATGCACCAAACAACGTAATAGGCGGACCCACAGTCGCGGCTCGCAACCTGATATCAGGCAATGTACGACACGGTGTCTCGTTTCAGGGCGTGAACGCTATCTCTAATGAGCTGCGAGGCAACTTTATAGGCACTGATCCAACTGGTACTTCGTCAGTGGGCAATGGCGGACACGGTGTAGTCATAAGTGGCGGCAGTAACAGCAATGTCACCGGCAACCTTATCTCGGGAAACGGAGCTGGCCTCGGCTTTGGTGGCCTCGTAGTAACCGCAGCCCCTTCAATTGGTCCGGGAACGGGAAACGTGATTCATGGCAATCTAATTGGCACCAATGCCGCCGGCACGGGTGCTTTAGGTAATCATAGCTTTGGGGTAGCCCTCGCCGCCCCCAACAACGCCGTTACAAACAACCTCATCTCCGGCAATGGTACTGAGCCTGGTTTTGGGGCTGTCCATGTCGCACCTACAAGTGGCGGCGCTACCGGATCGAATAGCATCATTCAAAACAACCTCATAGGACTACAGCGCGACGGTATCAGTCCTCTGGGGAACAACAGTCAAGGCGTCAGCATCGGAGGCTTCCCTGGATTTGTTTTCAAGGATGTCGATGTCAGCTCCAACACGATCGCATTCAATAGCGGAGACGGTGTTTTAATTGCCTCTGGCACGGGGCATAGGGTCTCCTCGAATTCCATGTTCTCCAACGGAAACCTCGGCATTAACCTCACAGAGTTTACGGTGGAGAACGGGGTAACACCTAACGATCCGGGCGACAGCGACACCGGAACGAACAACGTCCAGAACTTTCCGGTGCTAACCTCGGTCACCCGCTCCGCGCAAGAGACTACCATTCACGGCACGCTAAACAGCACACCGAACGCCTTGTTCACTATTCAGTTCTTTGCAAGCATTGAATGCGATCCTTCGGGCTTTGGAGAAGGCGAAGCCTTCTTAGGCTCCAGACAGGTAGCAACGGACAACAACGGAAACGTCAACTTCACCTTCTTGGCTGCTCCCGACGTCAACCAGTTCATAACGGCTACTGCCACTGATGCGTCGGGCAACACCTCGGAGTTTTCGCAATGCGCGCAAGCCGGCGAAGCTACTGCAGACTTGCAGATCACCAAAACAGCTTCACCTAACCCCGTGAAGGTTGGCGCGACTCTGACCTACACGATCGCGGTGACTAACAAAGGTCCAAACGCGGCCGACTCGGTTCGGGTCACTGACGCTTTGCACGACTCGCTTACCTTCTTATCCTGTGCATCGAGCGCTGGTGGATTCTGCGCGGGGTCGGGCAATGATCGCAGAGTAAGTTTCACCTCGCTAGCTCCGGGAGCTACGGCAACAATAACTTTCGTCGCCACTTTGAAGCCATCGGTAGTTAATGGAACAGTCATCAGCAATACTGCGCTCGTCAGTTCAACAACCGCCGACCCGGTTGCTGCGAACAACACTGCTGCCATTACAACACTGGTGTCGGATGTCGCGCTTGGTATCACGTGCCCATCAGGTCCGCCAGTTACCGCGGCTCAGAGTCAGACGTCCGCAGTGGTGACGTATCCGAATCCGACTGTAAACGACAGCCGCACCGGAGTAACGATAATCTGCGTACCGCCATCAGGCTCCGCGTTTCCGCTGGGCTCGACTATGGTCGATTGCACGGCGACGGACCAGGCCGGAGGTCGCGCCACTTGCAGCTTCAGTGTAACGGTTAACCCTGCGACTCCTCCGATGCCGGTTCCGGATAAGACCGCGGTCGACTTCGGGCCGCCGGTTGTCCTGCCCAATCAGAATCCCCCATCGGACACGTTCACACTAACGAATCCCAGTGTGGTTTCGGCGAACGTAACTTTTGCGTCCATCTCGCGCACGGGGAGCGATGTCACCAGCGGCCGAATCACCGACCCAGACGATACGGGATTATTCACAGTCTTTGCCGACGGCTCATCGACGCCGATCGCGCCCGGCTCGATCCTAACGATTGCGGCCGGACAGACGCGCAACTTTCGCATAATGTTCAACCCAACGGTCCCGGCGGTAGCGCAGGGAACTAGCAACCTCGCGGCCAATCAGGTGTTGCCGGATGTGGTGAAATCTGACCTCCTTTTTACGCAGAGCGGCGGCGGTTCGGTCACGATCGGGTTGACCGGCAGAGTATCAACAGCCTTGCGATTGATTCACCCGGCCAATCCGACCAATGCGCCTGTCGTGACGTTCAGCAGATCAGGAAACCAGTTCAATCTGATTTACTCGGTGTTCGATTCGAACCTGAACGTAAGCCGAGCTTCCTATCAGTTCCTCGACGGCGGCGGGCAACCCAGCGGTCAGCCCGTTGAGGTGAATCTTGCTCAGGCGCTTCAAGCGATCAACCTGGTCCGGGGACAGAGCTTCA
>JBASRN010000099.1:0-3785 GCA_049273855.1 Blastocatellia bacterium
GAAGAATCCCCAACCTTCCGGTTGGGGGATTCGAGCGCCCTTGCCTCACAACTAAAACTGCTTTGGTATCCCCTCGCGCCGAGCTTTCCCAAAACAATCGAGACCGATTCGGGTTTTTTCCTTTTCGCCAATCTTCGGTTGCGGTATTATTCGACTAAGCTGTAAGCCACCTCTTAAGAGGTCTGAAAGCTGACAGATCGATCATTCTGGGGTCGCGAGGCAAAGGGAGAAGTTCTAATGCGCGCCTACGACAGTATAAAGGCGGAGCGAGGGCGCGAAGTCAATTTAGAGACGCCCGATTTTCTCGAGCGAGCTCGTCAGCTACTCTCCAGAAGCCTGCCCGTTGAGCTGCGCATGAGCGGCAGCAGCATGCGCCCCGCAATCGAAGACGGCGACATCATCACCGTCGAGCCCATCGCTGAAGACCCGGTGAGACAGGGAGACATCGTTCTGTATCAAAGCCGCTTCGACACCGCAGTGATTCATCGGGTCGTGCGCGTCGAACGCTCGTCCTCCGAGCGCGCCGTTGTGACTCGCGGCGACGCCGCCTCCCATAACGATGGACCTGTTCCGATTCATCGCGTGCTTGGCCGCGTCAACCTTATCGAGAGAGCCGGCGAGCGAATAAGATTGGTCCTTCCGAAACGCCGTCTTGCCCAGGTTTTATCCGGCTGGCTGCATCGACTCAAGTTCTGGTGAGACGCGGCAGCTTCCTCACGGACTCACTCGCCCTGAAACAAGCAAGAAGATAAGCAGCAACCCCAGCCCGATTCTGTACGCGACGAATACGTACGTCGTGTGCCGCGCGAGGTATCTCAGCAGGAACGCAATGGTCAGGTACCCGGACACGCCGGCGACGATTGTCGCAACTACGAGCGGCAGCCACCCCGTGTCGATCGAACGTAGAGCCTTTGGAAGTTCCAGGAGTCCGCTGGCCGCGACCGCCGGTATCGAAAGCAAGAACGAGAACCGAGCCGCCGTCTCCCGCTTGAGCCCCGCGAACAAGCCGCCGGCGATGGTGCTGCCCGACCGCGAAGAACCCGGGATCAGCGCGAAGGATTGAGCTACGCCGACGATTATCGCGTCCGAGATCCGCAGTTCGTCCATCCCTCGGCGCCGCCCGCCCACGACCTCGGCTACCGTCAACACGACCGCAAGACCGATCAAGCTTCCAGAAATCACCCACAGGTTCTTGGTGAACGCGCCCTCGATTTGATGCCTGAAAAGCAGCCCTACCAGTGCAACCGGGAGAGTACCGATGATGATCAGCCAGCCGAGCCAGGCTTGCCTTCGCTTCGGGTCATCGACCGGGCTGCCTGTGATCAGCCCAACGTTCGCGGTCGCAAACCCGCGGATGATGCTCGCGATGTCTTTCCAAAAGTAGACGACCACTGCGAGCAATGTGCCCAGTTGAATGACTGCGATGAAGGCGGTCCACTGATCGGGGTGTTGCGGGTCGATCAGCGGGTGTTGCGGGTCGAGAGTGGTCATCACCTTTCCGGCGATCGTCAGGTGAGCCGTGCTGCTGATTGGAATGAACTCGGTAAGGCCCTGGATCAGGCCGAGAACGATTGCTTGAAGAAGAGACATTCAATCCTCATGGTAAGTGATACGGTCTGCCGGGAAGCGAGTGATGGTACAAACTGGGATGAGGCCTGTCAACGAAAGTGCGAGATGAGTATACTGACTGGTCGCTCAGCGAACCGCTGAACGAGAGAGCCTTTGCCACAAAGTCACCAGTACGCGAAGACGCCGTTTATCCTTGGTGAGTCCTTCGTGCCCTGGTGTCTTTGTGGCGACAGAGGTTCTTTCCGCATGGCGTAGGATAGAGACTTGAAAGAATGGGGCGCCTACGTACGAGTCGAGGTTACGGAATGAGCAAAGAAGGGGATCCGGGTCTGAAGATATTTCTCCAGTTCTGGGTATTGATCGGACTGCTGGCGGGCTTCAACTTCTACAACTACGTACGCCGGGGCTCGCGGTTGTTTCTGGTGGTGGGGGTTGTTTGTGTAGTGGTCTTTATTGGTTGGGCATTGTTTTATGTTTTGTATGTCAGAAAGAAGGAGCAGTGAATTCAAGGAGTAGTGAATTAGACTTGCACTGAATTAGACTCGCACTGAATTTGCCGAGTAGCGAATTTGACGAGCGGTGAATTTGACAGTGTTAGCGCGGGTTGGCTAAGATCGTGGCTTGACTTGAGCGACCGAATCTCAAGAGAGTGGCCAGGTAGCTCAGTTGGTAGAGCAGCGGACTGAAAATCCGCGTGTCGGCGGTTCAACTCCGTCCCTGGCCACCAAACATATCAAGCACTTAGGCTTAACAGCATCGTCGATGTTCCGCACTAGGGCCACGCTCAGGGCCACATTCGAGAAAACAATCGCCCAATTTGCTGCGTGGTGTGGCCCTCGCTCGGACTCTTTCATAGACGCACAGCGGAGCCGCGCGGTTGAAAAATATCGATCCGTATCGTACGCGGGTAGTCCGGTAGTGTTGATTAGCTGGAGGGAAGCGGCAGATTACTAGGACACGATGGCACTGAAGAAATCTGAACTCTACTCCTCGCTCTGGTCGAGCTGCGACGAACTGCGCGGCGGTATGGATGCCAGCCAGTACAAGGACTACGTCCTGGTGCTGCTGTTCGTGAAATACGTCAGCGACAAATACGCAGGCCAGCCCTACGCGCCCATCACCATTCCCCCTGGCGCGAGCTTCGCCGACATGCTTGCGCTGAAAGGCACGACCGACATCGGCGATCAGATCAACAAAAAGATCCTCGGACCGCTGGCCAAGGCCAACAACCTTTCCGACATGCCGGACTTCAACGATCCGAATAAGCTCGGCAGCGGCAAGGACATGGTGGAAAAGCTCACCAACCTCATCTCCATCTTCGAAAACCCGGCGCTCGATTTCTCCAGGAACCGCGCTGATGGCGACGACCTGTTGGGCGACGCCTATGAATACCTCATGCGGCACTTCGCCACTGAGAGTGGCAAGAGCAAGGGCCAGTTCTACACGCCGGCGGAAGTCAGCCGGATCATCGCCGCCATCCTCGGGATCCGGCACGCCAAGACCACCAACGCCACCACCGTCTATGATCCGACGTGCGGCTCTGGTTCGTTACTGCTGAAAATCGGAGACGAGGCGCGACACGGCATGGATGTTCGCGTCACGCTCTTCGGTCAGGAAAAGGATTCCTCCACCGCCGGCCTCGCCCGCATGAACATGATCCTCCACGACTACGCCACGGCGGAGATCAAGCAAGGCAATACGCTCGCCAATCCACTCTTCACCGACGGTGACGCCTTGAAGACGTTCGACTACGTTGTCGCCAATCCGCCTTTCAGCGACAAGCGTTGGAATACGGGCTTGCATCCGAACGAAGGTGGGAAAAGCGGCAGCGCCGGCTATCAATCCGCCAAGGACTACGGCCGCTTCACCGGCTACGGCGTCCCGCCTGCCAAGAAGGGTGACTGCGCCTACCTGCTGCACATCCTTCGCTCCATCAAACCCGGCGGCAAAGGCGCGTGCATCCTCCCGCACGGCGTTCTTTTTCGCGGCAACGCCGAGGCCGCCATCCGCAAGAACCTCGTCCTGCGCGGCTATCTCAAGGCCATAATCGGCCTGCCCGCGAACCTCTTTTACGGCACGGGCATCCCTGCCTGCATCCTCGTGCTCGACAAGGAAAATGCCGCCGCCCGAAAAGGGATATTCATGATTGATGCCTCTAGGGGATTCACCAAAGACGGGCCAAAGAACCGGCTGCGCGCCAAGGACATCCATAAGAT
>JBASRN010000111.1:0-2266 GCA_049273855.1 Blastocatellia bacterium
TCCTTGAAGTCCATGTAGACGGAGGCGAAGCGGACGTAGGCGACCTTGTCGTGGCGCTTGAGGCGGTTCATGATGAGCTCGCCCACCTCGCTGGTCTTGCGCTCGCGCTCCGGGGAATCGATGACAAAGCCTTCGGCCTCGTTCACGATTTGCTCCAGCTTGCCGATGGAGACCGGGCGCTTCTCACAGGCGCGCAGCAGGCCGGCCAGCACCTTCTGGCGGTCGAACTTCTCCCGCCGCCCGTCTTTCTTCACCACCATGTAGGGGATCTCGTCGATGCGCTCGTAGGTGGTGAAGCGCTTCTCGCACTTCAGGCACTCGCGGCGGCGGCGGATCGTATCACCTTCGCGGCTCTCGCGCGAATCAACGACCCTGTCTTCCAAATGAGCGCAAAAAGGACATTTCATAATTGTTCTCTTCGAGTGTTGAAGCCCGAATCAACGACAGCGTTATCGATTCGCGCGGAAGGCCACGGACCCGGCGGGCTCCTGTCCCTGGAGCGGGGCACGCTCCGCCATTTGATCAACCTCTTCCACCTGCTGCTCTCCAAGCCGCTTGAGCCGATCAAGCGACAGCCCTTCCTTGGCAAGGTAGTACATTCCAAAAAACGTCGCAGGCGCGAATATCACCAGGTGCAAGACGATGGCGACTGACGCGGCTTGCGCTTTGTCCACCCCAAGAAAACTTAGCGATGCCGCAGTCGCTATGTGAAACGGCCCGGTAGCTCCGCCGGGGGTTGGCACTATCGAACCCAGCATCGAAAGCCCCATCACAAAGACGGCGGCAGTAAACGGAACCAGTTCGTAGCGGATGCCAAATGCGCGGACCACAAGCAAATGAGCAGTGGCGACCATCAGCCAGAGCAACACCGTGTAAGAAACCGTGACCGCAAGTTCTCGCGCGTCGTGCAACACCGCAAGTCCCTCGGATATGTGCCGGAGCAAGCTCATCGTTCCGGTGGCCACGCTGCGGGGCAACCGTCCGAGCCTTTTCTCAACAAAGGCGAGCGCCCTCTCGCGGCGCGTGCGAAATGCTGAGAGCCCATAGACCCCCGCTACCGCGGCAAGCAGCAGCACCACGCCGGTAACCTTGATCCATCCAAACAGCCGCATGGCGTCCGCGTCTTCCGAGGTGTACTCGAAGAAGATCAGGTTGACCGCAAAGAAAGCCACCACCATAACCATGTCAAAGACGCGTTCGATCATCACTGTCGCGTAGCTAGCCGAGGGATGCACCCGCTCTTTCACCGAAAGCACCGCCGGCCTGACGATCATTTCGGCGGCTCGTCCCATGACAAACAGCGCCGAGAACCCGATCATTGTTGCGCGAAACAGCGCCAGCAGCGGGGGGCGCGCCATCCTCTCGAGTAACGCGCGCCACCTGAGTACTCTGACCACGTAGGTCCCGAGAAGCAGGGCGAGCGCCAGCCCAAGCTGCGCCAGGCTCGCTGTGCGGACTTCGCCCCAGACCCTTGGCCAGTCGAGCGAATGCGCGAACCAGTAAACGAACAGCCCGCCTGCTGTAAGACTAACAATGTTCCTGAGTCTGCTGCTCACTGTTAAAGGCTTGTCCCCATGTTATACTGTCGGCGCTTAATTCGCGACCAGACCTACTCCCGATGGCCGCTAGGTGCTGTATCGGAGCCCGGATTCTAGCACAAAATCTGGAGCCTCGGCATCTCGATAAGGTCTAGGCAGGAATCGCGAGGTCGGGTCCCGGCCATAGTTGAAACATTATCTATCACCATCTCGTTTAGCGAGGTTGGGAAGACTTCAGTTATTTGGGATGAAGTAAAACGGGAAGCTTGCGAGAAGGCGACAGGTGGGAGCAAAACTCGCGTTGACATCGAGCGATGCTGAATTGGTTCAGCGTTGCCTGGGGGGCGACCAGCAGGCATGGGCGGATGTGGTGCGCTCGTATTCGCGCCGCATCTATAACCTCGCCTATCGGTTCACCTCCAGCCACGGCGCGGCGGAAGACCTGACTCAGGAGGTCTTCATACGCGTATACCGTTCGCTTGGCCAGTACGACGCGGCGCTGGGTGACCTCTCGAACTGGCTGATGCGGCTTGCGCGGAACCTTATCATCGATGATTACCGAAAGAGGCAACGCACTCCCACCGACTCCAGCGACGACCTTGCGGCTCACGAATACCACCTGTCGGCCGCAAGCGACAGTCCGCATCGCTCTCTCGAACGCCAGGAACGCAGAGTCCAGGTAATTACGGCGATACACAAGCTATCCCCCGACTTGCGCGAATGCGTGA
>JBASRN010000132.1:0-6798 GCA_049273855.1 Blastocatellia bacterium
GTGCTCAACAGATCAAACCTCGTGGCGGGGTCTTCTTTAAGCGCACGACAGACGTCAGTGATGCGGTCAGGTCTTACCGTCACCGTCAGGTCGCCGCGAAAATCGTTTACATCCAACACCTGATCCGCGAACCGATTCTGAATCGCGGCAGCAATTGGATTTTGCGGCGCGGCGGGCTCGCGAGTTATCTGCACGAGCCGCACAGCTTCCAGCGCCTGCTGTTCGGCGATCAGCAAGGCCTTTGGCGAACTCTCGGTAATCTCCTTTCGCATGCGCGCGCGCATTTCTTCGCGAGCGTCGTCGTCGACCATCCTCTCGTCTTTGATCAAGCCCTGAATCATTATGATGGCTTGAAGCAGAGCTTCCGGAGTGGGCGGGCAGCCGGGTATGTAAACATCGACCGGAATTATCTCATCGATGCCCTGCATCACATGATAAGCGCGATAGAACCCGCCCGAAGTCGCGCACGCACCCATCGAAATCACCCACTTCGGATCGGGCATCTGGTCGTAGATTCTCTTGAGCACGGGGCCCATCTTGTCGGTGATCGTACCCATCACCATCAGAAGATCCGACTGACGTGGCGAGAAGCGAACGACTTCAGCGCCGAACCTGGCCACGTCGTAGTGAGCAGAGACGATTGACATGTACTCGATAGCGCAGCAAGCAGTCCCGAAGGGCATCGGCCACAACGAATTCTTACGCCCCCAATTGGCGAGCTCGCTTATCTTAGTAGTAATGAAGCCGTCGCCAACCGCAGACTCGGTAGTCATGCCCTACTCGCTCTCCAGTGCCGTGTTTGTGATGGGTCGGATTAGATTAACGAAGGTCATCGTGGTTGTGCAAACTCAAGGAAATCTTATCGCCTGGATGAAGGTGAGTCAAACTTGCAGTCACTGACTTCAGAGATAAGGCAGACGGTCGGAGTTAATCCAGAGAGTCCTTGATGACAATCTCGGAAGTCAACGTCTTATGAACCGGACACCGCCGGGCTATCTCAAGCAAGCGTTCCTTCTGCTCATCAGTTAGCGGCCCGGTCAGCGAGATGTATCGCTCGATCTGCTCGATCTTCCCCTCTTTGGAGTCGCAGTCCTCGCAGTCTTTCGCGTGAATGCGAGAGTTCCGCAAGCTCACCTGCACTTTCTCCAGCGGGATGCCTTTTCGCTTCGCGTAGAGTTGGAGAGTCATCGAGGTACAAGCACCAAGCGCAGCGAGCAGCAACGCGTACGGATCGGGACCGGCGTCTGAGCCGCCAGCTTCGCGAGGCTCGTCCGCGATCAGCGTGTGAGCGCCAGCGGTTATTTGCTGCTTGAGGAATCCGTCAGACGAGACGATTACTTCAGACATTGAGCGCTCCTTGACTCATTGGTTTTAAACACCGGCTAACCGCAGCCGGCTGAGACAACAGCCGCGAACCTAGCAGGCTGCTGGAAAACGGGGTGCGCCACAAAGCCTCGAAGACACGAAGCCGCACCAAGTCACCGAACGCGGGACTTTAGACGCTTCGTGCTGTTTAGGCGTCTCCGCGCCTCTCCGTCTCTGCGGTTAAGGAGGGTCATCCTCTAAACCTTCACAATCCCTCGAACGCGACTGACTATCACTTCCCGGACTTGTCGCGCGGGTTTGGCTTGTAGTACTTCCGTCCACGAAGCCCCTCGGGCAAGCAGTCCATATCCTCGGCGCGTCCCCCTTCAAACGAGTGCGCGTACTTGTACCCTTCGCCGTAGCCCAACCCCTTCATCAGACCGGTCGGCGCGTTGCGAAGATGCAATGGCACGGGTTCGCGCTCGGTCTCAATCGCGTCCTGCTGAGCCGCTCCATAAGTCTCGAGCACCGAGTTCGATTTCGGGGCGAGCGCCAGGTAAAGCGTTGCCTGGGTGAGCGCAAGCTTTGCTTCGGGAAGCCCGATGAAGTGCGCGGCTTGAAAGGCAGAAACCGCTTCGACCAACGCCATCGGATCCGCAAGCCCGATGTCTTCGGAAGCGTGGACTACCAATCGCCGCGCGACGTAGAGCGGGTCTTCGCCCGATTCAAGCATTCGCGCAAGCCAGTAAACCGCGGCATCCGCGTCCGAGTTCCGAATCGACTTTATGAAGGCGGAGATGAGATTGAAATGCTCCTCGCCCGCCTTGTCGTAGCGGAGAGCGGCGCGTTGCATCGCTTCCGTCAGGATTTCCTTTGTGAGAGTTCGAGCTCCGGAGGAGTCAGGCTCGGCAACAGCTACTGCAAGCTCGAGGGTGTTGAGCGCGACTCGCGCGTCGCCTGAGGCATACACCGCTATTGCGCGCAGCATGTCCTCCGGGGCTTCGACCTTCGCTTCCCCGATCCCCCGCTCCGAGTCTTCGATCGCGCGTTTCATTATCGCTATAAGTTGGTCAGCCGCGAGTTGCTCGAGCACGAAGACTTTCGAGCGGGACAAGAGCGCGGAGTTGACCTCGAAAGAAGGGTTCTCGGTTGTCGCGCCAATCAAAATAATGGTCCCTCTTTCGACATACGGGAGGAACGCGTCTTGTTGTGCTTTGTTGAATCGGTGTATCTCGTCGATGAAGACGACGGTGCGGCGTCCGGTCTTGCGGCGAAACATGTCGGCCTCCGACATCACTTCGCGCACTTCGCGGATGCCCGACGAGACCGCGCTGAATTGGATGAAACGCGCTGCGGTTCGCTCGGCGATCAAGCGGGCAAGAGTTGTCTTGCCGGTGCCCGGAGGCCCCCAAAAGATCAGCGATTGAAGCCGGTCTTCTTCGATCATCTTTCTAAGAGCGCGACGCGGACCGGCGATCTTCTCCTGGCCGACAAACTCGTCAAAGGAGCGCGGACGCATCCGGTCAGCAAGCGGCCGCTCGCCAGCGATTTCGTCCGCGAGCGCTGAATGATCGAGTTCCGGCTCACCGAACAGATTTCCGGCTCGCTCGTCTGCCGTCTTCCTTAACCGGGGCATAAACGTCTCCTGAACAGAATACTAGGGTGTGTTGGTCCCGCTGACAACGAAACGTGCGGCCATGGGAATTCGGCCGAGGATGGAGGATGGAGGATGGAGGATAAATGATAGAGGATAGATGATAGGGGATAGATGATAACGCCGCGGTGCTTATCCATCCTCGACCCTCAATCCTCCATCCTCGATCCTCCAGCATCGGGCAAGACATTTGTGGTGTGTGGCTTCAAAGACTTAACGCGAATCGGCGTTCGTTGACAATCATTCCGACGCTCTGTTAGCTTCTTTCTTTGGTCTAATAGCAGCAACGGCCTCCGTCAGCGCCACTACTATATTGGAGTCAACCGAGAGTGAGAAGTGCCCGAGTATTTGGCTTTTTGGTACTGGCCGCAGGACTACTTGGCTCAGGCTGCATCAGGAGAGTCAACGTCAACGAGCAGCTTCCGGTCAGCACTCCGCTGTCCATCGACCAACTCGTAGGCCGGATCAACTCGTATAACGAGATCAAGACCTTCTCGGCTCAGGCAACCGTCGTCGTTCGCAACTACTTCACAGGCGACGGCGGAAAGGCAGACGAATTCCCTTCCGCGACCGGGTTGATCCGCTTTCAACGGCCTGAAAACACTCGATTGAAGGTAACTTTTGTTGGCGCCCAGGTAGCCGATATGGTGAGCGACGGACACAGCTACAAGCTCGCTATCTATCGCCCCGCGGAGAATCGCCGGTTCTTCTATGGCACCAACCTCCGGGAGATCGAGCACATGGATGCTGCGGACATACGGGAAACGAAAGATAAACGCCTGACCGAGGCGGGAGGGCTGCTGAATCTGCGCCCGCAACATATAACCGATTCATTTCTGATCAAGCCGATTTCGGACAGCGAGCGAATCAATCTCTTTCGCGAAGAGTTGAGACAAGTCGAACCGGACACGCGGCCCAACAAGAAGAAGCGCCTGGTCGAGCGAACTTATTACGTGCTGTACGTGCTGGACCGTGACGGGTCCGGCCAGATAAAGCTGCGCCGGAAGTTCTGGTTCGATCGAAACCA
The DNA here is from genome assembly GCA_049273855.1 of Blastocatellia bacterium. Classification (GTDB taxonomy): domain Bacteria; phylum Acidobacteriota; class Blastocatellia; order UBA7656; family UBA7656; genus Onstottus_B. The sequence continues at coordinate 3,987 of JBASRN010000132.1, forward strand.
CCCTGACACTCCATTGGTGCGCCAGCAGGTTTTTGAGAACGGTTTTGGAAAGCTCGCAAGCGACGTCAGTTTCTCGAACTGGTTCACCGTTAACAACACCAGTTGGAAATGGCCGGGTCAGGTGACCATCGATCGCCGAAACGCTGACGGCTATCGGCTTGAGCTCAAGCTTGAGCCCGACACGGTCGAAATAAACCCGGAGCTTCCCGAGACCACTTTTAAGCTCGAGAACACCGAGCGGCTTCCTGAAGTTGATTTGGACCAGCGCAAGCCTTAGCTTCGTCTCTTATGGACAGTTTGATCGTCGCAAACATTCGCCAGCGTCCGCTGCGCACCGCTATAAGCGTATCAGGAGTCGCGCTTGGCGTGATCCTGGTCGTGTTGTTCGTGGGACTCGCGCGAGGAATGATGCGTGATTCGGTTGAGCGCCAGTCAAACGTCGAAGCCGAAATCCGTTTCCTGCCCGCCGGCAAGGTGTCGCTACAGTCTAATCCGTTGATGCTGCCCGCCGGCTATGCCGATGCGATCATGCGCGGAGTCCAGCCGTCCCCGGACGACCCCGAGCTCATACCAAAGCCTCCGATTGGTGGAGTCACCGCAGTCTCGCCGGTGGGCTCATGGATGCAGCCGAGCGTGGGCGGCATCGGCTTTGAAATCGTCGACGGCATCGAATACGACAGCTTCACCAGAACGACGCAGCTCAAGATTATCGCGGGCCGAGGGCTGGGTGACGGGCTCACGCCCGAATCGGAGCACGAAGCGATAGTCGATCGCTTCTACAGCGAGCACAACAAGGGGAAAGACGGCGGGTCGATTCGTGTTGGAAGCAGGATCGACGCCTTGGGCCACGAGTTCACCGTGGCCGGAATCTACGAACCTCCCATGCTTGGGCGGGTGAAGATTCCGCTTCACACGATGCAGGAGTTGCTCGGCGGCGCCAACAACTGCTCGTTCTTGCTGGTCAAATTGGAGAGTCCGGAGCTAACGGACGGGGTGATCGAAACGCTAAAGCAATACTATCCCGGCAATCACGTGGTAGCCGCGACGGACATTCCCGCCCTGTACTCGCAGGGACTTCAGGCGGTTGAGATTTTCTTAAAAGTTGTTATGGCGCTTGCGCTGGTAATCAGCACGTTGGTCATCCTGCTGGCCATGTACACGACAATAACCGAGCGCACTCGAGAGATCGGCATATTGAAGAGTCTTGGCGCCTCAAAGCGGTTCATAGTGATGACCATCGAAAAGGAGGCCGCGCTGATCAGCTTGTTGGGTGTCGCGCTTGGATTTCTCGTAGCGGTAGTAGGCAAGTATGGCATCGAGGCCAACACGCGGCTCATGATCGAGCTAAAACCGGGATGGCTGCTGATTGCGGCGGCGATTGGGGTCTTGGGCGGCGTCGTGGGGGCGCTCTACCCGGCCGTGCGCGCCGCCAACCTCGATCCGGTGGAAGCGATAAGCTATGATTAGTAGTGAGTCGTGATACGTGATGCCTGATCCGGTGATTGAAAGTCACAGATCACCCAGCACGGATCACGGATCACGCATCATTTATGAAGCAAGTTCTCGAAACAATCGATCTGAAGATGGTCTACCGCGTGGGCAAGGTGGACGTCAACGCGTTGCGCGGAGTCAATCTCAAGGTGGACGCGGGTGAGTACGTCGCGATCATGGGGCCGTCAGGCTGCGGCAAGTCGACGCTCCTTCATATTGTTGGAGGAATGCTTCATCCAACTTCCGGCCGGGTCTTTATCGACGGCCACGACCTGACCTCCATGAGCGACGCTGAGCTAACCAACCTGCGCCGGCTCAAGATCGGATTTGTCTTTCAGCGTTTCAACCTGTTCCCTACTCTCAGCGCCGAAGGCAACCTGAAGCTCGCGGAGAGGATCTATAACAAGTCAAACGGCGGCGACCCGGCGCGCAGGCGAGAGGTATTGAAGCTGCTCAGGCTCGAAGACAAGATGCATCACAAGCCGCTTGAGCTTTCAGGCGGAGAACAGCAGCGAGTGGCGATCGCCCGGGCGATCGTAAACCGCCCGGCGTTGGTGCTGGCCGACGAGCCGACCGGCAATCTCGACAGCGAGAACTCCGAAGTAGTCCTCGACATGATGCGCGGGTTAAACCGGGAATTCGGACAGACCATCGTGATGATCACTCATAATGCGGAAGCGGCGGAGCGAGCTGATCGAGTGATCGAGATGCGCGACGGCCATGTCGTTTCAGGCAGCGAATCGGACGCGCGCGCCAAAGGCAGGTCTCAATGAAGCTCATCCTGACCACCCTGAAGAAGACGCTCTTCTGGTCCTACGATAGAGGAAGCTGGCAGTACGATGTTATGTGCGTCTTGATCCTTGCTTTTATCTTCCTTGCTCCCGGCAGCCTCTTTCACAAACCCATAACCGTGCGCGGCGAAGAGATTGGCGAGGTCGAACCCTCGCGAGTCGAGCAACAGATTGCAGACCACCTCGCTCACAGGTATGGACACCCGGTAGCGATCTCGCGCATCGAACGAGTTGAGGAACAGTCCGGCGAAGTCAAATACCTGATCTGGGAGAGGTAGTAGTTGCCTAACGAACAAGCGCGTGTTGGAATCGTTTGAGGGAGTAATAAAGTCATGAATCAAATTTCGAAGAAGTTGATCGCTGCAGCAGCGCTGCTTGCGGCGGCGGCTTCAGTATCACCGGCAATTCCAAACGGCAAGCTCGACGAGATCCTTGCCAATATGCAGAAGAGCGCCAGCGGGATCACCTCGATTTACGCAAAGATGGAACAGCTAAAACGCGATCGAAACATCGGTGGGGTTGAAAGATAC
>JBASRN010000133.1:0-10961 GCA_049273855.1 Blastocatellia bacterium
ATCAGCGGGTGACGCTTGGGATCAGACCAGAACACATACACGTCGCGATCGAAAAGCGTGAGCGGTGGCTTCCGGCCGAGGTTTATGTCACGGAGCTTATGGGAAATGAGACTTTCGTATTCTTGAGTCTAGGCAGTCAAAAGATAATTGCGCGCGCGCCGGCAGACTTCCGAGCCGAAATAGAAAGTCGAGTATGGATTCAGTTCGATATCGAGAAAGCGCTTTTCTTCGATTCAGACACAGGCAACGCGATTTCTTCGGGCGAAAGTGAGGCTAAACCTTGATGCAGATCTTGCCGAAGTGAGAACCGGTGGCCATATATTCGAAGGCCTTCCGCGCTTCCTCGAATCCAAAAACGCGATCTATAACCGGGCGCACGTGATGCAACGCTATCGATCGATTCATCGCTTCAAAGGTATCGCGGCTCCCGACCAGCACTCCCTGGATTCGGACGTTTTGCATCAAAATCTGAACCAGGTTCACCTCAGTTGCATTCCCCGACAGATTCCCGATCAAGCCGATGTGGCCGCCGATCTTGATAGCTCGAAGCGACTTCCCAAACGTGCCGGCGCCACCGACCTCGACAATATGATCAACGCCAAGTCCTCCGGTCAATTCCTTCACTAGCTTGTCCCAGTCGGGCGTCGTCTTGTAATTGATCCCGAAATCCGCGCCAAGCCTCTTGGCGCGCTCGAGCTTTTCATCGCTGCTGGAAGTGATGATCACCTGGGCGCCGGCTAGTTTTGCAAACTGCAGGGCAAAAATCGATACGCCGCCCGTGCCCTGCAACAGCACGGTCTCGCCCGCGGTTAGCCCGCCCATCTTTATCAAAGAATTCCAGGCCGTGACCCCGGCACACGGAAGCGCCGCGGCCTCTTCGTCGGTCAAGTGCACCGGGACGTGCACCAATCCCTCTTCGTTAAGTGCTCGATACTCGACGAGCATTCCATCCAGCGGGCCGCCAAGCGAAGCTCCAAGCTTTGTGCGCGCCGGTTCCCCGCCCAACCACTTCTGCGAGAAGATCGCCGCAACGCGATCGCCGACTTTGACCCGCGTCACTCCCTCGCCGACCTCAACCACTTCACCGGCGCCGTCCGATACCGGGATGATCGGCAACTTCAACCGCGGGTTGTATTTGCCCTCGACGGTGAGCAGGTCGCGATAGTTCAGTGACGCCGCCCGAACCTTCACGACTGCGTGAAACGGCGTGGCGACCGGATCAGGCCGCTCGACCTGGGTAAGAGAATCAAGTCCGAACTTTTGAATCTCGAATGCTTTCATTGTTCCCCTTGATCAATGCATCAACCGCAAGATTCTAGAGCGGCCGATTCGTGTTCTACAAAGGCTGGGCGTAATATACCTGCTGAGCGAAAGCGCAGCAAACAGGAGTTTGGGAGTCTCGTCTTTATAGGGAGAAGTTCGTAGCCGCCTTGCCTGCGGTCAATCCGACGAGCGCCTGGAGGCCGGACTACGAACTTCTCCAGGGGAGAAATAATGCAAATAGCGCTGAACGGCGCGACCACGATGAGAGCAGATCTCGAGACCGACATTCGCGCTGCAAGCAAAGCGCGATTCGATTGGCTCGAGATATGGGCCTCAAAACTGCGAACCTTTCTCGAGTCCCGCACCACCACCGATCTCAACACTCTGTTCGGCAGGCAGAATCTCAAACCTTACAGCATCAACTCGATCGAGCGGATCACCTTTAGGAATGCCGGCGAGCACCTAAGCTTGCTCGCCGAGTGCGACTCCATGTGCTCGGTCGCATCGGAGCTTAACTGTCCATTCGTCGTCGTCGTGCCTTCACCCCTGCCGACCGGGGTAAGTAGTTCGGAGGTTGTGGAGCAGTCAACACGAGTGCTTGACGAGCTCGGCGCAATCGCTGAAAAACGAGGTGTGGGTCTGGCGTTCGAGTTTCTGGGTCGGGCCGATTGCAGTGTACGGACCCTGGCGCTTGCGGATGAGATCGTCAAACGGGTCGATCGCCAGAATGTCGGGCTGGTCATCGACAGCTTTCATTTTTACGCGGGCGGTTCGACCATCGGCTCGATAGCCTCGCTTGATCCCGATCGCATCTTCATTTTTCACATCAACGACGCGGAGAACCTCCCGCGCGAGCAACTGGAGGATCGGCATCGCCTGCTGCCGGGGCTCGGGACTTTGCCGCTTAAAGAGATCATTAGCGCGCTGAAAAGCATCGGCTATGATCGCGTTGCCAGCGTCGAGATATTCCGGCCGGAGTACTGGGAGCGCGATCCGTTCGAGTTGGCTAGCGAAGCGCGAGCGGCGGCTGAGCGGGCGCTCGACTCATGAACGTACGTCATGAAGACTCGCTAGCGGAAGGGATTCACTGAGTGGATCGAATCAAGGTAGGCATCATCGGAGCGGGCTACATCGGCGGAGTGCACGCGAGCGTGCTGGCGCGGGACGAACGCGTGATCATCTCGGCAGTGCACGACGTCGATCGGGAACGCGCTGATCGGCTTGCCGGAACAACCGGGGCGGTGACCGCTTCTGACGCGGAACAACTGCTCAACGGAGTCGATGCCGTATACATCACGACTCCAAACACACAACACACCGAGCTGGCGCTTGCGGCCATCGATGCGGGCAAGCACGTCTTCTGCGAGAAGCCGATGGCTACGACCCTCACCAGCGCAAAGGCTATTCTCGACCGGACCTCGGCGAGCACTCGAGTCTTCCAGGTCGGCCACAATCGCCGGTTCGCGCCGGTCTATGTTGCTCTCAAACAGATGGTCGCCAACGCCCGACCTCATTCAGTTCATGTCAAGATGAATCGAGGCGAGTTGATCAGTCCGTCGTGGGTCGCTGATCCCCAGATCACCGGCGGTTTTCTTTTCGAGACGACGATTCACATGTTCGACATGCTTCGCTTTCTATTCGGCGAGGTAAAGCAGATGGACGCGGCGGGCTCTTCGCACGAGTATCCGGAGGTGGATGATTTCTCGATGCTGCTCGGCTTCGAGAGTGGAATTCACGCGACCCTGGCATCGTCGGCCGACGCAAGCTGGCTGTTCCCGTTCGAGCGCGTCGAGGTTTTCTGCCACCACGCGACGATAACGACACGCGAGATGGAGAGCATAACCGTCAGCGAGGGTCTTGATGGGAAGCATACAACGATGTCGATGCAGCAGCTTTCAAAGGAAGAGAAGTGGGGATACACGCTGGAGGATCGCGCGTTTGTGGACGCGATTGTTGACGCAAGCCCGCCGGCGGTGACCGCGCTGGATGGCTTCAAGTCGGTTGAGCTGGTGGATGCGTGTTACCGGGCGGTCAGTAGCGGCAGTCGAGTTCGCTTCACGGCTGGATGAAATCGCCCCGCTTATCTACCACTCTTGCCCTCGCCAGACGATGAGGTGGAACGAATGATCTGGTTGTAGGTGGGATTCTGTCCGGCGGGTGGTTCTGCAAACTTCGGCGGCTGGGTCGCCATCGTCGTGGGTTGCGCGCTCCTGTGAATGTTGCTGTAGCGCCCGTAAATCGTGCGCACATAGTTCTGCGTCTCAGCAAACGGCGGTATGCGAAGCCCGTAAAACTCGACCGCGCCTTCGCCGGCGTTGTAACCCGCCAGCGCCAGCCGCACGTCCCCATTGAACCTGTTGAGCAGCCAACGAAGATAGACTGACCCTGCCAACACATTCTCGCGCGGATCGAAGATGTTCTTCACGCCGAATCTTGCCGCTGTCGCAGGCATCAATTGCATCAACCCCGATGCGCCTTTAGGCGAGACCGCCATTCTCCTGAAACCGGACTCGGCCCTCATAACTGACAGGATCAGGCACGGGTCCAGTCCGTTTCGCGACGCAGCTTCATACACCATCGCGTCTAATGACGGATTGCCCGACGAAATATGATGACCCAGGACTGCAGCAGGTACTTTGATGATCGCGGCTCCGTTCGAGGGGACCTCCGGCTGTTTCTTAGCAAGCTCTTCCGCCCGAGCCTTCTCAAGGTCCGAGCTGGTGAGCGGAACTGGCGGGCGTTCCGGTGGTGAAAGCGGACGCTGCTGAGCCAAAGCGGCCATCGGCGCGGCAATCAGAATCAACAATGCTGCAAATCTATTCAACATGACTTACTGAATGATGATGCGGGCTATCTCGATTTGGTCTTCGCCCCGAATCACGAAGGTCAATCGGTAATTCGTTCCCACCTGTTTCGGATCGAAAACAATGACGCCAGTTAAAACCTCCCCGGTCGAAAGTCTATTCTCTGGTTTGCTGGGATTCAACTCGAAGGTTATGGGCTGCGTCTCTTTAGAGGTGATCCCTGTTTCGAGGCTGACCGAACCGAAAACGAAATCGCTGTCGCCGGTGTTTTGAATCGTGTAACGCACATACGCTTTGCCATCGAACAACAGCACGCTCGGGTCAAGCTTGACTACGAATTTTTTTTGGGTCACGACCGGCTTGTTGATCTTGATCTCGCGGAGCCCGAGCATCAATGCCTGCATAAATCGCTTCTCGGTTGTTTCTCCAGCCCGCGCCGAAGCTTCGCGGTCCACTTCGATCGCGCGCGCTTCCGCCTCGGCCACTTTGCGATCCGCCTGTTGCTGGGCATTGCGAAGAATCTCGCCGGCCTTTTGACGAGTCTGCTGCTCGGCTTCGGCTTTCATCCGTTCCAGCACTGCCGCCGGGTCCTCGCCGCCATTATTTGCCTGGGATCCAGGTCCGTTGGCGGGGTCCGGCGGAGTAGCAAGCGGCCTGCTATCCAATACGGTCACGATACGGTGCGCCTGGGCGACGGGCACCACTTCCAGATCGAAATTATAGGTGCGCTTCTTCTCCTTGCCGGTCGTGACAAACATGTTACTGAGGCCCTTGCCGGCGACGGGCTTAACAAAAACATCATAGCCTGGGTCTTCATTTGTGCCGCTGCGTTGAGCTACAAAGGTCCCTTTGCCGCTGGCGGGATCATACAAATCACCGCAAACGATCTCCAGGACCGGCTCCGGAAAGCTAATCCTGGTCGTGATCCCAAGCGCCGTTCGCACCTTGCCTATCGAATCCGGCCCGAGCGCCATGGACGTGATGGGAGACTGGCCGAGCGCAATTGAAGCGGAAGCCAGACAGACAATCAAGACTCTGATTGCTTTAAGAACTCTCAATCTCGCCTCCTCGGCATTAAGGGATGAGCCGCGCTGGAGCATAATGACTCGAAGAACCTTCTGGACATCCATTGTTACAAAACACCGGAGTGCGAATCAAGGCCAAACTCGAAACCCTGATTCATTCGGCCGTTGGAAGACGTGGCGCTCCTGCTTCAACAACGCCTCCTGACGTGAGGCGTTGCGGCCCCGGTGCGTGCAAAACGCCCGCCTGAGTCTTCCTAACCAGATAGAGCGCGAACAACGCTGTGACGAGTATGGTCACCAAGACGCTTATGATCGTTCGTACGAGCCGCCGCCGCCTCGACTCACGTAGCTGCGAGACGTCGGTCGCTTCAAGCCATCCCCGCCACCCGCAATTCAAACAGCGGTAGGTCCGGTGCGCGGTCAACATCTTGACCAGCTTCTCACGGAGCCCGCGGGTCCGAGACCGGTGAACCGGTCCACCACACGTCGGACACATGATGTTAGATATACCTAAGTCTCGATTGTTTCCAGAAGCGAAACGCCCCGGCGTCGATCGCCGAGGCGTCAAAAAGCTTACCCGATGAACAATGGAGGATAGTTCGTTAGGGCACGACAGGGCTGGAAGGCGCGCTGGCGATGTCTCCCTCGCCAACACCCACTCCGATTGCCACTGCGGCACCCACGCCGATCAATGCCAAAAGCCCGATCAATCCGGGACCTGCGAAGAGCCCTCCGGCTTTCTTGCCGACGCACTCGACTTCCATGTCGACGCCGGCTGGCGCAGTCGCATCAATCCCGCCGTCGTAGGTTTCAGTCTTGCCGGCAGAAAGCGTTTCCACCTTGGGAGTCTCTATGGCAACCTGACCGGCTTTAACCTCAACTTTGGTCTTGTTACAGCTAGTTCTTACCCGAATCGAGCCACCCGCGCAGATGATAGTTGCCGTCGTGTGGTCACGGACTTCGATCCGCCCGGCGGGACCCAGGTCGATCACTGCTCCGCCGGACCCTGTCGAGATCACGCTGCCGCTCATTATCGTCGCTCCAGTTTGCGCGGGGTTGCCATTAATGGTGACGGTTCCAGCCTTAACGGTCAGCGTGCCGCAGGTCTGGGCGATCGGCTCGACCACACTGGCCGTCGTTTCTATCGCGGCGAAAGACCGCAGAGAGAAAACGCTGGTGACAGTGACCGCGAGCGCGAGACTCAGGAATGCTTTGAGATAACTGGATTTCATTGGCTCCTCCATTAGATGACCGCGCGAACCGGCTTTCCGTTTTGGCTGCCCCAGAATATGAGATGGGCAGTCAAAAGTCAACAACTTCCGCACGACATAAGCCCGCCCCGGAGTCGTCTCCTGGGTCTAATCAAACGAGGGTAACTCGGCTTGTGGTACCTGTGACAGGTTCGGATGCCTCTTGTCTCGAGGGGACAGAATCGGACTCTCCAGTCCCCATGTTATGCCAACCGACGGATCATTCCACGCGATGCCCCGATCCCACTCGGGAAAATAGAACTCGCTGCACTTGTACAGGAACTCAGCAGTGTCGGACAAGACCAAATAGCCGTGCGCAAACCCCGGCGGAACGAACAGTTGACGCTTGTTATCGGCGGAGAGAAGGACGCTCTCGTGGCGTCCGAAATGAGGCGACCCGCGGCGAATGTCGACTATGACGTCAAGCACCTCGCCGTGAACCACCCGGCAGAGCTTGGCTTGGGGGCGCTCGAGTTGATAGTGCATTCCTCGAAGCGTGCCGCGCACGGACCTGGAGTGGTTGTCCTGAACGAAGCGGAGTGTTATTCCCAACTCGGCGTACTTGGTTTCGTGATAGCTTTCGAAAAAGAAACCGCGCTCATCGCTGAAAACCGTTGGCTCGATCAAACACGCGCCGGGTAGAGAAGTTTCGATTCGTCTCATCAGACTCCCAATCAAAACCGCAGAGCAAGCTTGTCAGCGATCAACCGGCCCACTGCGAGCGAGGCAGTCGCAGCCGGAGAAGGCGCATTGATCACGTTCAGAATACGACGGGTCTCGGAGAAAGAAAAATCGTCAAGCAGAGACCCGTCCGGCGCAACAGCCTGAGCCCGGATGCCTGCCGGAGCCGGCAACAGGTCCGTAGCTGTTATGTTCGGTACCAATCGCCGAAGCGCTTTCACAAAAGCCGGCTTGTTCACTGATCTCCACATCTCGCCGGCTCCCGCGCGCCAGTGTCGAGCCGCCAGTCTTCTAAAGCCTCGATAAGTAACGGTGCCAACCAAATCAGAGATGTCGACGTCAGTCTTGCGATAAGCTTCGCGGCCCAACGCGAGAACGGCGTTAGGGCCGCACTCCACTTCGCCCGAGATTGTGCGCGTAAAGTGCACGCCCAAAAAAGGGAACCTGGGATCGGGCACCGGGTAGATAAGATTCCCGCACAAGTAAGCTGCCCCGGACCTGAGCTTGAAGTATTCTCCGCGAAAGGGAATGATCTTGGCCGGCGAAGAACCTACCCCAAGCGAAGCGACTCGATCGGATTGGAGACCGGCGCAATTCACCACAAAGCTCGCTGTGAAATCCCCTGCGGTCGTTTCCGCTGTTATCCGGCTGGGTGTTTCAGTCAGCGTCAAGAGTCTCGCACCAGTCAACACCCGGTTGCCGCCGTCAATGATTTTTGAAGCCAATCGCTCGCATACCTGAACGTAGTCGACGATTCCGGTCTCGGGTACATGGATAGCCGCAATGCCGGCCGCGTGCGGCTCCAGCTCGAGCAGCCGGGCGCGGTTGATCAGCTCACATCGCACGCCGTTGGCCAAGCCCCTTTCGTAAAGCACCTTTAGCGCATGGCGCTCGGATTCGTTTACGGCGACTATCACTTTGCCGCAGATCTCGTACGGCACTCGCTCGCGCTCGCAGAACTCTTCCATCGCTTGCTTCCCTGCGCGACAGGTCACGGACTTCAGCGAGCCCGGCTTATAGTAGATGCCCGAATGAAGAACTCCGGAGTTGCGCCCGGACTGGTGAAACGCGACGCGGTCTTCCTTTTCCAGAATGAGGATTGTTTTGGCTGGGTGTTGTTGCTGCAAGGCAAAGGCGGAAGCAAGCCCGACGATGCCAGCGCCGACGATGATCACATCGTGAGAGTTCTGCATCTGCCGGAAAAACCGCGCCCTCTACTTCGCAACGCCGCCGACCGCATCCGAAGAAGATTCGTTGATAAGCTCGCGCGCCCAATTGGACTGGCCGCGACTCAGCACTGAGGCGCCTTCATCTCCAAGGAATTTGACGTTGCTGTGCTTGGAGTCGCGGTAGTCGTTCACCGACCCGCTTGCCATCGCCTCCATTACCTGCATCACTCCTTGTTCGATGGTCCATCGCGGCGCGAATCCAAGGGTTTTTGAAAGCTTGGCGAAGCTCACCCTGTAGTCGCGCGGGTCCGTGTCTGATCCTTCGTTCACCAGTTCGGCGCCGGGAACCAGCCGAGCGATTATCTCGCCTACTTGCTGGATGGTGTAGTTCTGCTCATCTGACCCAACATTGAAGATTTGATTCCCGACAAGCGAGACCGGGGCTTCCAATGTTCTCAGCACGGCTTCAGCCGCATCATCCACGTGGACAAAAGGCCGCCACTGATCGCCCCCAAAGATAGTGACCCGGCGCTCGACTATCGCTTTGGCGGCTAGCAGATTAACGACCAGGTCAAAGCGAGTGCGGCCCGAAAGACCATAGATCGTTCCAAATCGCAGCGCGGTGGGTCGAAAGTCCGAGCCTGCCATGCTTGTCAGCACTCGCTCGGAGGCAATCTTGCTCCGAGCGTAGATCGAAACCGGGTTTAGCGTCGAGCGCTCGTCGAGCGTGGCCGAATTGGCCCCGTACACCGAGCAGGTGCTGGCAAAAATAAACCGGCTCACGTTGCTGCCTTTTGCCACTTCGCCGATCATCCGCGTCGCCATCAGGTTGACTTCGATAGTCAACTCTTCATCAAGCGCGCAGGCCGGGTCGCCCACGATTGCCCCGAGGTGGACGACTGCGTCGACGTTGCGCATCGCTTCGACAACCTTGTCGATCTGGCGGAAGTCCGCGTGCATGATTTCCAGGTTGGGGTGATTGAGGATCTCGTCGATGGGCTCGGTTCCGTAGATCAACAGGTCGAGCAAACGCACGCGGTAGCCACGCGCAAGCAGCTTGGGCAACAGAGCCGACCCGATATAGCCGGCGCCGCCTATGACCAGCACCAGGGTTACCCCCTGGGTGGCAGGCTTCTCAAGACCGATCTCAGCCCGAACGACGTTAGACCACAGCAGAGCCCACACTCGCGAGAGCACGAGCGCGGCAGTGCTAACCGCCCACGCCAGCACCAGGGCCGCACGCGGCATATCTAAAGCACCACCCAGGAAGTACGCGATAAAGCCGAACAGCAGATATGAGAGACTGACCGCCTGCGTGACCACCAGCGCTTTGTAACGGCCCTGATAAGCGCGGCCGCGGGTGTAGAACCCGCTGAGAGCAAATACAAGCAAACAGATTGCTGTCAGCAGCCAGGCGACATGAAAGTAATTGCTTACGAGAGACCAGAAGAGGTCATTGTAAGTGATGTCGACCGGTGGGGGCTCGAAGGCTACGAGGTAGAGGAATCTCAGCGCGAGGGCCGAGAATGCGCTGGCGTTGATAAGCAGGATGTCAGCTACGACTCGTACCAGCACCTGTTTTGTCAGATGGGCAGAACGGAGATTAGTCATCTAATCGCTTCTCGTTGAATCAGCCTATGTCTACACGCCGAAGGCGGTTGGAGATCGATCAAGGGCCGCTTCTACCTCGTCTGCACACTCGTGTATGCGGCGGACGGCCTCGCAAATCCTCAACGCAATCTCATCGCTCATATCCGACCACAAGGGCAAGCTCAGGCTGCGGGCCGCGAGCAAGTCGGTATTATCCAACACCTGGCCCGGCAAGGCAAAGCGAGTGTATGCAGTCTGCCGGTGAACCGGAGGATCGTAGTATTTGCGAGTGTCGACGTTATCGGCTTCCAACGCTCGAGCCAGCAGGTCGCGGCTCAAGCCGAAGGCCGCTGGGTCGATCGTGATCGAGAAATCCTTGTACGAGTTCCGATTGCCTTCCCGAACATGCTGGAAACCAAGGCCAGACAGTGCGCCCAACTTCTTACGATAGATTAAAGCTACCTCGTTGCGGCGGCGCGCGGCGGCATCGACCTGGCGAAGGCTGTGCAGCCCCATCAGCGCGTTGAACTCAGGCAGGCGAGCATTGATACCGGGGAAAGCGCTGTCGTAGTTTCCGCTGTTCCCGTACTCCCGCCCCATTCGCACTTGCCCGGCCAGTTCGTCGTCGTTTGTAGCAACGATTCCGCCTTCGCCGGCGATGACGAGTTTGGTCGGACTTAGGCTGAATACGTGTGCATCAGCTTGCGGACCAAGCCGCTTCCCTTTGTATAGCGCGCCGAAGCCATGCGCCGCGTCGCAGATCAGCTTCAGGCCTTTCCGATCGGCGAGTGACTGGAGAGCGTCCAGATCAGCCGGGTTGCCAAAATTATGAACCGCAACTATTGCACAGGTGTCAGGAGTGATCGCTTCCTCAGCAGCCGCCGGGTCAAGGTTCGCGGTGTGGAAATCCACGTCGGCAAACACCGGCCTTAGTCCTGCCCATACCAACGCGCTTGCCGTAGCCATAAAGGTAAAGCTGGGGATCACCACGTCGCCGCTCAGTTCGAGGCATCTGTGGGTCAGCATCAATCCGGTAGTGCAACTCGACACAGCGACGGCGTGCCGAACCCCGAGATGCTCGGCCACTGCGTCTTCAAAGTCGCGCAGATGCCTCCCCTTTGTCACCATCCCGGTTGAAAGCAACTCCTGGGCGTCGGCCGCCAGATCTGCGAACGCCGG
>JBASRN010000139.1:0-21454 GCA_049273855.1 Blastocatellia bacterium
AAACCAGAAACCAGAAACCAGAAACCCGTTATTTCACCTGCTGCTTCACTGCTCTCGCACCGGGCGCTCGCATCTCTGACTCGAGCTGCACCGGCGCTGGGCCAGATATGCCGCCATCTTTTCGCACTCGCCAGAAGTGCACCGCCAGCAGCACGCTCACAATTACAGGAATAGCTATGCAGTGCCAGATGTAGCTCCGCAACAGCGCGTTCGCGTCAACGATAGAGCCGCCGAGCAGCCCGAACCGCACATCGTTGTAGGGCGTCATTCCGAGCTGCGCACCAAACGGTCCTTCATGTCCGAGCCCGGGTGTCGCGCGCGCCATGTTCGTCCCGACCGTCACCGCCCAGAACCCAAGCTGATCGTCAGGCAGCAGATATCCGGTGAAGCTCAACAGCAGCGTCAGCACCAGGAGCACGACGCCAATCGACCAATTGAACTCGCGCGGCGTCTTGTATGAACCGGTCATCACCACTCGCAGCATGTGCAGCCAGGTCGTGATGACCATCAAGTGCGCGCCCCACCGGTGCATGTTGCGCAGAAGCTTGCCGAATGGAACATCGTTCTCCAGATAGATAATGTCCTGAAACGCCTGCCCCTTCGACGGATGGTAGTAGAACATCAACAGGATGCCGGTGAACGTCAGGACTATGAACAGGTAGAAGGTGATGCCGCCCATCCCCCACGTGTAGCTGAAGCGCACCGCGTCGCGGTTGATCTTCGCCGGGTGGAGGTGCAGGAAGACGTTGGTTAGCACCCCCAGCGAACGCGCGCGCGGCGTCGGCTCGTGCTTGACGCGAAACATCGACTTGTAGATTTGGGTGCGTGTCGGGTCCTTGAGGGCCTCGACCTCGTCGAGAACCGCGTCCTTCTGGACCTTGCCCTTGAGCAGTTCGAGCTCTTCACGCACGTTCTCTTTGAAGCTGGGCGGCGCCTCGTCGGTGACCGCCACGCTCGCGCCGCTTGTCACTTTAGGAGTATCAGGCTTATCAGGTTCCATCGAAGCTCCGAATTCAGGTTGTCACAGAAAACAGACTGAAACTGGTTGCGACCGCGCTTAAACGGACAGAAACGCTCCGGGATCGTCGAAGTGGCTCGTTTCACCCTTCGGCCACCTGTACAGCCGGCTGGTGTCCACGACTATCTGACCGGTCGGATCAAGCTCGACCCTCGCGCGGTCCATCGGCCGCGGCGCCGGACCTTCGAAGTTGATCCCCTCGCTGTCGTAGCCGCTCCCGTGGCAGGGACACTTGAACTTGTTTTCGCCTGCTTTCCAGTCCGGCGTGCACCCAAGGTGAGTGCAAACCGCGTAGATCACAAACAATCGTTCGGCGTTGCGCACGACCCAGATCCGGTATTGCTGCTGGAACTTGGTGTCCACGCCGAAGCCAAAATCGGTCGGGTAGCCGACTCTAAATACCGGGCTGGGTTCGAAGATCGTCCGCGGAAGGAAGAAACGAACAAACATCAGGAAGTTGGTTGCGAGGAATCCACCGACGGCCGTCCAGATAAGACGGCGGCGCATCGTGTTGACAGGATCAGGCGGTTTGCTTTCGACCGTTTTGGTCTTAGCCCCGGCCGAGCTG
The DNA here is from genome assembly GCA_049273855.1 of Blastocatellia bacterium. Lineage (GTDB taxonomy): Bacteria > Acidobacteriota > Blastocatellia > UBA7656 > UBA7656 > Onstottus_B. Next base: position 1,587 of record JBASRN010000139.1, read on the forward strand.
CCCACAGCGGCTTTGGCGGACACTGCTGGTTTGTCTGCGGAAACTGATGCCTTCTGAACGGATGGTGACTTCGGCTTTGGCTCCACCGTCGGAGCCTCTTTCGGCTTCTCCTCGCTCTCAACCTTCTGGTTTGAATCCTGATCGATGTCCATGCCGGAGGTCTCCACAATCGCGTCTGTCAAAAGGAAGACGATTATTACAAAGTCCATGACCGGAGGCGCGCGTCGCGCCTCGTCGACTTATACTGTATAAGCTTAGCTGCACGTTGCCCATTTCAACCGAAACCTGCTGTGACTGAGCCTGCTTGTTTGCTGCGTTAATATGAAGTGCCCCGTATTTACCACGCGGCTGAAAGCTTTGTCAAGCAACGCGCCCAAAAGCATCAGGTTTGAGCGAGAGAGCCGAGCCGGGAGTGGAAGTTGGAGTCCGCCTGATCATTAAATGATGTTTCACCTAAGATGATTCGCGATGAAAACACTCGCCACCGTCACCATCTACACGCGGCCGGGGTGTCAACTCTGTGACGACGCCAGGTCCTCGATTCGCGCCGCCGGCTGCGATGACGAGTTCACGATCGAGGAGGTCAACATCGACCTCGACCCGGATCTGCGCGAGCGATACGGCGACGACATTCCTGTCGTCTTCATCAACGGAACCAAGGTCTTCAAGCACCGGCTGGACCCGCGAGACTTCAAACGTAAGCTCCGCCGGCTGACGAAGTCGTCCTAGTTTCATCTCTGGGCAAGCTCGGCGGCTCCGCGGCTCTGCGGTTAGAGAACTTGAGGCTTGCTCTTGTCGGGCGGTCGTTGTGGAATTGCGTGTCGAGAAGAGCTCGCCACTAAGCCACCAGGGCACAAAGCAGCACGAAGCCCACCTCAGCACGCTATTCCACCATTAAGCGCCGGGGTCCCCTGCTGTTGCCACAAAAGCGCTGCGTGATAGAATCCGCGTTCATCTCCTTATCGTGAGGGAATAATGAAAAGGCTGCCCTGCTTCGTGATCGTCTGCTTGCTGCTTACTGGCTTCACTGCTCCCCACTCGTTTTCGCAAAGCACGGAGAAACGGGTCCTCAGTCTTGACGACCTCGCTGCGATCCGTACGGTGTTGGACCCCCAAGTCTCGCCCGAAGGCAACTGGGTTGCTTACACGGTTCGCACGCTCGACATGAAGGAAGACAAGCGAAACTCGCACGTCTGGATGACCAGTTGGGACGGCGCGCGCACCTTGCAGCTCACGTCGAGCAAAGACAGCGAGAGCTCGCCGCGCTGGAGTCCCGACGGCCAGTACCTCGCTTTTCTGTCCGGCCGGGGGAGCGACGAAGAAATCGATCAGGTCTGGCTGATGAACCGGGCAGGCGGCGAGGCCGAGCGCATGACCGAACTTAAAGGCGGTGTCTCTGACCTCGTCTGGTCGCCAGACAGCAGGCGGCTCGCGCTCGTCGTTAAGGACCCGGACCCCGAAGCCGTCGACAAGGAGAAAGACAAAGAGAAGGGCAAAGAAAAAGACAAGAAGACCCCAAAGCCCATCGTGATCGATCGCTTCCAGTTCAAGGAGGATGAGACCGGCTACCTCGACAATCGACGCCAGCACATCTTTCTGCTCGATCTCGCGTCGCGGAAAGCCGAAGCCCTAACGCCTGGCAACTACAACGAGTCTCAACCTTCGTGGTCGCCGGACGGCTCGACGATCGCCTTCGTCAGCAAGCGCGGACCCGACCCTGACCGAACCGACAACTTCGATATATACGTGATCGAACCAAAAGTGGGCGCTGCGGCGCGCCAGCTTACAACCTACAAAGGAGCCGATGCTGATCCTGAGTGGTACAGCCGTCCCGCCTGGAGCCCTGACGGCAAGAGCATCGCCTACATTCAAGGCGGAGCATCTGACCTGATCTACTACGCAGTCCATCAGCTTGCCGTTATTTCTGTAGCGGGCGGTCAGGCTCGGCTTGTAGCGTCCTCGCTCGATCGAAACATGACCCGGCCGCACTGGTCGGCGGACGGGGCCTCGATCTACTTCGTGCTTGAAGACAATCGCAACGAACACCTCGCTCGAGTTTCCGCGGCGGGCGGGCCGGTTCAACGAGTAGCCGACGGGCGACGAGTGGTGGGCGCTTTCGATGTAAGCAAGACCGGCAAACTTGCTCTTCTATCGAGTACTCCGAACGAACCAGACGAAGTGTTCGCGCTCGATGGGCGCGAGTTGCGACGGCTTACCCACCACAACGATGAGCTGTTTGCGAAAATGAAGTTCGGCGCAGTCGAAGAGATAAGCTTCAAGAGCAAGGACGGCGCCGCGATCAACGGGTTTGTAGTCAAGCCGCCCGACTATCAATCAGACAAACGTTATCCGACGATCCTGCGCATCCACGGGGGGCCCGTCTCGCAATTCGACAACTCGTTCTTTTTCGAGTGGCAGATGCTGGCGGCTCGCGGTTACGTGGTTGTCGGCGCGAACCCGCGCGGCAGCTCCGGCCGGGGCGAAGCGTTTTCGAAGGCGATCTGGGCCGACTGGGGAAACAAGGACGCGCAAGATGTTCTGGCGGCGGTTGACTATGCGGTTGCACAAGGAGTCGCCGATCCAGCGAAGCTCGGGGTTGGGGGATGGAGCTACGGCGGGATGCTGACCAACTACGTGATCGCGCAAGACACGCGCTTCAAGGCTGCGTGCAGCGGATCGAGCATCTCGAACATCATTGCGGGCTACGGGACAGATCAATATATACGTGAGTACGAAGCCGAGCTTGGAACGCCGTGGAAGAATCTCGCCGGCTGGATGAAGGTCTCGTTTCCGTTCCTTCACGCGGACCGGATCGTGACGCCGGTGTTGTTTCTTTGTGGAGATAAGGACTTCAATGTGCCGTTGCTCAACTCAGAGCAAATGTACCAGGCCTTGCGAAGCCTGAGCCGCGACACGCAGCTTGTGATCTACCCCGGAGAGTTCCACGAGATAACCAAACCGACCTACCAGCGCGACCGCCTGGAGCGATACCTGGCGTGGTACGACAAATACCTGATGCCAAAGCCTGCCGCTGAGGCCGGCACCCCGGCGCGCAATCCGCGTTAGGTGAAGTTCAAATCATGCGCAGCGCGGCCGCTATCGGGCGCTTCGTTCCCACCAACGCAGAGTGTGTGTGAAAACTCGATTCTTAAGAAATACGCACAACGCAGTTGGGGGATTCTTCAACCCGGTCTACCACGACGGCGATCCGCTTCCTCCCCCGCTTTTTTGCGAGGGAGCGAGAAATGGGCCGGTGCTGTCCGGGATCAACTCTCAATCCGAATCAGGCTCTTCCAACTTGGCAAGTTCCATCTCTATGTGTTTCACAGTACGGTCAAGGAGTTCCAGGTATCTCCTCTTGTGCGCCTGTAGCCTCTCTCTTTCGAGTCTCGCGCGCTCTACCAGAAGCCCTTCCTTGCGTCTCCGGCGTTCTATCTCCGAATCTGATAGTGCTTCCCTTTCGCGAAGCTCCTTCCTGGCCTCGGCCGCCGCAATCTGGTCTTCGACAGCTTTGCTTTCCCAGCCTCTTGCCATGAGTTCATTCGCCTCGTTCTCAAAATCAAAACGACCAGGTTGCAAGTCCGTTTCCGTGAAACTTCAAAATCGATCTTGCTCCGAAACGAAACTCAGCCTGCTCCGGCTTCCGCTCTACACGCATCGTGATTTCCCGGATGCCAGGCAGCTTGTCTGTTTGAGGGATCAGGCGCAGCTCGATATCGGGACCTTCCAGGATCATGGTCGTACCTTCAACCTGCGCGCCGTAACCTAACACCTTCGCCAGTTCAGCGAATCTTTTCTTCGTTGCCTCATTCAGGGCAATCGTGAGTGCAACCACGTCCTGGAGATATGGTCTTGCGGCCTTCTCTTTCAGCACGGCTACATATCGCTGCAATATTTGCTTTCGACTCACTCCCTCGCTCTTGCCGCCTGATGGAGGATTCCATTCAGCTAAAAAGCGGGGATGATATTCCATCGCCCAGATTCTTAGACCGGAATCCAGCGGGAAGTTGGCAAACCCAGCCGTGTAGAACCAGGGAACTTGCTTCTGGTCAAACTGTCTGGTGATTGGCGCCTGAGCGATTGAGAACTGATCGCCCAGTTCTCTCTTGATCGCATCCAGTCCACCGGGCTGATCGACACCGAAGGCGATACCGCCATCGCCCAGTCGTCCCATTGACTGATTGGCAACGTCAAAGAACTCGAAGTACGTGTTGGTCCCGTAGAAGTACACACCGGTACGAAATATCGGTGCGGGTGGTGGTTCGTTGCTCGGTCACGGCAAATTCCCGCCGCAAGAATGGACTCTGTTCGATGGCTTTGTAGGTATCGGAGTCCAGAACGATATAGAAATGATTCAGAGCTATCGAGTAGGGTCGATTCATCTTTCCTTGTCCCAAGCCTGAGAAGCCCAGTACCAGCATGATCCCCGCTGCCAAAATCGTTCTTCTCATCTTGCCCCCTTCCAATCATTGAAGCAGAGCACCCAACATCGCGCTTTGCTACCTTGGCACTTGTTAGTAGTAACTCAAGATGGCGCGCCCTTCAACCCTCTGGAGTCGCGTCCTAAATGGTTGCTGGTGGGAGTTCGGAACTGGTTCGATGGACCACGGATTGGGCGGATTAGACGGATTTTCCGCGGATCTGATCGGTGAGAATCCGTTTGACCCGCCCAATCGGTGGTCAATTCACCTAGCAACACATTCAGGACATCACTACCTCCCGGGGAGCGGTTAGAGGTTCAAGGTTTGGACTGTTCAGCTGCGGGACGCAAGCTAAGGTTGAACTCTGAACATCAAAACTAACCCCACGACCAATTCTTGCGTCGTTGAGTGGCCCCCGGTGTAGCTGTGCCGTGAGTTGGCTCAATTTCTATTACACGACTTGGAATCGGCTTGCAGCGGTTTGCTTATGGCGATATCATTCGGCCGGCCTTACCTAGGCATCAGCAGCATCCGCGGGTCAAAACCTGCGGAACCCCTCCGGGATCGGTGCGGGAGAAATCGACACTCTCAGCGATTCGAAGGCCTCGGAAGGGGTCATCAACCCCGACAACGTGCGAACACAACTGCCCTGTTCCTGTCCGGCACTTTGACGAGGGATGCGCTCGACTACGCCTGCCGATTTACAAATCGCCGTGAACGCGGGCCGCTGTCGCGGGGCATCAGGTTCGCGGCTTCGCTGAAAGGAGGAAGTATGAGCAAACTTGCAAAGCGTGTGCGGAAGTTCGTCATCGCTGTTGCGGCTACCGCAGTTGTCGCAGTGTCCGTCTACGCTGATCACACGCCGACTGTAACGGCGCGAGCCAAACAACACCCGGTCAATCAGTCCGGGGTCAAGGGGCGAATCGAATTTACGAGCGTTCCGGGCGGCCTGCTGGTTACGGGCACGGCTACCGGGCTGGAGCCGTCGGTCGGCCGCTACGTCTCGCTCGTGTACGATCTTCCCTCGGTTCCCGGGGGGCCGACCGTATGTGAGCCTGTTGAGGAGATCGACGGTATGTTTGTGGGCATCTGGGCAGTCGGCGCGCTGGGGAACGGCATCCTTCTTCAGCTCGTCCCGGCGAACCAGGTCGCACCCCTGAGCATAATCGACACCATCTCGATTCGCGACACCACGATCAACGATGGGTTTGGACCCGAGGCGGTCGTGGCTTGCGGTGAGATTGCAGTCCACGGAGGCCGATAGTTGGATCGAGGAGGGCCACGCAGTTCGGCCCTCCTCGCCTTTCTTCTTAGCGAGGGCCGCGCCGGAGCGTCCGGCGCCCTGCGACACAACTGTTCAGCCCTATCGGATCGCATCGCGCAGGCGGAAGCTCCAACTGAGCAGACGCCGGGTTGAGCCGTCGAGTGCCCGCGCTTTACACCCGCGCGAGCGCCTCCCTATAATCCTCGCTCAACATTATGAGCTCTGATCACGAAACCGTTCTCATCCTCGACTTCGGCGGACAGTACACACAACTCATCGCGCGGCGAGTACGCGAACTTGGTGTTTACTCCGAAATTATTCCGTTCAACACTCCCGCCGAAGCGATTCGCAAGAAGAACCCGCGAGCGATCATCCTCTCCGGCGGGCCCTCGTCCGTCTACGAAGAAGGCGCGCCGCATCCCGATCGCGCCGTGATCGAGATGGGCGTGCCGGTTCTCGGGATATGCTACGGCGTGCAGTTGATGGCTCACTTCCTCGGCGGCGAAGTAAAACCGTCAGACCGGCGCGAATACGGACAAGCGGAAATTGGCGTGACGGCTGTGAGTCAGTTGCTCGCCGGGATTCCTTCCCCGCTGAAAGTGTGGATGAGTCACGGCGACTACGTGAGCCGCCCGCCCGAAGGCTTTCAGGTCACTGCTTCGACCGATGCTGCAATAGGCGCCGTCGAAGACCCGGCGCGGCAGCTCTACGGTGTGCAGTTTCATCCCGAAGTCGCGCACACCCCGCAGGGCAAAGCGATCCTGAAAAACTTTCTTGTGAACATCTGCCAGTTGCGCTGCGACTGGACGATGGCTTCGTTTATCGAAACCACCGTCGAGGCGATTCGCAACAAAGTCGGCAAGGGACGCGCGGTTTGCGGTCTATCGGGCGGAGTAGATTCCTCGGTCGCCGCGGCGCTTGTAGCAAGGGCCATCGGTGAGAGGCAGACCTGTATCTTCGTCGACACCGGACTGCTTCGCAAGAATGAGTTTGGAGAAGTGCTCGAAGCCTATCGCGAAATGGACTTGAACGTTGTTGGAGTTGCGGCGGGCGCGCGATTCCTGACGCAGCTTTCCGGGGTCAGCGATCCCGAGCGCAAGCGCAAGATCATCGGAAACGAGTTCGTCGAGATATTTCAGGAAGAGGCTCGCAAGTTGGGCGCAGTGGACTTTCTGGTTCAGGGCACACTCTATCCCGACGTGATCGAGTCGGTTTCGGTCAGGGGGCCCTCGGCGGTGATCAAGTCGCATCACAATGTGGGCGGCTTGCCTGAGAAGATGCATTTGAAGTTGATCGAGCCGCTGCGCGAGTTGTTCAAAGACGAAGTCCGGCGCGTCGGCCGCGAGCTTGGCTTGCCCGACGAGATTATCGGCCGCCAGCCGTTCCCCGGTCCGGGGCTTGCGGTCCGCATACTCGGAGAAGTGACTGCCGATCGAGTAGCATTGCTTCAAGCTGCGGACGCGATTGTCACCGAAGAGATTCGACGCGCCGATCTTTACGACAAGATATGGCAATCGTTCGCTGTGTTGTTACCAGTCTCAACGGTCGGAGTGATGGGTGACAGCCGCACGTACGACAATGCGCTCGCCATCCGCGCAGTCGAGTCGCTCGATGGAATGACAGCCGATTGGGCGCGGTTGCCCTACGATGTGCTTCAGCGGATTTCGTCTCGGATTGTGAGTGAGGTGCGAGGCATTAATCGCGTGGTCTATGACGTGAGTTCAAAGCCGCCATCAACAATTGAGTGGGAATAGTGTCGGTGGTCCGCAGTCAGTAGTACCGTAGTCCGCAGCTCGTGGCGGCTAGTTTGAAGATGCTTGCAATTTTTGTTTATTAAGAGTGACGCGAAACTACTGACGGACTACTGACCACGGACTACCGACTACTGACTATCTTTGCTTGCGGACAAGGAAGATTTTCGCCATCGGATGCCGATCGAGGACCTGGAACCGAGTCGCGAAGTCCTCGGGTTCAACGCCGTCGCGCAAATCGACTATCGCAAGCTCGGCTACTGTTATTCGCTCCGAAGAACCAAACACTCGATAGCGCGACGACCGCACCGCGGTCAGCTTGATGTCGATGTCAGAGGATCTCTCGGCTTCTTGCAAGCTTAGTAGTTTCACTCGTTAGTCCGTAGTCAGTAGTCCGTGGCCCGTAGTCCGTAGTTCATAGCTCGTAGTCCCGACTTGCTCGCAATTGAAACTTCGCAAGTCGTCTTATATTACAAACCACGAGCTACGGACTACGGACTACCAAGCAATCCAACGAGTCGCGGGACTTCTTTCAATTCAGTCGTTACAAAATCAGCGAGCGTCGTTTCGTCCTCGCGCATCGGGGTCACACCAGTAAATCGTATCGCCCGGTAGCCGGCATGTTTCGCCCCGATGATATCGGTCCGTTCCAGATCGCCGACGTGCACGATGGTCTCCGGCTTCGCACCAAACGCCCGAGCGGTCCTTTCAAATACCTCGTTGTGTGGCTTTGCGCGTCCCGCTTCGTCGGAGAAGACCAGCGAATCGAAAAACTCGATCAAACCGTGATGCGCCAGCAACAGCTTTAGCACCCGCCCTGGCGAGAAGCCGACGTCGGAGATTATGCCGAGACGGTAGCGCCCGGAAAGGCCGCCGAGAACTTCGCGCGCGCCTTCGACCAACACCGGAGGATGATCGAGGATGATTTCTTCAAAGCTCGCAACAAGCTCGGCGGACTTGGTGTCGGGTAAAAAAACGTCGAGATGCGACAGAATGCTGTTTACACGATGGGCTGCTGCCGGCGTGCGATGCTGTTCCTGCCAGATTCTCTCGTGTGACGTTCTTTCAAGCAGACACGCCTCGTCCAACTCGGAATGGCTGACTTTACGGTAGGCACCTACCGCCTCCGCCAGCAGGCTTCGCCGGCGGTCCTGATGCCTCACGAACGCGCCAGGCTGCTCTCGAAACAGCGTGTTCCAGAAGTCGAATGAGATTGCTTGGATTGACATTTGCCGGATACCTTAGCCCCCGCGACTGGCTTTTTCGATCGCCCGGGTATTCTAATGAGAAACTGGTGAAGCGAACAACTCGGGGAGCGAGAATGGATCTCGATCTAGATGACAGGTTCCGGTCCGCATTCCAGGCGGCTGGTGCCGGATTTGGCCTTGAAGCTCTGACCGAGCATCAGGTCGCGCAGTTGGTGAAGCACTACTCGATGATGTGTCACTGGAACCGTCGAATCAACCTGACTCGGATCATTGAACCTGAAGAGGCGGCGCAGTTTCATTACGCGGAGTCGTTGTTTGGCGCGCGCTTTATTGGGAACGCGGCTTCCCTGCTCGACATTGGCAGCGGCGCGGGCTTCCCTGCTGTGCCGCTCGCTGTTGCCAGACCAGACGTCCACGTCGTTGCGCTTGAGGCTAACCAGAAGAAGTCGTTTTTTCTCAAGGAAGTGAAAGACGAGCTGGGTCTGGAGAATTTCAAAGTAGTCACGGAGCGGCTTGAGTCATACGACTGGTCGGGCTTCGAGCTGCTGACGAGTCGCGCGCCCGATCGAGCCGAAACGATCCTGCCCGGCGTCGTCAAACATCTGGCCGGCCATCAGCGGTTGATGCTCTACTGCGGGGCGGATCTCCTAAAGGCGATCGAAGAATCTCTCGAGTCGCGGTTCGCGATTGAAGCTCACCCGGTTCCGCAATCTGACTTGCGACTAATCGCGATCTTCTCGCGGTAAGAGCATGGAGTACAGGCTTTTACTCCCCGTACACGGCACGGCCTGCGGCCTAACCTCCCGCCGTGCTATATTCAAGCGCTATGGCGGTAACACCTAAAGACGCGGCGGCAGTAATCCTACTGAAGAACCCCGCCGACCCTCAAATGTTCTGGGTCAAGCGGAGCGCAACGCTCGCTTTCATGGGCGGGTTCCACGCTTTCCCGGGCGGCCAACTCGACAAAGAAGACACAAGCGTTCCAATCGCTCAGAGCGAGGGCGAGGGCACTTTGATGAGAGCTTGCGCTGCGCGTGAGTTCTTCGAAGAGGCTGGTGTGCTGCTCGCCAGCGGAGTGGAACGAGTCACAACGGAGAGACTCACCGAGAAACGATATGCACTTGAAGCAAACGAGAAGAGCTTCAAACAGCTTCTCGAAGAGGACGACTTGGAAGTCGATGGCGCAGCCCTTATTGAAGCCGGGCGGTGGGTCACACCGCCGTTTGCGCCGCGACGCTTCGACACGTGGTTTTTTCTCGCGTGGCTGCCGGAAGGCCAGGAACCGACGGTTGAAACCGGCGAGCTTGAATCAGGTGAGTGGATTCGACCGGCCGAGGCAGTTGCTCTATGGCTCAGCGGAGAAATCATAATGGCGCCGCCCACGCTGCACATCATCAGGACGCTTGCCGCGAACACCCATCGCGTGGATCAAATGGCTTCGGCTCTGATCGCGGCTCCCGAAGCTCGTCGCGGTTCAGTGCGGCGCATAGAGTTTCGTCCAGGCATATTCTTGTTCCCGGTCAAGACGCCGACCCTTCCGCCAGCCACTCACACAAACTGCTACATTGTCGGCGGCGAAGAGTTGATCGTCATCGATCCCGCATCGCCTTATGAGGACGAGCAGCAAGCCCTCGACGAGTTTATCGACGAGTTGATAGCCGAGGGCCGGCGGGTTAGAGAGATTTTTTTGACTCATCATCACCCGGACCACACCGGCGGAGCCGCGCACTTGAGCAAACGGCTCGGTGTGCCCGTAGCCGCTCACAAATTGACAGCTCGGCGAGTTCAGCACTCGGTCGAGGTGAACAGGCTGGTCGAGGACAACGAGTTGATCGAGCTTGAAGGCAACCCTGGCTGGCGGTTGCGCGCGCTTCTCACGCCAGGTCACACACGGGGCCACCTCTGCTTCTACGAAGAGAACACCGGAGCGATCCTGACCGGCGATCTTGTAGTCGGGATCGGAACCGTAGTGATCGACCCGCCCGAGGGAAACATGCGCCAGTACTTCGATTCGCTCGCGCAGTTGCTTTCGCTGCCGAAGCTCTCGTCGCTCTTTCCAGCGCACGGTCCGGCGATCGGTTCGGCTCGCGGAAAGCTCGAAGAGTACGTCGCGCACCGCACGATGCGCGAGAACAAGATCCTGGCGGCGGTCGAAGCGGGCGCGGCGTTGCCTCATGAGATCGTCGAAACTGCCTACACCGACGTGCATCCTTCGATGTACGGGTTGGCCGAGCGCTCGACTATCGCGCACCTGGAGAAGCTCGTGGAAGAGGGCCGCGTGCGCCGTGATTCCGCCGGCTATCAGGCTTGCTAGCTTCGCATTTGAACCAGATCGCCATCCCTCGAAATACACTGATCGTCCTCTGCGGTCCTGCCGGCTGCGGCAAGTCAACGTGGGCCGCGCGGCGCTTCGCTCCGACTCAGATCGTTTCCTCCGACTGGTGCCGCGGGATTGTCTCGGATGATCGGTCCAACCAAAAGGCGACGCCTCAGGCGTTTCAGTTGATGAACTTTATCATCCGGCAGCGGCTCGCGCTCGGTCGATTGACTGTCGCCGACGCCACCAGCGTGAAGCGACAGGACCGCAAGCAGTTCTTGAAGCTTGCCCGGGCCTTCAACTTCCACGCTGCGCTTGTTGTCTTCAACATTCCGTTAGATGTGTGTCTCGCGCGCAACTCAAAACGCGATCGCGTTGTTCCCAGGCAGGCGATCGCTTTGCAACACGCCATGCTCGAAGCCGCGCTTTCTACAATAAGTTCGGAGGGGTTCGACTTGACCTTCGTGCTGGACGAGCGGACACAGTCGACGGCAACCTTAAAGGTCAGCCGCGCGGTCAGTCGCCGGTCTCGACGGCCTTCTCGGAAAGCTTGAGCGGCCCTCGCGTTGTGCGCCGCCAGCGAAGAATGGAATCGATCAGCACGATCAAGACGCAGGTCATCATTATCGCAGTGAGAGCGGTGTTCAAATAGCCGCGAAATGCGGTCTCGGGCTTCGAAGCTTCCCTTAAGAAGTTATCGAAGATGGAGCGCCACCCGGCAGTCAGAGTGGTGGTAGCGACAAACGCCAGGGGTGTGATCGTCACCCACGCATACTTCGCTTTGCCCGAGTTGATTATGACCGACGTACCAACGCAAAGAGCTATCGCCGCAAGGAGCTGGTTCGCAATGCCAAACATCGGCCAGATCGTGGAGATGGATCCGGTGCGAATGAAATACGTCCAGCCCGCGACTATCAGCGCGGACGTGATGACCGCGCCCGGCATCCAGTCGGGCCGTTCGAGTGGTTTGTGAAACCTGCCGAGAAACTCTCCCAGCATGAATCTGGCGACGCGAGTGCCGGTGTCTATCGTTGTGAGGATGAACAGAGCTTCAAACATGATCGCGAAGTGATACCAGTACTTCATCAGCCCGCCCATCCCTGGAATCGAATTGAAGATCTGCGCGATTCCCACCGCAAGTGTGACCGCCCCGCCGGTTCGGCCCCTCAAGTTCTTCTCGCCGGTTTGCTGGGTCAGCTCTTCGAGCTTCTGTTCCCTCAAATCGAAGCCTTCGGCGCTGTGTGTCTCGACAAACTGAACGTAGTCGATTCGCGCGCGATCCACGTTGATCGAGAAGTAGTCGCCCGGCAACAACGACGTCGCGGCCACCAGAGCGACGACGCCGACCAACCCTTCCATCAACATGCTGCCGTAGCCGATCATTCGCGCGTCCGATTCCCGGTTGATCATCTTTGGCGTCGTGCCCGAACTGATCAGCGAATGAAAGCCGGATATCGCGCCGCAAGCGATCGTGATAAAGACAAACGGAAAGAGCTTGCCTGGAATGATCGGTCCGCCGCCCGCGACAAAAGGCGTCATCGCGGGCATGTTGAGCCGCGGCGCGACGATAATCACGCCTATGATCAGAAAGGCTACGGTGCCAACCTTCATGAACGAACTGAGATAGTCTCGCGGGCAAAGCAGCATCCAAACCGGCAACACCGATGCGATAAAACCATACCCGGCCATCATGTAGGTGATTGTGGATTCGGAGAAGGTGAAGCTCGAAGCGAGCGACGATTCGGCGATCCTGCCGCCCAGAATGACCGCGATGAACAGACCAATCACGCCGAGGGTGGTCGCTTCCGCAATCTTGCCTTTGCGAAAGCGATACATGTACAAGCCCATGAAAAGCGCCAGCGGAATGGTGAATCCAACAGTGAACGTGCCCCACGGGCTTTCGCCGAGCGCTTTTACGACTACGAGTCCGAGGCCCGCCAGCGCGATGATTACGATAAACAGGATGGCGATTCCCGTGACGAGACCGGACAGCGGGCTAATCTCGTTCCTCGCAATCTCGGCGACCGATTTGCCTCCTCTTCTCACCGACGACGCCAGAATCACAAAGTCGTGCACGGCGCCGCCAATCGTCACGCCTATCACCAGCCATAAGAGTCCCGGCAGGAATCCAAACTGCGCGGCAAGCACCGGCCCTACAAGCGGGCCGGCCCCGGAGATTGCGGCAAAATGATGCCCGAACAACACCCACTTGTTTGTAGGGTAGTAATTCTGTCCGTCGTAGAAGGTGTGCGCGGGGGTCTGGCGCGCGTCGTCCAATGCCAGGACCCGGGCGGCGATAAACGCGCTGTAATAGCGATAGGCTATCGCCAGCACACACAGCACGCCAATCATGATCGGTAGTGCGCTCATCAAGTCTCCTCAAGGCTCAGCGCAATCGCGCGCCTACGGTGAGGATTCGCCTCTTCTCATTGTCTTCGTGTTATTTGGTTGGTGATGCTAGACGATGGAGGGAGGAGTGTCAAACTTACTGGCAACCGGGTCGCTTGCCCGGTGTAGTTGTGAATGGGGCCTTGTTCAGGATGGCTTGATTGCTCGAGATCTTGGGTATTCCAGATAGCGCGCACCGGACGAAAAGAGCCCGCTCACAATTGAACGTGAGCGGGCTCTTTATTTGAGCGATACCCTCTTATTTGAAGCTGAAGTTCGCTCGATGAATCGTAGTGTCGTTCAACTTCACAACCAGTTGACGGCAGGTGTTCGCCCAGGACTTCTCTGTCTTCCAGATATAGGTGTACACGTTAGTGGCCGGATCGAAGGATAAGCCGCTTGATCCTGCCGTTACGGTCTCCTCGATGCCTTGAACTTCAGCTGTCGAGTCACAATCGATTACTTCAGACTTAGGATAGCCGGCCGCGAAGATATCCAACCCCTTGTCACCACCCAGGCTGAACTTCACCGGAACGCTGGCTCCAGCCTTCACCTGGTTCAGCACGGGAAGGTTATCAACCGGCTGGAAGAAGCCGCTGAAGTCATGAGGCAGAGCCAGCCCCACTACAAGCGGGTCGTGATCAGACGCGCGATAAGGACCCGAGTCATAGAAAGTGCTCTGCTGATTGAGGGTCTTAAAATCCACGTTGTAGTCGAGGACGACGGGCTCATCGGCATTGATATGCCACTCGTTAGCGCCCGTTACTTGCAAAGACAGGCTTGGGCTGGCTAGCGCGTGATCAAGATAGCCTGACTGTCCGTCGAATTGGAAGGAGTAGGCATCGGCGCCCACGAAGGTCTGTATCAACTCAGTATAGCCCGCATCCGTAAACACCGTGATCGGGTCTTCCTTAGCGTAGGCGTTGAGGTCGCCGATGATCAGAAAGTCCGGGTCTCCGCTGCCCGTTGGGTCAGTTGCGAGCCAGTTGACCAGCGCCGTGGCGGCATTGGTGCGGGTCACGTTACAGTTGCCCTGGCCGTCACCTGTATCAGGATCACCTACGTCATTGCAGTCAGAGCCCTTTGACTTCAAGTGATTGACCACGAGTGTAAATTTCGCGTCTGTCAAAGTCTGACTAAACGTCTGAGCCAGCGCTGGCCGATTCAAGGTATCGATGAATAGCGGGTCCACCGTTGAATTGAGAATTGAAAATGCACCAACAGGCGCAACGGTCGCGGGTTTATAGATTATCGCGACGCGAATCTCATCGGTTCCGACCACTCCTGTGTCGATGAAACCGTAGGTGCCGGCGCCGGCGACGGCATTCAGGCCACCTACGAGGTCTTCAATGGCGCTGTTGGGAGTCGGGTCATTTTCTATTTCAATCAACCCCGCAATATCAGCGTTGATAGTCGTGATCGCGCTGATGATCTTATCTCGCTGGCGCGTGAATTCAACGGCTGAGCTTGCGCCTCGCGAAGTCGGAAATCCTCCGCCCAGACCATTACCGTTGAAATAGTTCAACACGTTGAAGCTGGCGACTTTCAACGTGCCCCCGACAGAATCTGGCGCGGCCGTTCGTGGGTTATCATCGCTAAAGCTGATCGGCCCAACCGGTTGTACGCGGTACAGCCCAAACCGCTGCTCCAGCACCCCGGTCAGTCCGTTGGTCTTGTAACCCACCCGCAAAGTATTCAAGGCACTCAACCCTGGCGCGGGATAAAGCGTCGGGTCTATGTTCTGGTTATTGTTGGCGTCATCCAGCACAATACGGCTGCGGTCGTTGAGGTCCTGCTGAGCAAGTGCCGGCGCCCCTGGCATTACTATGTTAGTCGGGTTCAACAGCCGCCCACCCACGGAAAGTCCCACTTCGCCAAAACGGCCAAGTGTGAAGTTGTCTGTTACCGTCAAATCCTGAGCGATATTGATCAGCATCCCCTCGTAGCGTTCCAAATCACTGATGCTTGCGACGGGAAGTGTGACACTTGTAGGCGTGACGCTGTTGCCGGAACTGCAGATCGAAACTGCGGAGACACCTATCAGTTCGGTCAGGGTAACGCCGAGGCTGTTGAACTCGGTGACGTTGCCCCTTACACGTACCTTATCCCCGGAGTTAACTGGGAAACCGGTGTTGAAGACAAATATCCCTTCCGAGGTTGCTGGATCAGCATCAGCATCGGCGTCTTCCTCCTGGACAAAGAAGCCGCCAAACTGCCCGGTTCCCTGGTAATCGCCGACGACAATACCCTCGATTTCAACATTCATTGCGCCATTAATAGGGCTGGTTAGACCGTTACCCTGTACGTCGTGAATAAACGTAGTCGGGTTGCCGCAAATCACCACTATCGGCGTGGTAAAGCTGAATTGAAAGTTCGCCGCCATCTGGTCCGGCGGGTCATTTGTATCCTGGTCGGTCACCTGGGTCGCCACAATTGTCACGGTGACAGATTCGGTATTCACAAAATCAGTGTCCGGATCGAGGGTGAAGGACGTCGGGCCCCCGCTCACCGTAGCAGTATGAGGGCCACTAACGCTGCCGACGATGGTGAACCAGGCGCCACTCACATTGACAGCCTCGCTGAAGTTGATCGTGATGTTAGCATTCAAGGCGACGTTGTTAGCGCCGTTGATTGGAACCGTGCTTGATACCTCGGGCGCTGCATCGGCAATGGTGGGGGTAAGCGAGAAGTCGTCCACCGCCAGGCCATCATCTCCACCAGTCGCATTGAAATCAGTCCACCGAATAAAGAATGTAGCCCCATTCGAAATACTCAATCCCGATATGGTGGAACTCACAGCGGTCCGATTGGGCGCAACATTACCATTCAGGGCCCCAATAGCTCCTGTTGTTACCGGAGCCGTAAAATCAAGTGTATTGGCGTCAGTCCAGGTCCCAGTTGCCAGGGTGGTGGCATCGGTGCTGATCTGGAAGTCCAACCTATCAAGTCGCCCGAGCGTACCAACACGCCACTGTTCGCCGGTATAGGAAACGACAAGTGCAGTAATCGTTTCCCCGGTATTGTTGGTAAAGGATGCCCCGATAGTTGGAATCAATGACCCGCTTTGTAGCCCGCCAAACGCACGCTCAGCGGTGGCCGCGGCACCAAAGCTGAAAGTGTCCCCCGCATTGGTTGAGCCCGTTCCAGCCGAATAGGTTGTGTTGGCGTTTGTGCCTGTTTCGACAAAATCCCAGCCCGTCGGGACGACGCTCGATGTTCCAGCAGACGCCAGGGTATCGAAGTTCTGCGTGTAGGCGACACCGATCGTGGTGAGACTGATGGTCCCTGCAGCCGACGAAGTAGGAATTAGCCGCAGTCCGAGGCCAGCCAGCACGAGAATTGCGGCTACCCGCAACGCTGGAACGACGCGGTCCTTCCTGATTAGAGGTTTTGGAATCCAAGAGATTGATTGTGCCTTCATGTTGCGTGAAGGCCGGGGCTGCAGCCTGAGGGAGGCGGCATAGACAAGAAGGCTACAGCCCACGACCTGCTCCTTTCTTGATGTCGTCAGTATGCTGTTAGGACGGAATGCTCGAGCGAAGCCGCATTCTATCCAAGAAGAGTCTTCACAAGCAAGCTGCCGCGCTTAAATCTGTGTATCTTTCGCTAGCGGGAAACGCAATCACTTCTGAATCGCGCCGCGCAGTCATCCGAGGCACTCAATCCGGAGGTTGACTCCGGCCGCCGAGGCAAGTATGTTAGCACTTACTTACTTGATTGGAGGGCTAATGATCTCAGTAATACTCGACAAGACGCAGCCGTCGAGAATGTCGGCAAAGAACAGGCGCCAGCAGATTGTCGTTGTCGCCGCCGAGTTGTTTGCCCGAAAGGGATTCAGCGGCACTACCACCAAAGAGATCGCCGAAGGCGCCGGCGTCAGCGAAGCCATCATCTTTCGGCACTTCGCCAGCAAGGACAAACTCTACGCCGCGATCCTCGACTTCAAAGTCAAACAGGGATCCGAACGAATGAAGGCGCAGCTCGTAGAGGCCGCCGGCCGCAAAGATGACCGCGCGTTCTTTGGCTCGCTGGCCTTCGAGATGCTCGAGTTTCATTCCAAGGACCGCACGTTCATGCGCCTCCTGCTGTTCAGCGCGCTCGAAGGCCACGAGTTGTCAAACATCTTCTTCGACTCGACCGCCCGCGACATCAAGAACCACATCCGCAAGTACATAAAGCAGCGCATCTCGGACGGCGCCTTCCGCTCGATCGACCCGGCCGTCGCCGCTCGCGCATTCGTGGGCATGGTGCTGCATCAGGTTCAAGCTCGCATCATTTTCAGAGACGACGACGTAAGACTCTCTAATCGGCACATCGCCGATCGCTTCGTAGAGCTGTTCCTCAAAGGGGTTCGTGACTTAAAGGTTCGAAACAAACACAGGTAATCTCAGATGAGAGCCCGAATGTCAGAGAGAAACTCGCCACCGGCTCAACGCGGCGGCAACATCAAACTCACAACTCTGCTGATCATCACGGTTATGGCGGGAGTCCTTCTCGCTTCCGGTTGCGGGCGCAGTCAACGATCCTCCGAAGCGACGGCGGAAGCGAAGGCTGCGTCAACTCCGACGCCGCCCGTTGATGTCACCACCGCCGCCGCGATCACGCGCGGATTGCAACGCGGCGTCGAAGTTGTCGGTTCGCTCGTCGCCGACGAAGAGGTGGTCGTTTCCGCCCAGGCGCCGGGCGAACTTGCCGAGCTCAACGTCGATTTCGGCACTTACGTCGGGCGGGGACAGATCATCGCGCGGATCGATCAGCGGGATGCGAAGCTCAAGGTCGAGCAGGCTCAAGCCACGCTAAAACAGACCCTTGCGCGGCTCGGTATGAATGACGGAGAGAAGTTCGACCCGGATCGAAACGCCGATGTGCGAGTGGCAAAGGCGCAGCTTGATTGGGAGAAGATGAATCTGGATCGTCAGACCCGTTTGGTTGAAAACGGCGACATTTCCCGCGCGCTCTACGATCAAGCGGTTACGACTCACAACCTTGCGCGTGCCCGGTATCAAGCCGCGGTTGATGCAGTCAATCAGCAACTGGCAGTGGTCGAACAACAACGCGCTGCTTTGAACCTGGCGAAGAAGGCGATGGGCGACACCGTGGTGCGCGCCCCCATCAGCGGCGCGGTAAAAGAAAAACGTTCATCTCGAGGTTCGTATCTGATGATCAACTCGCCGATTGTCACCCTGGTAAAGATCAATCCGCTGCGATTGCGCGCCGACATTCCCGAATACGCGGCCGCTTCGGTGCGAACGGGGCAGACCATGACTCTGACAGTCGAAGCTTTCCCGGAACGTACTTTCACCGGGCGAGTCGTGCGCATCGGCCCCTCGCTCAATGAGCTGACTCGCGCATTGACGGTCGAAGCCGAGGTCGCCAATCCGGGCAATCTGCTCCGCCCGGGAATGTTCGCCAAGTCGAAGTTGATCACGGCGAAAGACGCGCCCGCGGTGATGGTCCCGCAGCGCGCGGTCCAGGTAATTGCCGGATTGAACAAGGTCTTCGTGATCGAGAATGGCCGCGCGTCGGAGCGCATCGTCAAAACCGGCACAACCGATGGCGACCTGATCGAGGTCGTCGAGGGCGTGAAGTCCGGCGAGAGCGTAGCTACGAGCAACCTGGACAAATTGCAAGAGGGCACCGTCGTCGGTGACGGCAAGTGACGAACGCGATGCGAAGTAAGACCTGTACGGGCGTCCCTCTGTGGGCGCCCCTCCTCACCTTTGTGAAGCATCTCGCAAACTAGGGGCGCCCACAGAGGGGCGCCCGTACAGGATTGTCTTTAAAGTGATCTGGGATTCCTGGCAGGAGATTAGGGGCTATGCAGAAACTCGCTGAAATCTGTGTTCGTCGTCCGGTGTTCGCCACTATGCTGATTATGACGCTGGTGGTCCTCGGCATCTTCTCGTACAACCGGCTGGTTGTTGAGCGCTTTCCGCGAGTCGAATTCCCCACGATCACGGTGACCACGCGGTTGCCGGGCGCCGCGCCCCAGGAAGTCGAAACCGAGATCACCGACAAGATCGAAGAGGCCGTCAACACCATCAGCGGCATTGACGAGTTACGCTCGACTTCATCCGAAGGCGTCTCGCTCGTTTTCGTCTCGTTCGATCTCGAACGCGACCTCGACGAAGCGGCCCAGGATGTGCGCGACAAGATCAACCGAGCCCTGCCCAATCTGCCGCGCACCATCGAACAGCCGACCATTGAAAAGCTGGACCCGGACGCCTCCCCGATCATGACGATCTCGGTCGCCTCGAATCGCAACATCCGTGAGATGACCGAGTTTGCCGACAAGGTGCTGCGCCGGCAGATCGAATCGATCAACGGTGTCGGCCAGGTGCAGATCATCGGCGGACGTAAACGCCAGGTGAACGTCCATCTGGACGGTGACAAGTTGCGCGGTTATAACCTGACCGTCACCCACGTGTCTCAGGCGTTGCAAGGTCAGAACCTGGAAGTGCCGGGAGGACGAGTCGAGCAGACCGATCGCGTGCTGACCTTGCGCACGCTCGGACGCCT
>JBASRN010000140.1:0-5753 GCA_049273855.1 Blastocatellia bacterium
CGAAAAACCGGGCGCCTATGTCGTCAGCGCATCGGCCGGCGATCGCCAGGCCCTCGCTTCGGTCATCGTCACGGCTCGAAACGCGGAGCGCGCGCTGGAAGTGGTTGGGCGCGCGACTCTCAAAGACGTACAGACGGCCGAACAATGGATCATCGGCAATTTCGCTTATGTATCGACCATATCCGACACGCTGATGGTTTATGACGTCTCGGATCCGGCTCACCCTAAGCTCACCGAAACGTTGAAGGTTGATGCCCGGCACACAAACGACGTGAGCACGACACCCGACGGCAAAATCGCAGTGCTCACCCGTGAGGGCGCGTCAAGTCGCAAGAACGGAATCGTTTTCCTCGACACGTCCAATCCCGCGCACCCGAAGGTCGTTTCAGAATATACGGCGACGGTAACCGGCGGTGTGCATAGCGCGTTCATTGATAGTCATTACGTCTACCTGACCGACGACGCGACAGGCTCGATGCGAGTCATCGATTTTCAAGACGTAAAGAACCCGAAAGAGGTCGCGCGGTGGCAGGTTGAGAATCCGCTGGCGCGAAAGATAACTTCCCCCGAGGGTGACGAGTCGACTGCTGGACGATATCTTCACGACGTTCAGGTCAAAGACGGGCTGGCTTATCTGGCTTATTGGAGAGACGGATTGGTGATTCTGGACGTTGGCAGCGGCATCAAGGGCGGCAGTCCGGAGAAGCCACAGTTAGTCACCCAGCTTCGGATGAACTATCACGAGCTTTACGGCGACGGCTGGCTGGCCGGCGCGCATGCGGTCTTTCGCTACAAGAACTATGTCTTCGTCGGCGACGAGGTCTTTCCGGCGATATTCGATATACGGTCGAAGGACCGGATTCCGGTGCGCGGGATCGTTCACGTCGTGGACGTGAGCGATATCAATAATCCCAGGAAGGTCGCGGACTACACGGTACCCGAAGGCGGTGCGCATAACATCTGGGTCAAGGACGATGTGCTCAGTATGGGCTACTACTCAGGTGGCGCTCGCATCGTCGATGTGTCGGGGGAGCTAAGAGGAGACCTGTACAGGCAAGGCCGCGAGATCGGGCGGCTCTGGACCGGAGATCCGGCGGGGTATAGATCGAATCAGCCCTTTACCTGGGGCGCTCAGCCGCACGGCGACTTGATCTTCTTCAACGATATCAACTCGGGGATATGGATCGTTAAGATCGGAAAGCCAAAGCAGAAGGGTTCGACGCCGGCACCCGGCGATTAGAATGTCAACGACTGAGTCGCCACGGAGACACCAAGTCACAAAGATGCACTAAGACGGCTTCGGGCAACCTGGTGTCATGGTGTTTTCGTGGCGGATGCTTCGGCCGCATTGTCGAGCCCTACCCGGCTGGTTCCATCTTGAAGAAGTCAATGCCGGCCGCTTGTTCAGGCAGATCCACGGTCGCGACCGTTTTGAGAGAATTCAAGTCTATTACTTCCACCGTCCCCGGTTCCGAGCCCACACCTTCGACCGAGATGAATGCGAAGCGGTTGTCGGGGGAGACTACTACTCCGTGGATGACGCGGCGCCTTGTGGGAATTCGCGCCAGCTCGCGCCCGGACTTCAACTCGTAGACCGAGACGGACTGATCCCGCTTGTTGGTTGCGATAAGCTTGCCATCCCGGCTAACCGCGAGATTGTAGACGCCGGGTCGGGCGGCGATTCTTCGCGTAACTCTCCAGCTCGCGGCGTCAATTTCTACGATCTCGTCTGACTTGTTGCAAGCGACCAGAACGAACTTTCCATCGGCCGATGGTTGCGCCCAGGTTGGCGAGCAGGATATGTCACCGGGTTTGGGCGGTTCCAGGCCGTGGCCACTCGCGTCGTGCGTAGAATTCACACTCATCGCGTGCGATGCAGGCGAGCCATTCATCCCGCTTTCTCTTCCTTTGGTCACGACCAAGTGTCGAGAAACCTTCAGGCTATTCGTATCGATCTCGACCAGCAAGTCGTTCATCATGCAGGCTGAATATTGCTTTGTACCCTGCGGGTTGATGCGCGAGCCGTGCGGCATCGTACAAGTCGGAACGCGGGCGACCTCGATCATCTGTTCAGTGGCGACAATCGACACCGAGGATGGAACCATGTCGCCGTGAAGATTGAAATTGACGACGTAAAGGAGTCCGCCGTCGCTGGAAATATCCATGGTAGCGGGAAAGAAGCCGAGCGTTACTTTGCCAAGCACGCCGTTGTCCTTTGTCGAGTATTTCCAAACGGAACCGTACGGGCGGCCGTGACCTAGTGATACGTAGTAGAACTGCTTGTCGGGCGAGACGACTATCCCGTGGGGACCGTCGATATCGCTGGGCATCGAGCCGGTTTCGATGAGCTTATCTACTTTTGCGCCTTGCTGACCGAACCGAATCAAGGCGATTTTGTCGGCCGATTCGCAGACCACATAGACGAGGTAGTCTTGCCTTGACGCTTGCCGGCCGGAGGTCGTCGCCGCCAGGGGCGCAGCGAACAGAGCGAGAATGAGCGCGATAAAAGAGATACTGAATCGATTCACTGGGCTCTCCTTTATTTCGGTCATGGTTAGGAACCTTAACCAACCGGGAGATGATGTCAAGCGAGTCCGTTTAAGATTGATCGAAGCAATCCCGTAGGGATGACCTGTCAGTAGAACGCGCGTGCCTCCCAGGTCCGTAACTCCGAGGAGTGACCTGAATGCCGGCAAGCGGCGATTGCACGGAAACGAGGTCACTCCTCCGGAGCTACAGAACCCTGACGCCCACCTCTTCTATTGACAGGCCATCCCTACGGGATTTAACAGCCTGAAGCCCCGATCTGCGATCTATCAAGCCGGGTGTGACTGAGTACTAGTGAAGCTGGCGTGCAATTCGATTGGAAACAGCCGTGGGTCGCCGGTGTGAGCCTGTGCGGTATAAGATTGAGGCGTGAATCTCCCTGTGAACCCGCCCCTCTTGCCGATGCTCGCGAAGCGGGTCGGCGAATTACCCACAGGCGGAAAATGGTTCTTCGAACCTAAGTGGGATGGGTTCCGTGCCCTGGTCTTTCGCGACGGCGACGAGATCCTGATCCAGAGCCGTGACGCGAAACCGCTGAACCGCTACTTTCCCGAACTGCTCGAGCCGCTAGGGTCACAATTGCCTGATCGATGCGTTCTCGACGGCGAAATCGTCATCGCAAAGGATGGCGGGCTCGACTTCGATGCGCTACAGCTCCGAATTCATCCGGCCGCGTCGCGGGTGAAGCTTCTCTCCCACGAAATCCCCGCATCGATCGTCTTATTCGACCTCCTCTCGGAGGGCGACCGAGATCTTCGCCGCATGGCGTTCCACGAGCGTCGTCGCCAGCTTGAATCGCTGCTTTCGTCTGCAGCGGCGCCGATACACCTGACGCCGGCAACCACGGACTTAAGCGTAGCGGCGGACTGGTTTCGTCGCTTCGAGGGCGCGGGTCTCGACGGGGTCATCGCTAAGCCGATGTCTGGAACCTACGAACCCAACAAGCGAGTGATGCTCAAGGTCAAGCACGAGCGCGATTGCGATTGCGTCGTCGCCGGCTTTCGATGGCACAAGAACGGCAAGGGTACCTCTGTCGGCTCACTGCTGCTCGGGCTTTTCGACCGCTCAGTCGCGCTGCAGCATGTCGGCGTCTGCTCGAGCTTCACGGACCGGGTGCGTCGTGAGCTTGTGGAATACCTCGCACCCTACCGCCAGGACGCGCTCGCCGCTCATCCCTGGAAACATTGGGCTGAGCATGAAGCTGCGAACGGTGAAGGAGAGCAGCGCCGGCCCGGCGCCCAGAGCCGCTGGAGCCAGGGCAAGGATCTGTCCTGGGAACCGCTGCGTCCCGAGCTGGTAGTCGAAGTCGCTTACGATCACATGCAGGGCAGCCGCTTCCGTCACATCGCGCAGTTTCGAAGGTGGCGCAAAGACAAGAAGCCCAGCGATTGCACGTATGATCAGCTCGAAGTTGTTCCGCCGCAGGAGCTGGCGGAGATTTTCGGCGGGCGCCGGTAGTGTCCCGGCCTCCTAAACACAGCCACGAATCGTTTCTCGCAAAGACGCAAAGTTCCGCAAAGACGAGAAGAACAGAATGAGGTGAGAACGTCGGCGCAGAAGGCTGAGTCTCTCCCGAATACCTGGCGTTTTGCGGAACTTTGCATCTTTGCGGGAAACGTCTACTCGATGTTCCGCTTCGAAGCGCGCCGGGTGCGCCATTCACGCGTTGGATCGTCATCAGGGTCGGGAGTTTCCTGCGGTGGGCGCAACGCTTCCGGCACATTCCGCAGGTTCACTCGAATGCGCGTCCAGGTGGATGACCTGCCTCGCATGGAGTCGATCAGGATATCGTCCACAGCGAGAAGCCTGGCCGCTTCGGGATGTTTGCTCTTCCACCTTTCCAAACCGGCGAGGGCCGCCTCCTTGTCGGGAGAGTTCGCGATCACGAGAAGCGGCGCCTTCGTCCGCGGCTTCTTCGGGGGGGCGGACTTCCTCGCAGCTGCGCGAGCGCGCGAAGGGGCCACGCGGGTTGCTTCGCCCTCCATCTTGCGAAAGTGTGGAGGCCAGGGAGCATCTCCGAGCCCTGCAGCCTCGTCTTCGTCGGCGAGCTCCAGCAGCTTTTCGAGCGAACCCGGTTCGGCGTCCATACCAGCGTGCGGATCGCCGAGCTCGAGAAAACGCTTGGGGACGGTAATCACTGTGAAGTCGGCCGGGTCGCAGTCGGGGACCTCACGCCAGAGAAGCGGCGTGGACACACGCGCGTCGGGAACGGGACGGACGGAATACGCGGAGCACGTCGTGCGGTCCTTCGCGTTCTGGTTGTAGTCGAGGAACACGCCGTGACGCTCCTCCTTCCACCACTTCGAACTGGCCAGCGTGGGTGCGCGCCGCTCGACCGCGCGCGACAAGGCGAGTGCGGCGCGGCGCACCTCGAGAAACGTCCAGCGCTGCTGAATCCGTACATTCACGTGCATTCCCCGCGAGCCGCTTGTTTTGGGCCAGCCCCGAAGCCCCATCTTCTCCAGGACCGATCTCACCTCGAGAGCAACACCGCGCACATCCTCCCAACTGACACCAGGACCTGGATCGAGATCGACACGCAACTCGTCCGGGTGCTCGAGATCGCCCGAGCGCACCGCGTGCGGGTGCAGCTCGATGCAACCCAGATTCACGATCCAGGCGAGCCCCGCCGCGTCATCGACGACGACCTCCTCCGCTTTGCGGCCCGAAGGGAATGACAGCGTAACGGTTCGCAACCATGCGGGCCGCTGCGACGGCGCTCGTTTCTGATAAAAGGCCTCGGCTTCGGCGCCGTTGACGAAACGCTTGAGAACAAGCGGACGATCTCGAATTCCAGCGAGAGCACCCGGCGCGATCGACAGATAGTAGCGGACCAGATCGAGTTTCGAGAGCTTGGTTTGTTTGGAGAAGTACGGCTTGTCGGGGTGGGACACGGCGACTTTGCGTCCCTCGATCGACAAAACCTCTGGTGTGTCGTCCTTCTTCATTGAGATTAGGTTAACACGCCCATGAAAAAGTGAACCATGCAGGCACACTAAAGCAGTCGCGATTCGCTCTTGGGTATTGTCCATTCGGGTGTGTTCTTAGCGGTACCTCTGCGTCTCGTGTCTCCGCGGTTGGGTTAAGGCCTAAATCTCATTAACCGCCTAGCAGGCTGCTGAAAAAGGGAGGGCGCCACCAAGACACAAAGACACGAAGCTGCACCAAGTCAGTGATTGCAATATGTTGTGGGCTTTGTGTTCCTT
>JBASRN010000143.1:0-13176 GCA_049273855.1 Blastocatellia bacterium
AGCCGCAGAGACAACGCGGAGAATTGAAGTTAGGAGACCACATACTCATCAATTCCACTTCAATCCCTTTAGTTGTTGCAGGTTCACGTTGCCGCCGCTCAGAACACACACCACGTTTGAACCGCGGGGCGCTTTGACAAGGCCCTGCAACACGGCGGCGACGGATGCGGCGGCTGCGCCTTCGACCACGAGCTTGCAGCGCGACATTATCCAGATAAGCGCTTCGAATATCTCGGCGTCGGGCAGCGCAACAACTTCGTCAACAAATTGTTGGACAGCTTCGAAGGTGTGTTGACCGACTCGCTTGACGCGCAGCCCATCGATAATGCAATCAACACTCTCGAGCGTGACCAGATGACCCTTCTCGACGCTTAGCTTCATGGCGGGCGCGCCCGACGATTCGACGCCGATGATCTTTATCTTCGGGTTCAAGCCCTTGAGCGCCATCGCGACGCCGGAGATCAGCCCGCCTCCGCCGATCGGGACAACGACAACCTCGGCTTTCGGAAAGTCTTCGTAGATTTCCAACCCGAGCGTTCCTTGCCCGGCTATCAAATGCGGATCGTCGAAAGGATGGATGTAGGTTAGCCCGCGCTCCTCGCAAAGCTGTTTCGCCTTCTCGTTCGCCTCGTCCCAAATCGTCCCATGCAAAACGACTTCTGCTCCATACGCGCGGGTCGCTTCGATCTTGGATGGCGTAGCGTTCTCAGCCATGACGACGACTGCTTTCATGCCGTTCAACTTCGCCGCGAGCGCAACCCCTTGAGCGTGATTACCAGCCGATGAACAGATCACTCCGCGATTGCGCTGTTCGTCGGACAGGTGGGCGAACTTGTTAAGCGGCCCGCGGATCTTGTAGGACCCGGTCCGCTGAAAGATCTCGGCTTTGAGACGGATGTCGAAGCCGCTCTTTTCACTCAACAGCCGCGACGTCAGAAGCGGCGTGTGATAGACGTGGGGAGCTACACGGGCCTTTGCTTCCTGGAAGACTTGCGGTGATAGGTTGATCATGAGTTCTTGTCCCAAGTTGGAGCCGAGAGCTGTTTGTCCGGTTCGACGCGCTGATTATGTACAAGCCGATGGTGGCTTTGCAAACATGCGTTGGAGGGCTCGCAATTGAGAAGATGGACGCGGGTACTCGACACCCGGACTATCTGAAGGAGTCAGCGCAAAGCGGGGCTGTCGAACCTCGGTGCAATTACAGGTCTGGAAGGTGGGCTTGCCCCCGCGAGGTTCGACACCGCCCGCTTGCTCTGCGGATTTCACGCTTGTCGTCCGCTTGAGGGTTTCTTGCGGGATAGCATATTCTCTTCGACTGCCGAAGCATTAGCTCAACCAGGGAAGCAACCAGTGAACTACATCGATCTTCGAAGCGACACCGTCACCAGGCCAACCGACGAGATGCGAGAGGCGGTGGCTCGCGCCGAGGTCGGCGATGATGTCTACGGCGAAGACCCCACTGCCCGGCGTCTGCAAGAACGAGCCGCCGAACTGCTGGGCAAGGAAGCCGCGTTGTTTGTTCCCTCCGGCACCATGGGCAACCAACTCGCGGTGAGGCTTCACACTCAACCCGGCCAGGAAGTCATCCTCGAAGAGCGCAGTCACATGTTCAACATGGAGATGGCAGGCATGGCTGTCATCAGTGGCGTGCTTGCCCACCCCGTGCGCTGCCCGGACGGAATCATGGACTGGGACTCAATCGAAGCAGCCATCCGGCCTCGCAGTTCTTACTTTGCTCAGACCGGCATGGTAGCGGTCGAAAATACACAGAACCTCGCCGGTGGCACCGTGATGTCATTCGAGCGAATGGAGGAGATCGCCGAGCGCGCTCACCAAGCGCGGCTGCCCGTCCATCTCGATGGCGCGCGCATCTTTAACGCCGCCAGCGTGCTCAATCGTGACGTGGCCGAGATCGCCTCGCTTTTTGATTCGGTGATGTTCTGCTTGTCTAAGGGGCTTTGTGCGCCGGTTGGGTCGATGATCGCGGGCTCGCGGGAATTCATCGATCGGGCGGTGCCGCTTCGCAGGATGCTCGGAGGAGGCATGCGGCAGGTGGGTGTGCTTGCGGCAGCGGGGTTGGTAGCGCTCGAAAAGATGACCGTCCGGTTGGAAGAGGACCATGCGAATGCACGGTTGCTTGCCAGGGGTCTTGCAGAAATTCGCGGTGTGAAGATCGACCCTGAACGAGTGCAAACCAATATCCTCGTCTTCGACATAGCCGAAACCGGACAGACAATCGCGCAGTTTGCCGCGACGCTCAAGCAGCTAGGTGTGCTTGCGAACGGTATCAACGCCCGCGAGATGAGGATGGTCACGCACAAGGATGTTTCGCCCTCCGATTGCGAAACGGCAATCGGGGTCATTCGTGAGGCGCTGCGGGAATAGACCGCGGATAACCCCGATGCGGCCGATTGACTCGGATCAGATCCGTGTTAATCCGCCGCATCGGTATGATCCGCGGTCGATTCCTAGCGATCTTCAATGAACAAACTGGTCATAGCCATCGACGGGCCTTCGGGCTCGGGTAAGAGCACAGTCGGCAAAGCCGTGGCGCGTCGTCTGGGTTATCTCTATATCGACTCGGGTGCGGTCTACCGCGCAGTCGGTTTGAAAGCTCTCAATGTTGGAGCCTCTCTCGAAGACGGTGCAACTCTTGGAACAATCGCCCGTGCCGCAAGCATCAAACTTCAAGGCGACCCGGATCATCTGCGAGTCTTGCTCGACGGCCAGGACGTAACCACGCAGATTCGGTTGCCCGAGCCGAGCCGCGCCTCATCCGTGGTCGCAACCATTCCAGAAGTGCGCGAAGCCGTTGTGCAAAAGCTGAGAGACATGAGCCTGGCGGGCGGGGTTGTGATGGACGGGCGAGATATCGGGACGAAAGTCTTTCCAGATGCGCAGGTGAAGCTTTTCCTCGATGCTTCGCTCGAGGTTCGAGCACGCCGGCGTTGTGAAGAAGACCGCGAACGGGGAAGAGACGTTTCGGTTGAGGCGGTAAGGGCCGAGCTTGAGGAACGCGACTGCCGTGACACCGGGCGCGTTGCCACGCCGCTGGTCAAAGCGCCCGACGCAGTGTTCATCGACACCTCCGATATGCCGCTCAGCACTGTGATCGAGCGCGCGCTTGAAATTGTGAACTCTCGAAGTTAAACTCCTTAATCAGTTTGATGTTGCGGTTGAATCGGTCGAATTGAAAAAGAGAGCTTGCCAGCGCTTCACCCCGACGTCCGCGCTCGCCCACACCGAGTTGGGAACGTGTCAAATCGAGCGCGCCTCGCACACTGAGTTCTTGGGATGGGCATTTTCACCGGATTGATAATCGAAGTAGGCCGAGTGCGCAGCGTAGATCGTCGCGCCGATGGGGCTTACCTGGTCATAGAAGCGCAAAAAGTACTTGAAGGCACGCGCATAGGGGATTCAATTTCGATAAACGGTGTTGATCTGACAGTGGTCGAGATGGGCGAGGGTTTTTTTAGCGCGGATGCGTCGCTTGAGACATTGAAGCGCTCGACGCTCGGCGAATCTCGTCCGGGGAGGCGCGTGAATCTAGAACGCGCGCTTGCAGTAGGCGAACGATTGGGCGGGCACATGGTTCAAGGTCACGTCGACGGGACGGGCGAACTATTGTCAGTCACGCCCGAGGGCAATGCCTTCAGGATGCGGTTCAGGTTTCCTCGAGAGCTTGGCCGTTACATCGCAATGAAGGGATCAATAACGGTTGATGGGATCAGCTTGACCGTTGCGGGGCTGGGCGGTGATTGGTTCGAGGTCGCGATTATTCCTCACACATGGCGCGAGACGATACTGAGCGGGCTTAAGACCGGCGACAGGGTCAATCTTGAAGTCGACGTTCTGGCAAAATATGTTGAGCGGTTGATGACTGGAGATGAGGACGCAGCGAAGCCTTCGAGCAAGCTGACTGTCGAGTATTTGCAGGATCGAGGCTATTAGAAGAAGTGATGAATCAGGAAATTCTGAGTGATGAATGATGAGTGATGAATGATGAGTGATGAATCAGGAAATCTTGAGTGATGAATGATGAGTGATGAATGAAGGGAACCGAGCCAGAAAAGAAACGCGACTTGCGCGAGCGGACGAAGGCTTTCGCTTTGGCCATTGTTCGTCTTTATGTATCGCTACCCAAGACCACCGAAGCCCAGGTATTGGGCAGACAGATGCGCGGAAGAACTGACCTCGATGCTGGTGTCGTCGGCCAAGACGGCCAAAGCTCATAGATGATTTTTCGGGATTCATCACTCATCATTCATAGTTCATCACTTCTTTCCGTGAGGACTTATGCCTTTTGCAACGATCAACGACGCAGTTGAAGATTTTCGCGCCGGGCGGATGGTCATCATCGTCGACGACGAAGATCGCGAGAACGAGGGCGATCTGGCGTGCGCGGCGGAAAAGATCACGCCCGAGATCATCAATTTCATGGCGCGCTACGGACGCGGCTTGATCTGCCTGTCGCTGACTGAAGATCGATTGGACGAGTTGCAGATCCCGCTTCAAGTATCGGATGCCGACAATACGGCAACGCGAGGGACGGCCTTTTGCGTCTCTATTGAGGCTCGCCGCGGAGTAACCACCGGAATATCGGCAGCCGACCGGGCGACAACGGTTCTGGTGGCGGTAGATCCGAGGACAAAGCCGAGCGATCTGGCGAGGCCCGGGCATATCTTTCCCCTGCGAGCGCGCAACGGCGGCGTGTTGGTACGGCCGGGTCAAACCGAAGCGGTTGTAGATCTGGCACGCATCGCGGGGATGACGGTGGGCGGCGTCATCTGCGAGATCATGAATGATGATGGAACGATGTCGCGCTTGCCGCAGCTCAGAGAGTTTGCAGCCCAGCATGGCATCAAGATCATCTCGGTTGCCGATCTGGTCGGCTATCGAATGTCAAACGAAGTCCTGGTGCATCGCGCGGTAGAAGCACGCGTGCCGACAGTATATGGAGAATTTCGGGCGATCGCGTTCGCCAACGATATCAACGCAGACACTCACCTTGCGCTGGTGATGGGCGAGATCAACGCTGACGAGAGCATGCTGGTGAGGGTCCACTCGCAATGCGTGCTGGGCGACGTGTTCGGCTCGCTGCGCGACGACACCGGCTGGCAGTTGCATCGCTCGTTGGAGCTGATTGCCGGTGAAGGACGGGGCGTGCTGTTGTACTTGAAGCAGGAGGGCCGGGGAGTCGGGCTGGTGAACCAGCTTCGCGCCTACAGCGTGATGGACGAGCTTGACAAGGATGCCGTTGAAGCCGAGCGCGAGGTTGTGGGAATCCACAAAATGGACCCGCGCGATTACGGCATCGGCGCGCAAATACTCCACGAGCTGGGCGTGCGAAAGATGCGCCTGATTACGAACCACCCGGTGAAGCGCGCCGCCATCGAAGGCTTCGGGCTGGAAATAACGGATCGCGTCGCGATCGAGATCGAGCCGAATGAATCGAACGAAAAGGTGCTGCGAGCGAGAAAAGAAAAGCTCGGGCACTTGCTGACAAAAGTCTGATGAAGATTTTGCATTTTAGATTCGCGGAATAGGAGGCCCCTGACGCCCAGGGTCCCGCCAACCGTCAATCCAAATCCAAAATCCAAAGTCTAAACTTCCCCTTGTCTTATGCGCAGAAAACTTTTTATCAGCGCAGCCATCCTGATGAGCCTCGTTTTACTCCTGGTACTCTCTGCCCTTGTCTATGTTCGAAGCGGCCGCCTGGATCTTTACCTTCGCTCGCAGGTTGTCGAGGCCTTCGCCGATGCCGGCATCCGCGCCGAGATCGGCGAGGCGCATCTGGACCTTCGCGGATACCGGGTCACACTCGACGACATTAAGCTCTACGCGGGCGACGGGCAAAAGCCATTCGGCGCGATTGACAGCCTCACCGCCCAGTTCTCGGTCCTCTCTTACCTGGGTCAGAGGGTCAAGATCACTCAGGTCAAAGTCGTACACCCGCAGGTCTGGATCGAGTTTAACGAGCAGGGTCGTTCGAATCTCGCCGCGGTGCATAAGCCTCCGAGCAAGGAAGACGTCAAAGAGACGGGCATCGTGTTCCTTACCTCGAATTTCGAGGTCAAGGAGGGCGAGGTGACCCTGGTTGATCTCAAGCGGAACATCACCGCGCACGCGGCTGATATCGTTGCTCACCTTGTGCCGCTTGAGCCTGACTCGATCGTCGACAAGCTCAATCATCGGTTTGAGTTTGGCTTCACCGGAGCTACCGCGACTGTCGAGGGTCGCACCATTCAGGACATCACCGCCAACATACAGGCGCGCGTCTCAGACCACGACGCGGAGATACTGACTGTAAATGGCGATCCGCAGTTCAAGATCACTTCGGACCTCGGGCTGGTCAAGGTCAACGGGAAGGTCGAGAGCTTCGAGCCCTTCAAGTACGACTTGAACGATGTCCGTGCTGACGCGGAGCTGGCGCAAGTCGCGCGCGTGTTTGCGCCTGAGACCGCGATGAGCGGCAAGCTCGGGTTTGCCGGGCGGATTGAGGGGACGGGCGCCGACTATCACGCATCGGGTTCCCTGGACTCGACGGCGGTTTCAGTTGAAGGCATTCGGGCCGCAGGTATTCGCGCGGAGACCGACGTCAGGGGTCGCGATGACGAGTACAAAGGCAAGGCCAGCCTTTCATCGACCGGGGTCAGCGGGCGAGGATTGACCATCACTTCGCTAACGTTCGGTGACGCAACGGTGACAGGGAAGCAAATGGACTTCGATGTCACGGGCGCGCTCGCGCTTGCGTCACTCAAGAGCGGTACGATCAACGTCAGCGGCATTCGCGGACAGCTATCGGCTGATCGGGACAAGGTGAGCATCTCTCAACTGACCGCTCAAGCCTTGGGCGGAACAGTTACAGGTTCGGCTACGCTCGCCTATAAAGGAGGCTCGTCCGAGGTTGATCTTCAGTTCAAGGGCGTGGACCTTGGCCAGGCGGCGACGCTTGCCTCCGCGAAAGATGTCGAGGTGCGAGGTGCCGCGACCGGAACGGCGAAGCTCTCGTTCCCCGGCCTCAACTTCAACGCCGCGACTGGGAGAATCGAGGCGGCGTTTGACGCATCGGTCTCGCCCTCGTCGCCAGACCGAGAGGGGGTTCCGGCCACCGGCGAGTTGGCAGTAATCGCCAGGGCCGGGAACTTCGCGCTCGAGCGCGCAGTGATTCGGTCTAAACACAGCGAGCTGACCGCGGCGGGACCGATTACCAGGACTGGCTCCGCGTCGCTCGACGTCTCGTTCCGCTCCGACGACATGTCCGAAGTGTGGCGTGCGATCGAAGCGTTCGGGGTGATTACCGACGAAGTGAAGGAGCAATACGAAATTGGATTAAGCGGCACCGGTGAGTTCAAGGGCCGCCTCGAGGGCTCGCTGTCCGACCCTAAAGTAAACGGGCATTTGAAGCTTGAAAGCATCCGGTTGCACAACGAGGAAGCCGGCGCCTTCGAAGGCAACATCTCTTACTCGCCAACGCTTATCAGTATCGACAACGGTTCGCTTGTGCGCTCGGACGACTCGCGGGCTGACTTCACGATCAATGCTCCACTTAAAGCGGAGGACAGTCTTTCGGTAAAGGCCAACGTGCAAGGCTTCGATCTGGCGACGATCGTTCGGGCGATCGAGCCAAAGCTGTCTGACTTTGTCGGGCGCGGCGCTATCAGCGGCAGCATCGACTTTAAGGGCCTGCCCGGTAAGCGAACTATTGACGGAACTGCCAGCGTCTCGTTCACCGCGGGCGAGTTCATGCTCCCCTCTACCGAGGACGGCAAGGAAGACAGAAAGATCTCGGTGCCAGAATTCGCCGGCGACGTGACGGTTTCGAACAGCGTTGTCAACGTCGAGAACTTGAGAATGCGGGTGGGGGACAGCGATATACAGGGACACGGGAGCTTCAACCTCGACACGTATGCCTACTCGGTTGACGCCAGCGGTAAGAACCTCGACCTCGCGAAGCTCTCGGATGCCGCCGAGACGGTGAAGCTGAGCGGCACGGCGGACGTGACGGTCAATGGGCAAGGCAAGTGGGGCAACACCGACGACTGGTCCGAAGCTAATCTGAACGCAACGATCGAAGGCCACAGCGTTGCCGTCAGCGGACGCGACGTGGGCGACGCGACGCTTACCGCCGTCACCGAGAACGGGATTGTGAAGCTTCGAGCGGCCGGCGTGTTGCTGAACGAGCCGCGAAGCCTCGAGGCAACGATCGATCTTCGCGACCGAAAGAATTATCCTATCAATGCAAGCATCGAGTTCACCGATGCCGACATCGGTCCTTACCTGGGATTGATCGCGGAGGAGTTGTCGAGCGTAGACGGGAAGGCAACCGGCTCAATCAAACTGAGCGGGCCGCTTCTGGATACCGATCAGATCCAGGCGGTGGGCACGTTCACCAGGCTCGAGATAGGCGGACCAGTCTCGAACGGCCAGCGCTACACGGTCACCAATCAAGGCAATGTAATCCTGACCGCTACGCCGAGAGAGATCACGCTCTCGAAGGTTACATTTGCCGGAGAAGCAACTAGCCTGACGCTGGGCGGCAACATATCGCGCGAGGCGTCGCCCAGTTCGAACCTGACGATCGACGGCACGCTCAACCTGCGCTTTCTGAATTCGTTTACGGACACAGTGTTTACAACCGGAATCGCGCGGTTGCAGGCCTCGATCGTGGGCTCAATGGATGACCCTCGGTTGCTGGGAGTCGTCAACCTCGAAGACATAGGAGTCCGGGTTGTGAACTTTCCGCTGGCGGCGGCGCACGGGAATGGACAGATTCGCTTTACGTCGAATCAGGCATTGATCGAGAACTTCGCTGCCTCTACTCCGGGCGGAGGGAGGCTGACGATCAGTGGCGGGGCCGCGCTCTCGGCCGGACTGCTGCCCGATCGCTGGCGGCTTGAGATCGGGGCCGACCAGGTTGCCGCCGAGTACCCGCGCGACACGCAGACGATCGTTGACGCGGAGCTCACCCTGCAAGGCAATCGCAAACTGCAGGTGTTGAGCGGTAACCTGGCCGTGCGCCGCGCATCATACAACCGAGACCTGACGCTGGAAGAGCTGATCACCACCGGAGGCCCGTTCACACCGGACTTCCTGGACGCGGGGCCGGGAGGGAGGGGAGAACCTGCTGGGATTCAGACGACATTGGACTTGCGCATAACCGCGGACAACACGCTGTTGGTCAAGAACAACCTGGCCGATGCGATCGGCAGCGCCTTTCTGAATCTTCGCGGCACGCTGGACCAGCCTTTGGTGTCGGGTCGTGTCCTGTTAACGCGTGGCACGCTCGAGTTTCGCAACGGGCGGTACGACCTCACTCGAGCCCTGATAACGATTCCCGGAAGACGCGGCGCGGATCCGACCATAGACTTTCAAACCGAGGCTGACATTCGCGGCTATCACATCACGATAGGATTCAATGGTCCGCTTGCAAAGCTTCGGACCACAGTCAGGTCGGAGCCCGAGTTGCCCGAAGCCGATATCGTGTCGTTGATCTTGACCGGAACAGTATCGGGCGACCGGTCGACGATCGCTGCGACTTCGCAGAGCGGATTGGGTCTGGCGCAGTCTATATTGTCGGCTTCGTTGTCAGAGCAACTCGAGCGAGGCACACAACGCTTGTTCGGGTTGAGCCGATTCTCAATCGATCCTCTGCTTGTTGGCCGCAGCAATGACCCGACTGCGCGGATCACGGTCGGGCAACGCATTACCAGAGACCTGACTGTGACCTATTCCCAGAACTTAACCTCAGGTCCGTCCGGGATCGAGCGTGTCGTCCTGGTCGAATATCGAATAAGCAACCGGTTGTCGGTGGTGGGGTTTCGGAACGAAAGCGACGAGATTGGCTTCGACGTTCGTTTGAGAAGGAAGTTCTGAGCGGAAGGGCAACGGACAGAGGGCAAAGAGCAAAGGGTATGTTCGTGGAGACGATGATTCACCTCGCAAGCCTGGTTCGCAGCATTGCCAGACCGCCTCGTAGCTCCTCTTTGCACTTTGCGCTTCGCTTTAGCAGGCTGCTGAAAACCCATTCCATCGGCACCACGCCACGAGGGCGGCAGGGAGCAAAAAGCCGGCAACATAGTGCCATCTCTGACTTGGTGCAGCTTCGTGTCTTTGTGTCTTGGTGGCGTACTTCCCGTTTTCAGCAAACTGCCAGGAGCTTTATTGGCGCTTTGCCGTTTGCCCTCTGCCTTCTATTCTCTCCTTCCGCACAAGCAAGCGACACCGGCGAATTTCTTGGACGGCGAGTCACAAGCGTCGAAGTGGCGATTGAAGACGCTGCTCCGGGCACCAGCGTTCCGGAGATGCGCTCGTTGGTCGAGGTCGCCCCGGGCCAGGATTACTCGCCGGTGAGAATCCACGACTCGCTTCTTCGGCTTTATCGGTCAGGGCTTATCTCGGGCGCTCGAGTTGAAGGCGTGCCGGACGACAGGGGCGGAGTTGCGCTTCGATTCGTTGTCAAACCGCAAGCACGTATCGACAGCGTCGTCTTCGAGGGTACTCCGGTTTTTCCCGTGGCCGAGCTGCGAGCGAGGCTGAACCAGCTCGACCCGGGCGTGCGGTTGTCGGCGGGCGCGATCGCGCGCGGGCTCGGCGATCTTTCGGCGTACTACTCGGCGCGCGGATACTACCAGGCGCGAGTCGCGTCCGAGATCAGGCTCGATCCCAGCAACACGCGCGCAGTTGTCGTTTATACGATCACGCCCGGGGAACAGGCGCTCGTCTCGAGCTATAAGCTGGACATCAAGGGCCCGCAACTCGATCTGTCGAAGCTTCCGAAGGCTCTTGTCGAAGGGCAGCCCTTCGCGCAGGCCGCGGTCGGGGAGACGATGGACCGGATTCGCGACGTCTACCTGAAGCAGGACCACCTCGCGGTCCGGCTAAGCAACGTCGTCACTCCCGACATCGAGAACAACAAAGTCGCGGTCACGATCACAGTCGAGCCGGGACCGCGCGTGGAAGTGGAAGTGCAGGGAATAAAGATCAACGACAAGGACAAGACGAAGACCCTGCCTTTTTATCAGCAAGGCGGGCTGGACGAATTTGCGCTTGAAGATGCTCGGCGGCGCTTGCAGGACTACGCGCAGAGGCGTGGCTACTTCTTCGCGCAAGTGACTCAACCGGCTGCGCCTGACCTCTCGCAAGAATCGGTGAAGCTTGTTTTTAATGTTGACCCTGGCGCGAGGTACCGGCTCAGCGACATAGAGATTGAGGGAGTCGACGCGATACCCCACCGCGATCTCCAGGACCAGATGAAATCGAAGACTTCCGCATTTCTGCCGTTGTTCGGGCTCGGGCGGGGAGTCACCAGCGACGACATGCTACGGCAAGATGCGAACCTGATTGCCAAGCGCTTGCGCGAGGCGGGCTATCGCAGAGCGCAGGTGGAAACCCGCCGCGGCGTCTCAGTAAAAGGAGAAAAGCTGATCGTTACTTTTGACGTTCAGCAGGGACCACGCACCTACGTCGAGGAAGTTGCGATGCGCGGCAACAACGTGCTAACTCGTGACGAACTCGGGGAGGGTCTCTCCATCGAGGCGGGCGATCCGCTAACGGCCGCCGCCGTAAACAGCAACGCCGATCGGTTACTAACGGCTTACACAAAGCGAGGATATGCGACTGCAGAGGTAGCGGCAGAGGTTGTGGACCTGGGCAACGCGAACGGCGAGGAGCGAGCGCGGCTGCTCTTCAACTTTAACGAGGGCAATCGCGCGCGCATCCGCGTCATCAACACCCGGGGCACGGCAATCACAGAGATCGGCAAGCTTGAGCGAGACTTCTATGACTTCAAGGTTGGCGGTGAGCTTCGCGCCGACCAGTTGCAAGAGACCGAACGCGAGCTTTACGACACCGCCGCGTTTAACTCGGTCGCCATCACCTCGGAGCCGGTTGGGGAGACGCCCGATGGAATCGAGCAACGCGACGTCACCGTGAACCTGCTCGAAGCCAAGAGATTTGATATGATCACCGGCATCGGCTACCAGACGAATAAGGGGAATCTCGCGGTTCCCGGTCTCGATGCCCTGCACGGCGTGAGAGGGCTCGTGCAACTCACTCACACCAACATATTAGGCAAGCTGTACACCGGCAGTACGCAGCTCAGAGTAAGCGAGACCGAGCTGTTCGGCCAGATTTCGTTTCAGAATCCCCGTCCGTTTGGAACGAGATACCCCCTGCTGTTTTCGGTGTTTGCACGACGACTGGCTGAAAGGACGTTTCGTTCCGACCGCTATACGGCTTTGGTGCAGGCTGAGCGCCGGTTGTCGCCTGACTTCATCGTGTACCTCGCTTACAACTTCGAACGAGTCAGCGTCTATGACCTGTCGCCTGACCTCACCCTCGAAGAGATTCAACGCAATTCTCAACCAATCCGGCTGGGCCGAATCGGTCCGCGCTTCGCGCGGGACAAGACTAATAACAGGTTTGATCCTACTTCAGGCACGCGAACGCTTGGAAGCTTCGACTATGCATCGCGGTGGCTCGGCGGCAACGAAGAGTTTGTGAAGTTCCTGATCGAACACAGCCGCTTTTATCCGATAACCAGGCTTCGCGAGACGGTGTATTCGGTTACCGGGCGACTGGGTGTGTCCCAGCCGTTTGGCGGAAGAGAGACTCTGCCCATATCGGAAAGGTTCTTTGCGGGCGGCGCGCGGGACCTTCGAGGCTTTGGATTCGAGGAGGCCGGACCGATCATATTCGTCCCCGAGCGCGACTCGAATGGGAACATCGTAACGGATTCGAACGGAACACCCAGGCAGATGGTGAGTCCGTTGGGCGGCCGCGCGGTGTTCGTGATGAACAATGAGCTGAGATTTCCGTTAAGGGGATCGCTTGGCGGCACCGTGTTTTCAGACACCGGCAACGTCTTCGCAAAACTAAGCGATATGAAGTTTGGGAACCTGACCCAGACCATTGGATTCGGATTGAGATTTAAGACGCCGATCGGGCCGGTGAGACTCGACTATGGGGTGCTGGTTGCCGGCAAGACGCCCGGTGTGAAGGGCTCGCACCTGCACTTCACCATCGGGCCGACCTTCTGATGATCAGAGACCGACAAAAACTCCTGAGAATGTTTTTCTGCGGCATCGCTGTCCTGCTCTATGGCGGAGCTCGCGGGGCGCCGGCTCAAACTGTAGTCGATCAAATCCTCGCGCTGGTTAACGAAGATGTGATCAC
>JBASRN010000145.1:0-5753 GCA_049273855.1 Blastocatellia bacterium
GAAACGAACATCTCGTCGCTGGCCATCGCGATCGTGTAGTTTACTCCGAACCCGTCGATGAACTTCCGGATCGCTTCCGGGGTTGACCGGCCACGGTCGTCGATGTGAAGCCCGATCACTTCAACTCCTCGCGCGTTGTTCTCGCGCGCGATGCGGGCCAACTGAGGAACTTCCTCGCGACAAGGCGGACACCATGTCGCCCAGAAGTCCAAAACCACAACTTTGCCGCGGTAGTCGGACAGCTTGATCGTGCCGCCGTCGATTCTCGGTAATTCGAAGTCGGCAGGCGCTGTTGCGCCAGCGGTCGAGACAGGTGTGCCCGGGAGCACAAGCTTTGAGACCGAAGCCTCCCTGGAATGACCTCCGAAAAGCGTGTAGCCCAGCGTTGCGATCAGCGCGACAACCACAGCCGTCGCGATTATACGACCGGGAGTCCAGAGCCTATGAGTGGTGTCTTGCTCAGCCATCGATTCCTTTCTAACCCGCGGCCCCCGCCGTATCGCAATCCTTCGCCCGACACCCCAGCCGGCCGCTCGCAACGGTAGGCTAATCCTGCTGCTGCTCGGTCTCCTCAGACGCGTCCTTTAACGGCGACGAGATGTGATAGTCTTCGGAAGCCCAGTTGCCCAGATCGATGATCTTACATCGCTCCGAGCAGAACGGCCGATACGGATTGTCCTTCCAGGTTGTGGGCTTTTCGCAGATCGGACACTTCACGAACAGACACCTCCTCTTGTACTTGCCGGGATAAATATACAACGAAGCGTTGTTCGGCTCGACATCCGGTCAAACCGCCTGAAGCGACTTCGCCAACTCGTGCAGCGTTTCCGGGGCGATATCGGCTCCATTAGGCCACGTGACGGTCCCGCCCTCGAGGAAGAACCTCTGAAAATATCGAACATCCTTTAAGGGCTCGAATACAGGCCCCTCGAGCCATTGCGCAAAGTCGATGATCTCCTCGACTCCGTCGTTGAAGATGAGTTTTATCAAGTACCCGCCGCGGTACTGGGCTTCAATCACATTCGGGAGAAATTTCATATTTTTCGTTTCCGTCATGAATCAGATAGTCGCTCAATCTTTTCAGGTGGCGCTTATGACGTTCCGAGGAAATCGAACCAATTGAACCAACAATTTCTTGGCGTGGAATGACAATCAGAAAACCGACTCTGATCAATGACTCGGCGTTCAGTCCGCTTCCAACAAAGTCTGAATCCGCCGGAGAGATTATTTCGTCGAAGTCTTTAGCAGCGTGGCGTAGTTGCGTACTGACTCCACAAACAAGCAAATCCCGAAAGGGCGGCATCTCGCGCAAGATAATTGCCGGACGATCCTTGACCACTCCGTTAGCTTGCCGCATCGCAACGATGACTACCTCAGCCTCCTGCATATTCGGCGTTCTTTTCTTTGATCTGGTCGCGTGAGTACTCCGGCTCATCATCACCGTAAGCTCGCGCTAAACTCTCTAAGGCAAGTCGCGTCCAAGCTTCGCGTTCTTCGTCGGGTGCGCGTGGCACCACGGTGACAATCAGTTCCGTGTTTGGTTCAAGCTCGAACGGCTCGTCCAGCCGAATCTGTTCGCCATCAAAATGAGCGCGCAACGTCACGGTTTCCATTTTCCAAATCCCCCGAGAAGATTCTACAATCCTGTTATTGCATTACCCAAGCCCGTTCGGTTCGCCGATTCCAAGCGGGTGATTACGCTTATCGTCGCTCAGCGAGCAATGGGTTGCGACCGTGATCCCCGTTAGCACTCGCGATGGTCCCTCGTTCATTTCTTATGCCTTACACCAAGCCTGGCGCGTCTGCCAGATTTCAGACATTGACCGGACCGTAACACTTCTGCCAGGCATACCCAAAGCCATCGCTCTACCTTCGGATGCCCAGAAGCTTCAACATCCGGACTCCACGAAAGGGGAGCCCACCGAGTCTATCATTAGCTCTCCTTCAGGGACGCGTGAGGACTCAGCAATTTGACTATCGACCTTGGTAGGTCCACCTCACGCGCCGCGCCTATTGAGATAATAGCCGACTTGGCGCTCCAAAATCGCCCATCACCTTGTAGACCGGATGAACCTTGCCCTCGCCAAGATACGCATCCAGGAAGTTCCAACTCGTCAGCCCATCATCGCTCTCAGGTTCTAGCAGGTACGCGGCCAGCGTCCCCAGCGGTTGTGCTGCGCGAACCAAGATCGAGCCGGCTGGAAACGTCATCGTCTCTCTCTTGTACTTGCCCGTCAGCGTGACTGTAGTGTGTCCCTGGAATAAACGCGCCGCCCTCTTCACGCTACCAATCACGAAACTTTCGACTTCGATCGTCAGCGGCTCGGTCAACTCCTCCACCGCGATGCCGTGCTGTAGCAGTTTCTCGATCACCGCGCGCGTTCCGTCTTAGCGGCGGAAGATGTAAGCCCGCGCCGCGGGAACGCTGCGCTTTGCTGCGAACAGCCCGTAGTCCTGCATCATCATTGGCGTGACTTTGTCTTCGACCATGACGGTCATATCACGCCCCGAGCGCGGGTTCTTTACCTTTGTCACTTCCCCGACAAGAATCTCAACTGGTTTGGGCAGCGGTTTCAATTCGTATTCAACGCCCATTTGGAAGGGTGCGCCGGCCGCGGCGCGACGTATCGTGTCGAGGTCAACTTGACTGGCGAGTCGGGCCATCTCAGCCCCGTGCCCGGCTGAGTACTTGAGAATCTCTTCGACAAACGCTTCGGTGACTTGGACGCGGCGGCGGAAATCGAGATAGCTGTACGCTTCGGACAGAATCGTCAGACGATTGCGCAAGCCCACATAGTTCTGGCCGATGCGCGGCTGATGGGTGAACGCCTCCCATCTGCGTTTGCCGGGGTCGCGACCGGGCGTGTTGGAGAAGCCTTCGAAGTTGCCATAAAAATAGGTCCGCAACTTGTGTTGCGCGAGCATCGCCTTGCCAATCGCGGGCATCATCTTCTCTCGATGATAGGCGATGAGTCGAGGATCCGCCGTCGGGTTAAGCGGAATCGAATAAGTCAGGTGATAAGCGTGATGCGAGCCGTTGGTCGTGTGCAGGTCGACCGTCAGATGCGGGTCCCAGCGGTTGAAGAGCCCCACCAACGATTGAGCTTCGGGAGATTCGAGCTTCATGTAATCGCGATTCAAATCCAGTCCCTTTGAATTCTCGCGCACACCAACTCCGCCGAGCGGACCGTTCTGCTCGGTGCGATTCTGGACGCTGATCTTCTCGTTGCCGTCGGCGTTGTAGATCGGCGCGATCAAGATAATCAGCTTGTCGAGCAGCGGCCGCAGATCGCCGAGCGCGATCCCGCGCGCAATGTGTTGCATCGCCTCTTTGCCTTCGACTTCACCGGCATGGATATTGGCAAACACAAAGACGATTGGCTTGCCTGAGGCTCTCGCGTCGCGGGGTTGGGCGATCGGCGGATCGGACAAGATCACCAGCGGCAGCGCGCGGCCTTCGACTGAATGACCAAACGTCTCGACTCGCACGAGCGGGCTTCGTTTTTGAAGCTCGTCGAAGAAGCGCAGCACGTCGTCGTAGCGGCTGGTCTCTTCGTAGTTGGTCAGCTCGGCGCGCGACCTCAATGGGTTTTCCTGGGCTTGCGAGATAATGCCGAGCAGCGAAAGCGCTGCAATAAGGGTAACCGTTCTCATAACCGAACTCAAAAGATAGGCCGCATCCAACAGCTTGCCCTGGGAGGATTTCGCCAATACCACCAACGCCGTTGGTGGATTGTTCATGCTCAGCCTACAACGGCGCCGGCCCATTTCTCGCTCGCTCGGCTTCAACTCTCGCGCCGACCTCGCGGCCGCGAGGCGGCGCGGGAGTTGAAGCCTTGAACTTGCAAGCAGGGGAGCAGGAAGCTGGTCCCCGTTGTGGTAGGCCGGGTTTGAACAATCCCCCAACTGCGCTGGGGGTATTTCCTAAGAATCTAGTTTTCACACACTCTCGCAGTTGGTGGCGTTCTGTCTCGCCGCGGGGCGCTTACGCCTTCCCAATCGTTACTTTCGCGACACCGGCTTGGACTCAGTCCGCAGATTTTCCCTGAACAACTTGAAGATCCGCTTGTACTCATCCGCCCAACTGGACTGCTCGACGAAGCCGTGATCTTCAACCGGATACACCGCAAGCTCCCAGTTCTCTTTCCGTAGCTCGATCAATCGCTGGACCAGCCTGACCGTGTCTTGAAAGTGCACGTTCACGTCGACCATGCCGTGACAGATCAGCAACGCGCCCTTCAGCTTGTCGGCGAAGTAAATCGGCGAAGACCGTTTGTAGGCCTCCGCATCCTTCTGAGGCACGTTCAAAATGTTCGACGTGTAGCCGTGGTTGTAGTGGGCCCAGTCGGTTACCGGACGAAGTGCAGCTCCGGCCGCGAAAACATCCGGTTGAGTAAACAACGCCATCAACGTTATAAACCCGCCGTAGCTCCCGCCGTAGATCCCGATCCGTTTCGCGTCCACCCCCTGCTGGCGAACAAGCCATGCCGCTGCATCGACTTGATCGTCCAGGTCCTTCCCCCCCATGTGCCGATAGATCGCCGTCCGCCAGTCACGACCGTACCCCGACGACGCGCGATAGTCCACGTCCATCACCGTAAACCCGTGCTCCATCAGGAAGTGGTGAAACATGTATTCACGGAAGTAGTTCGCCCAATAGCGATGCACATTCTGCGCATAGCCCGCCCCGTGCACGAAGATCACCGCCGGCCCGCCCCTTCTTGCACTCGCCGGCCTGTACAAACGCGCCGGCACTTCCACTCCATCGCGAGCCTTAAAGGTCACGATCGGCGGATCGATCCAGTTGTAGTTCCAGAACTCGGGGGCAGGCGAAGACGTGATCTTTTTTGCGTCTGCTCCCGCGCGAGTCTCCGTTACATAAAGCTCGGGCGGCTTGTTGCTGTAGGAATAGATGAGCGCAAGCATCTTTTCGTCGGGCGACACGAACGTCTGATTGCCCCCGGGCTTTGAAGTGATCTTTGTTCGCTCGCCTCCGTCGATTGGCATCGCGTACAAGTGCCGCTCGCCGGGATGCACTTCGCTCGTGGTGAGAAAGAATTTCGACTTGTCGTCCGACAATCGAACACCGGTCACCTCCCACTTGCCTTTGGTTAGCTGCTTCGCGTCGCCTCCGTCGTAAAGCGCGGTGTAGAGGTGCGAGTAGCCGTCGCGCTCCGACTGGAAGTAGATGGTTTTGTTGTCGCCCAGCCAACCAAGCGTGAACATACCCGGCGCCTGGATCCACGCGTCGTCATGATCGGTGAAGATGACTCGCGTCTTGCCAGTAGCGGGATCCAGCGCGAGTATCCATCGGTCTTTGTTGTCGCCGGCGCGCGCCATCACGACGGCTTTGGTTCCGTCTTCGGACCAGACCGGGGTCAGGAGTTGGACGTCACGCTCGCGCGGTTCAACCGGCTTGCGTGTCTGCTCGGTGGATTCGTTGCCTCCGGTCTTCTGGGTCTTCGCTTCGGGCTGGTCCGGCGGGAGCTTCTGG
The DNA here is from genome assembly GCA_049273855.1 of Blastocatellia bacterium. Taxonomy (GTDB): domain Bacteria; phylum Acidobacteriota; class Blastocatellia; order UBA7656; family UBA7656; genus Onstottus_B. The sequence continues at coordinate 5,495 of JBASRN010000145.1, forward strand.
CCGTGATCCAGCCATTTCAGCTCGCCGGTCTCGACGCTCAGGATCGCGATACGCGTGCGCGACTGCGAATCGCCGACTTTGGTTCTGCTTCCAATGTCTTGGGTGTAGGAAGCCTCAGTGACGTAGTTGGGAACGATTGTGTTCTTCCCGCCTTCTCCCAGCTCGTTGATCATCGCAATAACTGTCTTTTCGTCGGGCGCGAGCTGAAGCGCGATGACCGACTGACGCGAGCCCAGGTTGAACGGCTTGCGCGGGTTCT
>JBASRN010000147.1:0-3167 GCA_049273855.1 Blastocatellia bacterium
TTCACAGCGTCGCGCCTGACTACTTCAAGACACTGCGCATTCCTTTGATGAGAGGCCGCGAGTTCACCAATCAGGATCGCGCCGGCGCAAAGCTTGTCGCGATCGTCAACGAAGACGCCGCACAAAAGTACTGGCCCGGCGAGGATCCGATCGGAAAGGAGATCTGGCTCGGCGCCGGCTGGGAAGAGAATCAGTTCGGTGAGATCGTCGGAATTGTCGGCGACGTGAGGTATGGGAAGATCGAAGAAGCCGCGCGCCCGGCAGTTTATCTTCCGTATTCGCAGCCGACCGAGCCGGCTTCGTTTGTCTTGGTGCGAACGTCGAACCCCCCGAGTCAGATCGTATCAGCGGTGCGCGGCGAGATTCTCGGAATAGACAAGAACGTGCCGGTGTTCGACGTGAAAAGCATGGAAGAGCGAAGCGCTGCCTCGACATCACGAACCCGGTTCAGCGCGGTGTTGTTGGGCACCTTCGCTTCGCTGGCGCTGGCGCTTTCGGCGATCGGGGTCTACGGCGTGATGTCTTACATGGTTTCAGCACGCACGCGTGAGATTGGCATTAGAATGGCCGTGGGGGCCACTTCGAGCGATGTGCTCGGTCTGGTGATTTGCGAGGGAGTTGCGTTGACTCTCTGCGGGATTGCGCTCGGGCTTGGCGGGGCGTTTGCGGTGACCCGAGTGCTTGGCAGCCAGCTCTACGGTGTGGGCACAACCGACGCGGTGACGTTCGCGCTCGTGTCGATGTTGCTCGCGGGAGTAGCTCTGCTGGCCAGCTATATTCCCGCGCGAAGAGCGGCGAGCCTCGATCCGCTGGTTGCGCTCCGGTACGAATAAAGGTCTCTGGTTTCGGGTTTCTGGTTTCTAGTTTCCAGTTTCTGGTTTCGGGTTTCTGGTTTCCAGTTTCTGGTTTCTAGTTCGTGGATCGGATGTTTGGGGTTGTTAAAGTACGAACCAGAAACCACAAACCCGGAACCCGGAACCGATCGCGCGAACCAGAAACCAGAAACCAGAAACCAGATAAGAGGTTCCCAATGAGAATCAAAGCGTGCTGCCTTCTTGCTGCGGTCCTTGCTTTAGCGCCGTTGGCTCAAGCAATTCTCGCCGAACACCCGAGTCAGAATGCCGCGACGCAGCCCGCCAGTGGCCTCGATGCCGAACAGCTGGCACATCTGGAAAAACGTCTCGACGGCCTGCGAGAACAACTCAAGATCCCGGCTCTGTCTTGCGCGATCGTCAAGGATCAAAAGGTCGTGTGGGCAAGAGGTTTCGGCTACGCCGATATCGAAAACAAAATCCCGGCGACTGAACATACGTCGTACCATCTCGCGTCGCTCACCAAAACGTTTGGCTCGACGATTCTGATGAAGCTGGTGCAAGACGGAAGGGTGAGTCTCGACGATGGGGTCTCGAAGTACGGGATCACGCTCGAAAGCAGCGGCGTCATCAAGGTCAGACACCTGTTCTCGCACACTTCCGAAGGCAATCCGGGCGAACGGTATAGCTACAACGGAAATCGATTTGGGGAACTGGACAAAATCGTCCAAAAAGCGTCGGGCAAGTCTTTTGCGGAGCTTCTGATCGCAGATATCCTCGAGCCTCTCGGGATGAGCGAATCCGCGCCGAACGTGCCTCCGCTTGTGCGAACCAGATCGACCAACCCTGTTGACGCGAAGTCCGAGGACGAGGTGAAAGCCGCCTTCCGAAGTTTGATCGACGCGTATAACTCGGCTAATGCGGATCAAATCGAAAAGCTTCTTGCTGCGCAGCAGAGTGGCTTTCGCGCCGATGCGGGCCTCCTGACGCTGGGGATCGATCCAAACGAAGTGCGGGAGCAATTTCGAGCAGGCGTGAGAGCGAACCTGGAGGTTCACGATCTCGATGCCGGCGTATATGGCAACGCGGCGGTTACGACTTCTCTTCTCTCAGGACGGATTACTTTGCCGGGCGGAGGAACACGCAGCTACGGTCCTTATCGAAGTTCGTTCGTGTGGATCAAGCCGGACGGTGCGTGGAAACTCGCGCACTCGCATCAGTCGCCGCTGGAACAGGCTATCATAACCGAGAAACAACGCCGGCGATTTGAAGCGGTATCCAGGAATCTGGCCCAGCCGTACGAGCTCGACAACAAATCCAACGTCGTTAAGGGCCGATACCCGACTGGCTTCGGGGTGTCGGCGGGGCTGATCTCGTCCGTTTTGGATATGGCGAAGTACGACATCGCTATAGATCAAAACCGCTTCGTGACAAGGGGGACTCAACAACTCGCATTCACACCCGCGGTCTCAACGAAAGGCGAAAAGCTGCCGTACGGGCTGGGCTGGTTCACACAGAACTATCGTGGCGAGCGCTTGATCTGGCACTACGGATACTGGACCTGCAACTCGTCGCTCATCTTGAAGGTACCCGACCGCAACGTCACGTTTATCGCGATGGCAAACACTGACAATCTCAGCAGGCCCACCGATCTGGGCGCGGGCGACGTCACGAGTTCACCCGTGGGATTGGCGTTCCTAAAAGAGTTTATCTTTCCCGCGATGTTCGGTGAAGCGCTGCCTGAGATCAACTGGCAAGCGGCAGCTCCCGAGCTTCGAGATCAGTTGAGGCTGGTTGCGGGCATGTCTTATGCGGCGGTTTACAAGACGGAGCTGCTGAATCAGGCCAGGATGTACGGAAGCGTCGGGCGAGCGGGCGACACGTCACGCCTCTTCAAAGTGTATGGCGAGTTGTATTCAAAGGCGTTGCCCGATGAGCTGGCAAAAAGGACTGCGATCGCCGAGATCGTTCGCGTCGCGGACGACGCGGACAAATCGATCGAGTTCGCTCTTGCGCGCGAGCAACAGGTTCGCATCTTCGCAACAGGCGAAGGACAAGACGGTCAGATGTTCGACTACGGGTGGATCGAGAGCGCGGAGTCGGGAACGAAAGTGTGGGAAATGAAGGCGCCGGAAACCAGACATGCTGGAGGCGCTGGCAAGAACCGATTGGTCGACGCGATGGCCACGCTTACGGCGGGGAAGTACCGGTTGCGCTACAAGACCGACGATTCACATTCGTTTGATAGTTGGAATGCGCTTCCGCCGGACATCAATTTCTGGGGCATCGCGGTCTACGCGACCGAGTGATCGACCTGTACGGGCGTCCCTCCGTGGGCGCCCCTTCTCACCGCCC
>JBASRN010000163.1:0-5677 GCA_049273855.1 Blastocatellia bacterium
GCCTTCACCCGCTTGATGTCGGTGATCTGCGAGCCGATGTGAAAGTGCAGGAGCTTGAGCGACTCGGTCATTTCAAACTCGCGCAGCAGCCTTATGCACTCGAGCATCTCCGACGGAGTGAGCCCGAACTTCGCCGATTCGCCGCCCGAGGACGCCCATTTGCCCGAGCCTTTCGAGTAGAGCTTTGCCCGAATGCCGATCCACGGGCGGATGCCGGTCTCTTGTGAGCGGCGAATGATCATCTTCAGCTCGTTTAGCTTTTCGACGACGATCACCACCTGCTTTCCGATCTGCACTCCCATCAGGGCCAGGTTGACGAACGTTTCATCCTTAAAGCCGTTGCAGACCAGGAGCGACTCGGGCGTCTGGTCGAGCGAGAGCGCGGCGTACAGTTCTGCCTTCGATCCACACTCTACGCCAAAGTTGTACTTGCTGCCCTCGCGCAGAAACTCTTCCACGACCTCGCGCCTCGGATTGACCTTCATAGGGAAAACCCCGAAGTGACCGGCGTTGTAACTGAACTCGCGTGAGGCTTCCTGGAAAGCGCGATGGAGTTTCTTCAACTGGTTCGACAGAATCTGGGGGAAGCGGAGCAGGATTGGAAGCTGCAGCTTTCGCTGCTCGATAAGGTCGTCGATCAGCGCCTTTACGTCGACGGATCTAGGGTCGCCTTCGGCTGGGCGGACGGCAAGATGGCCTTTTCGGTTTACCTCAAAGTATCCTGCTCCCCAATTCTCAACACCATAGGTCTCAAGGACCTCTTCCAATGAGACATTCCTCATCTATAGAATTCTCCGCCGGAACTCGGGCCGAATGGATCGAAGACAGACATGCTTACAACCGACTGAATTTAGCAGATTTAGCGCGAGAGTGTCAAAAACTATTTTTTTCGAACCGCGGCCCGCGAAGTCGTTTTTTAAGGTCGTTTTTTGGTGGAACAAAAACCGCAGTCCGCGTGAACCCGGCAGAGAACCGAAGCAGCGAGACGGGCCACGGACCACCTCCAACCTCAGGCAGCGATCGGGCCAAACGTTCTCGGCGTTTGCTCAATCAAAAAGGAATGCCGAGCCGTTTACTGGACGTTCAAGACGAACGGCTGCGACGAGATGTTTCCGGGATTCACGATCCTGATCTCGTGGCGGCCCGGCATCAAAGTCAACTTCTTGAGCTTAAAGCTGCCGTCGTGAGGCGTCGCCTCCGTCGCAGTTCCATCAATCACAAGCTTCGCCGCGCGATCGACCCGGTTACCGTTCACGATTAGCTTCTTCCCCGGTTTGTACTTAACCTTTCTGATCTGAGGAATGGTTTCAGGGTCGATAACCCTGATCTGAATCGAAGCGTTCACAGACGCGCTCGATTGGTCGCGAACCGACAAGACGAAGCTGAACGTCCCGAGCACCGTTGGCGTGCCTGAGAGCGCTCCCGTGCCTGAGTTCAGCGAGAGGCCCGCCGGGATCACGCCCGCCGTGATTGACCAGGTATAAGGCGGTGTTCCCCCCGAGGCGGCGGGCAAGTAGCTGAACGCCGTTCCCTTCAGGGCATCAAACAAAGTTGCCGCCCCGATCGAGAGCGGCGCGGGAGTGACCGCCATGGAAAGGGCTTTCCGGGTAACACGTGAGTCCGCGTCGGTTACGTCTATCGTAAAGCTGAAGTTGCCAGTCGCCGAAGGCGTGCCGGAAATAACGCCAGTCGTCTCCGCGAGAGCCAGACCACCTGGGAGGGCGCCCATACTCACACCCCAGCGGTAAGGCGGTTTGCCTCCCGCCGCAATCATTTGGTAGCTGAACCCGGCTCCGTGCTGCCCGGCCGGAATGTCCGCGGTCGCGATGGTCAGTGGCGGGAGACTGACTGTGACGGTCATCGGCTTCTGGGTCGAGCGGCTTTGAATATCGGTGACCTTGAAGCTTATTGGGAAATCGCCCAGGCCGGACGGGGTTCCGGTAACCGCACCGTTCGTTGAATTCAGACTCAGGCCTCCCGGAAGAGTGCCGCTTGCAATCGACCACGTTAATGGAGGCGTGCCGCCAGTGACGGCTATTGCAAAGTTGAACGGCGTTCCCTGCACACTGGTAACCGACGATGGACTGCTTATCGACGGCGGGTTGGGGTCGGATACGATGACCCTGACGTTGGCAGACATTTGTCCGAAGAATCCGGTGCCGTCTTGAAAGAGCTGCCACTGGAAGTTGTAGAGGCCGGCTGAGGAAGGCGCAATGGCTGTGAACGAGAGACTGAGTTGCTGACCCGCGGGCACCCCTACTGCGGGAATCACAGTACCGCCGCCCCACGTTGTGCTGCTCGCCGGATTCTGAGAACGAACCTTGAAGCCGAGGGACGGATCCCAAACCTGTGTGCCGGTGTTGAGCCATCGGATGTTGACCGTGAACTGTTCGCCGAAGTTGATAAGCGCAGGCACAGTCTGGGAGACGAATTGTGAATCGAACGGGCCCGAAGGCGGGGCGACGGTCAGCGAGAACATTCTTCGCGCCTCCGCGCCCGCGCCATCCGTGACGCGCACGGTGAAGTTGAAGGTGCCGGTCTCAAACGGAAAGCCGCTCATGACCCCAATCCGTGCCAGGCTCATGCCCTGCGGCAACCGGCCGAGCCCGGGGACAATGTCCCAGGCGTATGGTCTTGCGCCGCCAGTCGCGGAGACGTTCTGAGGCGGGTAGTTCACACCAAGTACGCCGTTCATAAGTGGACTGGTGGTTGTTATGGTAAGCGGACTGCCGGGTGCGTTTTGAGTGGGATAAACAAACGCGACTGCTTCCATATCGTCTGGTCTGATCGATGCGCAGCGTCCATCGAAGTGCGCAACACCGAACATCGTTGCATCCACGAACTCTGAATGCCCGAGACCTAGACCGTGCCCCAGTTCATGCGTTGCAATCTCCTGAACATTGCAGTGATTTCCAAACTCACAGCTCGCGTAAGGATTGAAGGAAACGAATGCCCCGCGCGCCTCGACAAAAGTGACGCCGTTGATGATCTTCGTCGAGCTTGAAATCCAATCCAAACCTCCAAGCGCAAGGACCCGGGCGCATCCCGGAGTCGGAGCGAACCTCCCGTCGCATCCGTTAAACAGAATTGTGTTGTGGTCCCGCGAGGAGCAGGCGTCCGTCGGGCCTCCGTTGACGATCCTGAGCGTACTGCCGGGGACGTTCGACCATGCATTCATCGCCGCAGTGATGTCATCCGTTATCTCCGGGTTTGGAGCGCTGTCCTGGTTCAGGAAAAACAAAACCGGCTGTCCGTCGTCCGGGGAGAACCAGCGCGCTGGCTGCGACTGAGGAAACAGCGCAAAGTCGGATTGCAGCTCATTACCAGCGGGTGCCTGGTACTCGGGCGGGCGGGCCAGCATAGAGACGTCTTGATAAGAGGTTTGCAGGAACTGCTCCGAGCGACTCCAGTTCGCGGCCAGCCTCTTCCGCACCATCGCGGTGTAAGCTGAAAGCCGCATCGTGTGGGTCGCATCACCGCTGAGGTGGGCGCCGGCGGCAAATTGCACACCGGCTCTGCCGGACCCGCTAAGCTCCCTGATGACAACCTTCTTGCCGAGATTCGGATCGGTGAGGACGACGAACTTGCCCAGCAACATCTGATGGACGCGCAGGCTGCCATCACGCCAGGTATCGAGGTAGAGCAGCACCTCCTCGCCGAGACTGAACTGAGGAGTTCCAAACACGATGCTGCCCCGCATTCCGAGCCGCCCGCCCTCCTCTTTGAGCACGATCTTGCGCTCGACGATCTGTCCCTTGAGGACCTCGAGCACGCGGAGAGTTATATAAGTAAAGATACGGTCTTGTTCCGGATCGAGCTGGCAGCTAAGCGAAAGTACCTTGCCTCTGACGATCGCTCGGGCGCCTATTATCAACTCGTCGTCGGAGGGAACTGTGAAAGTGGTTGACCGCGCGGAGCCGGCGCAGCTCAGAATAATTGAAACCAGCGCAAGCACTAACACGCCCACTCTATTGCAAGCATTTCGCATGAAGCCTCCGGTGCCGGGGGAGGGCACGTCTGAACCGATCCTGCGGAGCAAACGCGACGGACTACAATTGAGTTTTGGTTGGAGCTGATCAGGTTTGACCTGCAGCCAGCGAGGCGATCTGGAGCAAACCCGGCGATTAGGTTACGTCCAAAATTGCCGAGTGTCAATCGCCCTCTGAGTTAATGTCGAGACTTAATAGCGGAATCTGGAGACCAGGGATTGTCGACAGCTTGCGGCTGTCCACCTGACCGGTGATTGGTTTATAATGCGTGCTATCCAGCCAGGGAGGTGCCGGTCCAATGCGAGGGCGAAGTCTCACATCTACGCTCGCGGTTCTCGTGCTGCTATCCGCCACTACGCCAGGTCAGGTGAATACCCTTCGAGGCAAGGTGCGCTCGACAAACGGCACGACTGTCAACAACGCAATCGTCGAGCTCAGGTCGGCTGGCGGCGGGATGCTCGCTCAGACTGTCACCCGCAACGACGGCGATTTTGCGTTCTCCAACCTTGCGACGGGCGAATATGAAGTAGAGGTCACGGTTGCAGGCTACGAGACAACGGTTCAGATGGCCCGGTTTAACACGCCCTACCGGATGAACTTTGCCGAGGTCGTCAATATAGAGGTCATGATACGTCCGCGGGGCGAATCCATCCTTGCGGCGCCGGGAACGAATTTTGCGCAAGACGTACCCAAACAAGCTCGCGCTTCATATGAGAAGGGCGTTGCCAGACTGCGCGAACGCAAGAGCGATGAGGGTATCGCGATGCTCCGGGAGGCGATAGCGACGTTCAGCGACTACTTCGACGCGCACTTTCAGCTCGGCAAGGAGTTCTTTCGCCAGGGCAGGAACAACGAGGCGCTGGAGGAATTCGAGAGGGCTCGGCAGATTAACGAACGTCAGGAGGCGGTGTACTTCATGTTCGGGATGGTGATGTTAAGGGAACAGAAGTTCGCGCTTGCGCAACGCGCCTTTCGTGAAGCCAGCAGCATCAACGCCAACAGCGCGCTCTCGCACTTCTACCGCGGGCAGGCGCTTGTCGAGCTTGCGCTGCGAAGTACCGATGAGACGCAGCGGGGGACAGACCTGAGCGATGCCGAGAAGGAGCTGGCTCGCGCCTGGGAGCTGAGCAGCGGGCGGCTGACTGTCGTCCATTTGCAGAGAGCCCGAATCTACGAACGTCGCGGCGACAATGAAGCCGCAGCGCGCGAGTTGGAAAACTACTTGAGGGCCGAGCCCGAAGCCCGCAACGCCGCCGCCATTCGCACGGCCATCACTCGATTGCGAAACCCCAACAAACCTGAACGACCTGCTGACAAGAGGCCTCCTCAAGATTGACGACGTGCAGCCAGCCGGATCCACTTCTTGCATCGCCAAAACCTTTCAAGTACCATTCAGGTGCGATTCTTAACTGGTCTTTCAAATCCCACCAAGGAGGGGTAATCCAATGAGTTTCTCTGAGACCGATGCGCTCAAGCAGCACCTTCTGGCCAACGACACGCAGTTCGCCGAACTGGCTCAGACCCACAGCCAGTACGAGAAACGATTGAGCGAGCTGGCCTCGCTGCACTACCCGAGCGCTGAGGAGCAGATGGAAGAAGCCACGTTGAAGAAGAAGAAGCTTTTCCTAAAGGACCAGATGGAAATGATCCTGCGACGCTACAAGGAACAGCAGGCTACGAGCCACTGA
>JBASRN010000176.1:0-3535 GCA_049273855.1 Blastocatellia bacterium
CTCACAATCTTTCGCATAAGCTCAGTCTGGATCTTGCCGCCCAGCGTCAGGACGTTGGCGCCGTTGTGTTCGCGGCTGTTTCGAGCCGACGCCTCGTCGTAACACATAGCCGCGCGAACGCCCGGCACCTTGTTGGCCACCACGCACGAGCCGATGCCTGCGCCGTCTACGATTATTCCCAGATCGCACCCTCCGCGCGCGACCGCTCGCGCAGCCAGATGCGCGTAGTCCGGGTAGTCCACCGCTTCGGTCGAATGGGTGCCGAAGTCCTGATGCTGGTGACCGAGCTCCTCGAGCACGCGCTTGACCTGCTCCTTCATCTCGAAGCCGCCGTGGTCAGCGGCCAGCGCTATCTTGCGGCGCCGGGCCGCCGTGCGCCGCGTCGCACGCTCAAGCTTGATTCCCCGCTCTCGCAAGATGTCTTCGGCAAGTGGGGTGAGAATCGCCTGCTCGTCGACGCGAACGGTATCACCCTCAACCGCGTCCCGAAGCTCGCGCTCGGTGATGACTTGTTTACCTCGTTCATCAAATAGCTTCATTTGACTTTGGATTCTAAGTTTTGGATGTTTGCTTGTCGAACGGTTTTGGAATCCTAACTGCGGTGTGCGAATCAGATTAGACCACTGATGACGCTGATTCGACGGATTTGCACGGAAGTCATGCCGAATTGTTCGCTCGCGAGATGCCCAGAGGGAGACGTGTTCACTCGATCAATTTTCCTCTGTCGCCCGGCATAATCATCTGACGATGCATTCGGATCGGCGCGTTGCCATTTGAAAGCAACCGATCGTGAAACTCCCGAAGCGAATACTCGGCGCCGCGGCTATGTTTGTAGTCCTCTCTCAGCTTCAGGATCGCAAGCTTGCCGACCGAGTACACAAGATACGTCGGATCGAACGTCCCTCGCTCGGCTTCGATACGCGCGGGCGTCTCGCCCATGTAAGCGTTCTCCATGAAGAAGAGCTTGCCCTGCTCAACCGTCATCCCTTCGGTGTGCAGGCGAATCCCCACAACGAACCGGCACAGCCTGAGCAACGCGTCGGCAAGTTGACCCATCTTGATCTTCGGGTCGCCGTTCGCAAACCCTTCTTCCAGCATCATCTGCTCGGTGTAGTGCGCCCATCCCTCGACAAAGCTCGCAGGCGCCAACGCCCACAGCTTGCGCACCGGCGAAGTCACTTGCTTCAAGTAAGCGCCCTGAACGAAATGACCCGGGTAAGCTTCGTGAATCGACGTGCTCCAAAGCTGCGGATAGTTTAACGATGACAGGTACTCCTCCTTCTGCTTGTCGCTCCACTTCGAATCCACATCGGTCACCAGATAGCGCGCCGGCAGTGAACGCGTCTCAAAAGGACCCGGGGTCCACATGCTCGCCGTCGACCATCGCATGAAGTCCGGCGTCGCCGCGACCACCGGTTCGTCCACCTCTGGAAGCGTGAGGATACCTTTCTCGCGGATGAAACCAACGATCCGCGAAAGCTGCTTCCGCGCTTCCTCGACAAGAGCGCCGGCCTTGGGGTGGTCCGCTTGCAGACTTGTCCACACCGCTTGCGGGTTGCGCGCCGGGTTAATGCTAGCGGCTGTCTTTCGAAATTCATCCTGAGTTCTCGCCAGCTCCCGGTTCGCAATCCTCAACAGAGTCTCGACTGGAATTTCGATGGCTTCGTCGTACTTCAGCCTGGCTTCATAGTTCTGCTTGCCGATCGCGAAGCTAACCGCGCTGTCCGGGTTGGTGCGTTCCAGGTGTTTGATGTAGTTGACGACGGCCTCGGCTGCGAGCTTCGTCGACTTCTTGAACGCACGTTGAAGCTTCTCGTCCTGGACCGAAGCAAACGCCTTCGGAAGATCGTTCCTTATGAAGCTGAGCGTGCCCTTGAAGCTTTCGAGCGCGACCTTTAGAAAGATCGGCGGCGGTCTGCTTACGTTATTGCGTGCCGATTCGAGCAGCCGGGGAATGAGCTTCTCCTTTGCGATGATATGGCGGATGCGCGAGTCGGCGGGTGAGTATGGGAAAATCGCGATCTGCAGCAAACCGGTCGAGATCACATCGCTGTAGACCCGTGGATCGCGCTCGTAGGTCTTGATCTGCTCGAGTTCGAGCAGACGCGATTTCATGCTCGAAGCCAGAATTTGGTAGTCGACAACATCCGAAAGGCTCAGCTCGAGCGGCGGGACCTTTTCGATTCGCGCCTGAAAGCGTTTGATCGCCGCAATCTCTTGTGCGATGGCGAGCGGGCTGAAGTCTTCGAGTTGGCCGTCCCAGGCGTGAATGCCGCTGGCTGCTGCCAGATTCGGATGACGTGAATGCAGGTCCAGCAGGTATTCTTCTACCAGCCTTGGAAAATCCGCTGCCGCCATCTCATTCTTCGCCGCGCTCTGCTGAGCTGCAACGCCCCGAGGGAACCCAAACGGAAAAACCAAGAATCCAGAGCAGAGAACGGCGGCGAGAAGACGGCCCAGCCCCGGGGCCTGTGCGACGACGCCAAAAGCAGGAACTCTGGATTGCTCTACCCACATCTTCTCTTTTGCCATTTTCCGTTCGCCTTCATTTGCTCAAGGGAATGGATTGCAGGACTGAGGACTGAGGACTGGGTGCAATGCAAGCGCTAGACCCCAGCTTAGAACTCGGAGCCCAAGGCTCAACACTCAGTCCTCAGTCCAACTCATGTCTCCAGGAGTTCCTTTGCTCGTTGCGTTGCCTTCACCACTGCTTTTATGAGAGTCACGCGCAAGCCGCCTTCTTCAAGCTCGAGTATTCCGTCGATCGTGCAACCCGCCGGAGTCGTCACCGTGTCCTTCAGCTTAGCCGGATGCTCGCCGGTTTGAAGCACCATTGACCCCGCGCCCACCACGGTCTGTGCGGCAAGCTCGGTCGCGATGTCGCGGGGCAGGCCGACCTTCACGCCAGCTTCGGCCAGCGATTCGATCACGATGTAGAGGAAAGCGGGCCCGCTCGCTGAGAGCCCGGTGATCGCATCCATGTGCTTTTCGTCCACCACGACGGTTCGTCCCACCGAATCGAAGATAAACTTCGCAAGCGCGATATGCTCCGCTGAGGCATTCTTGCCGGGCGCGATCCCGGTCATCCCCTTGTTGAGCAGGCAGGGCGTGTTCGGCATCGCGCGAATCACCGGGACGGCCGCAGCGAAATGTTTCTCGATAAACGCGGTGCTGACCGACGCGGCAACCGAGATCAACAACTGCGAGGGCCGTAGTGTGTCGGCAATCTCCGAAACGACTACCGGCACTGTTTGCGGCTTGACTGCGAGTATGATCAAGTCGGCGGTCGCGACGGCTTCCTTGTTCGAGAGAGTGCCCGCGACGCCGAAGCGGTCGCGCATATCGTCGAGCCTCTGCTGATGGCCGGCAGTTACGCGCACATCAGCTACTTCGATGACGCCGGCTTCGAGGAGACCTTTGATCAGAATCTCACCGAGCTTGCCCGCGCCAAGCACGGCGAGCTTCTTGTTCTTCAACATTGCTGTTCTCCAATTATTGAGTGTGGGTAAGCCTGGATGATAGCAGCGCGTAAGGC
>JBASRN010000187.1:0-15323 GCA_049273855.1 Blastocatellia bacterium
GGAAACGGGCGGGTGCTGATACCCAGCGCGTTCTTCCAGAACAACATCGTCTTCCCATTCGCAGGAAATCCTCTATTTGGCGCGTTGGGGGCGGTCAACCCCCCGGTCGGGGCCAGCATTAACTTCACGACCATACCCACCAAGTTCACGGCACAGAATTTCCTGGACCTGGCTGAGTGCAACCCCACTAACAGCATCGGCGACTGCCGCATCAGCTTCCTTTCAGGATTGCTTGCGACCGCCGGCGCTCAAGGTTTGACCGGCATCGACGTGTTCAAGTCGACTCCTCCATCCGCGGCGCTGTCGCTGCTCGACCCGAATCTGCAGATTCCTTACACCCAGCAGATGACCATAGGGGTCCAGCGCCAGTTACCTGGCAACATGTCAGTGGCAGCGGACTTCGTACTGCGCCAGCGCCGGCACGCTCTTAGCGAAGGCGGCGGACAACTGTTCCTGCAAGACTTGAACTTGTTCAATCGAGCAGCCGCGCGCGGCGGTCCCAAGATCCGGAAGTGTGTTGGTGCAGAGGCGATCAGCCTTACGGCCCAGTGCTCAAACGGACCAATCGCCGTGCTTCAGAGCAGCGGCCGCGAAGCTTACAAGGCGCTGTTGCTGAAAGTCGACAAGCGGTTCTCGAACCGTATCCAGTTCACCGCGTCCTACGCTTATTCGCACCTGGATGGGTTCTACGTAACTGAAAACCAGGAAGACTGGTTTGGAAACCCGGGACCGCTGGACACCGATCAGCATCACCGGTTTAGTTTCAGCGGCGTCTTCGAACTGCCTTGGAACTTCCAAGCCTCGATCATTGCCATCTATGCCAGCCGGGCGCCGTTTAACGCGCGCTTGGGCAGCACCCGGGACATCAACGGCGACGGTACGTTTGGCGATACGCTGCCGGGCCTCGATATCGCAACGCTCGGCCGCGGAGTAAGCAAAGAGGATTTGCGCCTGCTGGTCAACCAGTTCAACGTGAACTTCGTGGGCCCGACTTCGCCCGCTTCAAGCACTTGTGCAAACGGCTCAAAAGGCTGCGATGGACAAGGTGCAACGATCACGGCCCTTACGTTACCGAAGGACTTTGAGTTTGGAGACGACTTCTGGTCCCACGATGTTCGGTTCACGAAGACGCTCAAGATTAAAGAGCGTTTTCAGGTTCAGGGTTTCCTCGAGGTGTTCAATATCCTCAACATCTCGAACCTGACCGGGTTCAGCACAACCATCGGTAGCAGCTTCGGACAGCCTACAGCCAGAGTGGGCCAGGCGTTCGGCACCGGCGGTCCCAGAGCCTTCCAGTTCGGGGGTCGCTTCTCGTTCTAGGAACAGCGCGAATGACGAGTGACCATTCGTCTTTCGCACTGGTGGACTGATGACGAGTGGTAGGTGGCAAGTGACGGGCAGAGTTCTCGCCACTTGCTGCCAACCACTCGTCGTTGTTTTTGGAACAACCGGGTCGCCAACCTCGCGAATCTAAAACGAACGCTCGTGATTATGCATATCGTTCACGGGCCGGCTGAGCTGGCCGCCCCAGCGCTAGCGTCAGATGAACCGATGGAGATCACTACAATGCTTATGTTGAAGTCAATTCCCGCAAATAGAAGCGCAGCAATAAACAACTCGGAGTCGTTTCATCGGGGCGGCTGGACCGGTGTGCGCCTTCGCATTTTCGTCTGGCTGGCCTTAGTTGCGCTGGTGTCACTCGCTGCCGTGATCAACGCGCAGCAACCGGCGCCTGCCCGGTCAAACAAGATCGACCAGATGGTTGCGATGCGTGACGGCATCAAGCTGGCTACAACCATCTACCTGCCGGAAGGGAACGGCCCGTGGCCGGTCGTCCTGATCCGCACTCCTTACGGCAAGGGCACTCAGGCGATCGGCAACGAAAAATGGACCGGCAGGGGTTTTGCGCTTGCGGTGCAGGATTGTCGCGGATCGTTTCAGAGCGAGGGCGAGTACCGGCCATTCATGACCGATCACCTTGACGGCTTCGATGCTGTCGAGTGGGCGGCCAAACAAACCTGGTCGAACGGCAAGGTCGGAATGTTTGGAGCGTCGGCCATGGGGATCACGTCGAATCTCGCGGCAATGATGAATCCGCCGCACCTTCTGGCAACATTCGTCATGGTCGCGCGCTCGAGCATCTACTATCAATCGGCTTTCATGGGCGGGGTCTTTCGCAAGGAGCTGAACGAGCCCTGGCTCAAACGCCAGAAGGCCGAATGGGTGATCGCCGAAACGCTGGCGCACAATGTCTACGATGGGTTCTTCGACATCGCGGAGATGCCAAAGCACTGGCATAGGTTCCAGGTGCCGGTTTACAACTACGGCGGCTGGTACGACATCTTCGCTCAAGGCAACATAGACAACTTCGCGGGGCTTCAATCTCAAGGCGGAGGTCTGGCTGCTGGGAATCAGAAATTGATCATGGGTCCGTGGGCTCACGGCAAAGTTGAAGAAGTGACCTATCCCCCGAACTCAACGGTGAACGCAGTCGACGAAGCGCTACGATGGTTCGACTACTGGCTTGCGGGCAAGGACAACGGAATCATGGAAGAGCCGGCGGTTCGCTATTACGCCATGGGGGACACAACAGACCCGAAAGCGCCCGGCAACGAATGGCGCACTGCCATCTCATGGCCGGTGCCTTCCAAGCCCACATCCTACTTTCTGAGCGCGGGCGGTGCGTTGACAGAAAAACCTCCAGCCCCGGCCGAGAGCTCGGCGACTTACAAATACGATCCTAAAGATCCCGTGCCGACAATCGGCGGCGCAAACCTCACCCTCAAGAAAGGCCCGATGGATCAACGCGCGGCCAGCGACCGCAAGGACATTCTGAAGTATGCGACTCCGGCATTAGCTTCGCCCGTCGAGATCACGGGCCGCATCACCGTCGAATTGTGGGCCGAAAGCGACTGTCCGGATACGGATTGGATGGCTAAGCTTGTCGACGTCTACCCGGACGGAACGGAGCGGCTGGTGTTGGATTCGGCATTTAGAGCGCGTTTCAGGGAGGGCTTCGATCGCGAGGTCTTTATGAAGAAAGGCGAGGTCTACAAGTTCACGCTTGATCTGTGGTCCACGAGTTTGATCTTCAACAAAGGCCATCGCATCGCGATACACGTGACCAGCTCAAACGATCCGCGGTACGATCCCAACCCGAACACGGGTAAGCCGATGAGGGCTGACGCCGAGATGCGAGTAGCCACGAACGCGATCCATCACGATCGCACTCATCCGTCTCGAGTCTTGCTGCCGGTCGTGCCAGCTTTGAATGGGAAGCGGCCGTAGACGATTTGCGGCTCTGCGGTCCTTTGCGTCTTTGCGTGAAACCATGACCGAAAACGAGATCGCCCAGCAAATCGTAGACGTCGCGTTCAAGATTCATACCCGACTCGGGGTCTTCTTATCAACTTCAATGTGGCACTAATTAAGGATGGCATCACAAGAGTAGTGAACGGATTGTAGGTTTCACGCAAAGGCGCAAAGGAACGCAAAGACGCCAAGAAATCTCAGAGCCTTTAGCGTCTTTGCGCCCCTTGGCGGCTTTGCGTGAAACTCTCCCTCGCGACTAAGAAACGTTTGGTACAAACTCCATGCTAAAGGCCGGCGACCAGCCCCCGAGATTCTCCCTTGAACAGCTCAATGGCGAATCGCTCAACTTCGATAGCGAGGGCGGACCTGCACTGCTGGTCTTTTTCGAGACTGACTGCCCGACTTGCAGACTTACGATCCCCTACCTGAATCGGCTCGCTAAATCAACCCCAAACATCATAGGCATCTCACAAGACAACGAAGCCGCCACTCGCGAGCTTGCAGAACAACTGCCCATCGAGTTTCCAGTTGTGCTCGATCGCGATTTGAACGTGTCACGTGTGTACGATCCAGTCGCGGTGCCGACGCTCTTTCTCGTCGGCGGTGGCAAGGTGCTCGCGACTGAGATCGGCTTCGACAAAGCTTCGCTGAACGCGATGGCGCGAATGGTCGCAGAGGCGGCCGGTGTGGAGCCGATGACGATCGCGCCCGAGTTTGACGGCGCACCGCGGTCAAAGCCTGGTTGCGCCTCGCGGCACCTTGAACCGGCGATCGAAGGAGACATCGCGCAGGCGGCTAACCCTTATGGCAAGCGTGGCTCGAGGGCTTCCCATATCACACTCGAAGACTCGGTTGACGCGTTCGAGTACTGCACCTCGTTTGGCGATCCGCTGCCTGTGGTGCCGCCGACGGTCGAGCGAGTCGATCGAATGCTCGCAGCGACACCTCTCGCGCCGGACGAAGTCGTTGCTTTCATTCCGCCCAACTACGGCGCGGCTACCGTCGAGAAGATCGCGGCCAACGCGGTGATGGCCGGTTGCGAGCCCGCGATGGTGCGAGTGTTGATCGCTCTCATCCGAGCCGTGTGCGACGAGAAGTTCAATATTCATGGCGTTCAGGCTACGACCCACTTCGCCGCACCGTTGGTGATTGCGAACGGTCCCATCAGAAGCGAGCTTGGCTTTGTTTCCGGGAGCAACGTCTTCAGTAATGTCGCTCGAGCCAACAGCACGCTTGGCCGGGCGCTTCAGTTGATACTGACAAACCTCGGTGGCGCGCGACCCGGTGAGATCGATATGTCCACGCTTGGCAACCCTGGCAAGTTTTCTTATTGCATTGCCGAGAACGAGGAAGCGAATCCGTGGGAGCCGCTCCACGTTGAGCTGGGATTCAAGCACAATGAAAGCACGGTCACGTTATTTGCTGCCGAGCCGCCGCGTGGCGTTAGCGAGCACAACGCGCGAGATGCTCGCGGTGTCTTGAAAGCCATCAGCCGGGCGCTGGCAACGGCGTGGTCGTATCGGCTCTGCGCCGGGATCGAAGCGCTGGTGGTGTTGTGCCCCGAGCACGTGACGACGATCGCTCGCGACGGGTTCACAAAGCGAGATGTGCGTGATTACCTGTTCAACAGCACCGGCATCCCGCTCAAACATTTTGAGGGCGACGACGGCGAGGGTACGCAGCACGTGCGGCTATACAAGCAAACAGTGGTCGACGGCGAACCGTGCTATTTGAAGTTTCAAGATCCGGCGGCTATCAAGATCATTGTGGCTGGGGGATCGGCCGGCAAGTTCTCCGCGGTCATCAGTAGCTGGGCCTCGGGAACGCGCGGCAGCCAGATGGTAACGTATCCGATCGCAGAATCTTAAAGAGCTTTGCGGCTTTGGGTGAGAGAGTGTTTCTTGCAAAGCCACAAAGGCGCAAAGAAGGTAGGAGTTTAACTATGCCAACCATACTCGTGAACCCGCTCGATGAGACCATGCGCGTTCAAGGCACACCGGCGAAGAGACTGGACACGCTCCAGGGCAAGACGATCGGCTTGCTTGACATCAGCAAGCCAGGCGGCAGCGTGTTCCTCGATCATCTCGAACGCCTGCTGAAGCAACGTCACGGCGTAGCGCACGTTGTTCGAGTGACGAAGCCGACTTTCACCAAGCCGGCCCCTGCCTCCGTCGTCGAGCAACTGATCGCCGCGCGCTGCGATGCGGTGATCGAAGCGCTCGCCGATTGAGGGTCCTGCACAACGTGCAGTTTGCACGACTCGACCAGGTTTGAAAGCCTCGGCGTGCCGGCAGTGCCGGTCGCTACCGATGTGTTCATGACCGCGGCGCGCGCACAAGCGAGCGCGCTGGGCCGCTCGGACTTCGACGCAGTCTATGTCGCGCATCCGATTCAGGATCAGACGCAAGAAGAGATCGAGCAAAAGGCAGAGTCGGTGCTGAGCGAGGTAGTCCTGCGGTTGATTTCATCGTCAGAGCGCTAACACCACAACATTCGCATTGACGAGTTCCAAGTACCGGTGGTATTTAGATTCCCAGCATGAAAATCTTTTGATTCCAACTTGACCCTTCCGAACGCCGCGCGCTGGCCGGGCGCGTGGCGGCGGCTGGAACGATGCGACGCCTGATCGCCGGCAAGCGATTAGCGCAAAGCGCGCACACGTCCGCCAAACTTCAACCACTCAGTTCTGCAATCGACAATTCGAGGCTGTCATGGATGAACCAACAAACGCTCCGCTGGTAGACGCTGCACTCGCGTCCGATCCGGCGAAAGACAAGAAAAGGCTAGGGGGATGGATTGGTCTTGTTCGTGAGGCAGTCTGGGGCTCGCAGCAAGATTTCACCGAGGGCTCAATCGGCCGGGCAATATTCCTGCTGTCGGTTCCGATGGTGCTCGAGATGGCGATCGAGTCGTTGTTCGGCATAATGAACGTCTTCTGGGTAGCTCACCTCGGCGCGGAAGCCACCGCGACGGTCGGGTTAACCGAATCGTTGTTGACGATAATCTTCGCTGTCGCAATGGGTCTGAGCATGGCTACGACCGCGACGGTAGCGAGGCGAATTGGCGAGAAAGATCCGGCGGGCGCTTCGGTGGCGGCGGTACAGTCGATCATTCTTGGCGTATTGGTTTCGATACCGGTAGGAGTGGGCGGCATCGTTTACTCTGAACAACTGCTTCGACTGATGGGCGCTTCCGATGGAGTCATCAACGCGGGGTCGGGTTACGCGAAGATCATTCTCGGCGGCAACGTCGTGATCATGCTTTTGTTTCTGATGAACGCTGTGTTTCGCGGCGCGGGCGACGCTTCGATAGCCATGCGTGTGCTCTGGCTTGCGAGCATCATCAATATCATCCTCGATCCGTGTTTCATCTTCGGGCTCGGTCCGTTTCCTGAGCTGGGCGTGGCGGGCTCGGCCGTTGCGGATACGATTGGGCGAGGAGTCGGGGTGATCTTCCAGTTCTGGGTGTTGCTGACGGGAAAACGTCGCGTTCAAGTCGGCTGGCACCAGGTGCGTGTCGATTTTCCGGCGATGGTTCGGATGGTGCGAGTCTCGATGGGCGGGATGTTCCAGTTTCTGGTCGCGACCGCAAGCTGGCTCGGGCTGGTGCGAATCGTGGCGGTGTTTGGCGATGCGGCGCTCGCCGGATACACCGTGGCGATCAGAATTGTAGTCTTTGCGATTCTGCCCTCGTGGGGGATGAGCAATGCCGCGGCCACGCTTGTAGGTCAAAACCTGGGAGCCGAGAGGCCCGACCGCGCCGAACGCTCGGTGTGGGTGACCGGATTCGCAAACATGTGTTTTCTCGGCTGCGTCGCGATTGTTTTCGTCGTTTTCGCCGAGCAACTGATCGGCATCTTCACCAACGATCCTGAGGTCGTGCCTTACGGCGTCTCGTGCCTGCGGTTCATAAGCTATGGATACGTTTTCTATGCCTATGGCATGGTTATGGTGCAGGCGTTCAACGGCGCCGGTGACACGTTCACCCCGACGGTGATCAATCTCTGTTGTTACTGGCTGTTTCAGATTCCGCTTGCGTACACTCTTGCGCTGCCGCTTGGGTATGGAGCGAATGGGGTGTTTGCGGCAATAACCGTCGCGGAGTCAATGCTGGCCGTGGTCGCTGTCCTGGCGTTTAGACGCGGCCGATGGAAAACGACGAAAGTCTGACAAACCTGTACGGGCGTCCCTCCGTGGACGCCCCCTTCCGCCAATCGTACTTCGATAGCGAGGAGTGTCATCCACGGAGGGACGCCCGTACAAATTCTCGGAGGTCACATGGAAATTCGAACAGTCTTAACGCCCGATGCTCCCGCGCCTGGCGGGCACTACTCGCAGGCAGTCGTCCATAGCGGCCTTGTGTTTGTTGCCGGCCAGCTAGCGATTGATCCGAAGGCCGGAAAACGGCTCACCGGATCAATCGAAGAACAAACCGAGCAGTGCTTGAAAAACACCGCCGCGATCCTTGAAGCCGCGGGCAGCGGCTTGAGCCTGGTACTGAAGATGACGATCTATATTTCGGACATTGAACTGTGGGGCGCGGTGAATTCGGTCTACGCGCGAGTGATGGGCGAGCATCGGCCGGCTCGCGCCGTCGTGCCGGTTAAAGATCTTAACTACGGATTCAAGATCGAAATCGAAGCCATCGCTGCTACGAAGTCGTGACTGCCGCCGCGCTTGAGGTTTTGGTCTGTTTTGTTATTGTTGTTGATCTTCGCGATCGGTCAAGCGAGGTCGAGCCGCAGGACGATGATGAGGCAAGATTGAGTTCGCGACAACGATACAAAAACTCAATGCTGCACAAGGGAATGAGTCGCATATCCGTCTGGGTTCCGATTGTGATGCTTGGGCTCGTTTGTACAGCGCGCGCGCAAGAACTGACCGTCATTCGCGCGGGCCGGCTTGTGGATGTGGAACGCGGCGAAGTGCTCCGAAACCAGTTAATCTACGTTCGCGGCGAGAGGGTTGAGCGAGTGACGTCGGAGCAGAGGGCCCCCCTCCCGGCGGGGGCGCGAGTCATCGATCTTTCGAATTATACGGTGCTTCCCGGGTTGATCGACTGCCACACTCACCTGATCGATCTCCCACAGTCTTCAGGTGCGGGCGCGCCGCTCGAACAATCGCCTGCTCAGATGGCTTTCAACGGCGCTCGGAACGCGCGCAAGACGCTGCTTGCCGGTTTCACCACGGTGCGCGACGTTGGAACCTATCGCGCTTTTGTCGACATAGCGCTGCGAGATGCAATCAACGATGGAACGGTTGTGGGGCCGCGAATGTCGGTTGCCGGCGCTTACATCACGGTAAGCTCCGGCGGAGGAGACATCGCCGGTTTGAGCCCCGACATAACGCTTCCTCCCGATCTTCGGGCGGGCATCGCGAACTCGGCCATCGAAGTTCGGCAGCGCGTGCGCGAGATACTTCATCGAGGTGCGGACTTCATCAAGATCATTGCAACCGGGGCGGTGCTGACTCGCGGCACCAAGCCTGGCGTTTCAGAGTTCACCGAGGAAGAGATTCGCGCGGCGGTTGAAGAAGCGGCAAAATACGGCGCAAAGGTCACCGCGCACGCTCACGGCGCTGAAGGAATCAAGAACGCCGTGCGTGCGGGCGTTCAGTCGATCGAGCACGGCTCGTTGATCGACGACGAAGGAATACGCCTGATGAAGGAACGCGGCACTTTCCTGGTCGCCGACATCTACAACGGCGACTACATCGCGGCTGAGTATAGACGGTTGGGATACCCCGATGAGTTTCTACGCAAGAACGACGAGACCACCGACGCTCAGCGCGCCGGGTTTAGAAAAGCGGTTGCTGCCGGAGTGAAGATCGCTTACGGAACCGACGCGGCCGTTTATCCACACGGCGACAACGCGCGCCAGCTTCCGTATATGGTCAAGTACGGGATGACGCCAATTGGCGCGCTTCAGGCAGCCACGATTAATGCCGCGCGCAACATCGGATGGGAAGACCGCATCGGCTCGATCTCACCGGGCAAGGACGCAGACATCATCGCCGTCGAGGGCGATGCCGTTGCGGACCTTTCGCGATTCACGAAAGTGGCGTTTGTTATGAAGAGCGGTATTGTGTTTAAGGAGGAGCGATGATGCGATCCGCGAAGATCATTCTAAGCATCTTTAGCATTCTTGGCGTCTGCGCCCAGGCGCAACAAGATAATTCGACGGCTGCGCAGGGTAAGCGCATTGTGATTGCCGCAAGCTCCGTGCTCGATGGCAAGGGCCGCGTGCTGCACGACACTCGAATCGTGATCGAGGGCTCAAAGATTGTCGGGCTCTACACAAAAGATGCCTCAAAGGCCGGCCCCGTAGACTACGATCTGCGTGGCCTGACGGTGTTGCCGGGCTGGATTGACGCGCACGTGCACATTACTTCGAGCTTTGGCAAGAACGGGAAGTTTGGCGGAGGAGGAACAACAGAGGAGGTCTCATATCAAGCGGCCTCAAATGCATGGGTCACGCTGATGGCGGGCTTCACGACCGTGCAAAGCGTGGGAGACCCGACTGACGTTCCCTTGCGCGATGCAGTCGCGAAAGGCACGCTCCCCGGCCCGCGCATCCTGACGGCCGTCGATTGGCTCATGGGACGAGGCGAGCAGACCGGGACGCCGGATGAAATCCGGGCGTTCGTGCGGAAACAAAAGGACGCGGGCGCGGACGTGATCAAGATCCGCGCGTCGGGTGGCATGCGTCAAGGCGGGATGACGCTTTCACAGGAGCAATTGAATGCGGCCTGTGATGAAGCGAAGAAGCAGGGCCTGCGCACGCTCGTGCACGCATACAGGGACGCTGTCCGTGCGGCAACTCTTGCCGGGTGCACACAAATCGAGCACGGACTGGGAGCGACGGACGACGATCTGAAAGTGATGGCCGAACGAGGGACTTATTTTGATCCGCAAGCCGGGCTGCTGCTCAAAACTTATCTCCTGAACAAGGACAAGTATCTCGGCACACCCTTCTTCCCTACTACGCCGGAGGGGTTTGCGGTGTTTGAGCAGATCCTGCCGATGAACCACGAGCTGATGAAGCGCGCGGTGAGAATTCCGGGTCTGAAAGTCGTTTTCGGCACGGACGCCCTGGCGGGCGCGCACGGGCGCAACGCCGAGGAGTTCATTGACCGCGTGCGCGACGGCGGAGTCGACCCAATGGCGGCGATGATCTCCGCAAACTCACTGGGGGCTGCGGCGCTTGGCATGGCCGATCAAATCGGCTCGATCGAGCCCGGGCTGCAGGCGGACATCATTGCGCTCAATGGGGATCCATTGAAAGACATCACGGCAGTTCGGCGCGTAGTATTTGTGATGAAGGGCGGCATTGTTTACAAGAACGCCGCGCGCGGGGCGATTCCTGTTTATGGAGGCAGCCAGCTTTGACTCGACCGCGCGGGTCCCGCCGCGCAACCGGGGGGGCAGGAGAATGCTTGGCACTACCTTGTCCACCGTTTCGAGCGAGGTGATCCGCGCCGCCCGTCAATGCGGCTCCCCAGGGAGGAAGCGAGCCATGATCCGAGGTTACCGTCTGAGTCCTTTGCTGCTCATCCTTGTCGCGTGCGCTGCGAGCCACACCGCGCGGGCGAGTCAGCTTGTCGAAGCGACGTTCGAAACCAACCTCGTGCCTTCACCCCTACAGTACAACGTGCTGTTACCCGACGGTTACGAAGCCGAACGAGGTCCGCTGCCGCTCCTGCTCTTCTTGCACGGAGGAGGCGGCGATCGCGGGTTTCTCGCTCGAATGCGCCCGACGCTCGACGAGATGTGGAAGTCGGGTGCGCTGCCGAAGATGGTTGTCGTTACGCCGAGCGCCGAGCGTTCGTTTTACATGGACTACAAGGACGGCTCGCAGAAATGGGAGTCGTTTATCGTTGGTCCGTTTCTCGAACACCTCAGGGCGACCTACAAAGTCATCCGCGAGCGGAAGGGGACGCTGCTGTTTGGGATCTCGATGGGCGGGCTTGGCGCGTTGCGGCTCGGGTTCAAGTACCCGGACAAGTTTCAGGGACTTGCCGCTTTGGAGCCGGGTATCGATCCCGCGTTGAAATGGAGTGACGTGAAACCTCGCAACCGATTCTGGCGCGGCGACGATTTAATGGAGACGATCTTCGGCAAGCCGTTCGATGCCCAATATTGGGAGAGGAACAACCCCGCTTCTATCGCGGTGGCTAATGCGGAGAAGATCCGCGTATCGGGGCTCGGAATTTATCTGGACGCCGGCGACGAAGACAGCTTCAACCTTCACGAAGCAACCGAGTTCATGCATCGGCTGCTTTGGGACTACAAGATTCTGCACGAGTACCATCTCATTCGAGGCGCCGATCATGTTGGCCGCACTATGCGTCCCCGCACGATCGAGGCGCTCGCGTTTCTCGCGCGGATGTTGAATCCTCCGATGCCCGACCGCGAAGTGCTTAACCTGAGACGGAGACTCGCGCCCTTGAAACGTCGAGCCGGAGTGCAGCCTTAAGACCCGAGGCTCTTGTAAGTTCAGACTTCCAGCGAGGTGACTTGATGACTCATGCACGACTCCTGACCGCGCTCGTTCTGTTGGGCGCGCTCGCAATGACCTCGAAAGCGAATTCGAGCGACGGCAATTCGGGCTTTTCCGATCGAACGATCACGGACGGAGCCGCCAGCTACCGCTACAAAGTGTTCATTCCGGCGAAATGGACTCCGAAGAAGAAATGGCCGGTTGTTTTGTTCCTGCACGGCGCCGGCGAGCGCGGCGACGACAATCTGGCGCAAGCGCGCGTTGGGATCGGTCCCGCGCTAGAGCGCCTGAAAGAGACATTTCAAGCTGTGGTGGTGCTGCCTCAATGCCCGAGGGGTCGCTGGTGGTCCGAGCCCGAGATGCAAGCGCGCGCGTTGCAGGCGCTTGATAAAGCGATGATGGAGTTCAACGGCGACGGCTCGCGACAGTATCTGACCGGGCTTTCAATGGGCGGCTATGGTTCCTGGGCTATTGCGGTGAACAACCCGACCCGATTCGCAGCGATTTCAGTCATCTGCGGAGGAATTCGCGCGCCCGCCCGAGCCGGAAGACTGCCCAACCCGCTTGATGTCGGGGATGATCCCTATCGCTCGGCTGCGGAGAAGATTGGCAAGCTTCCGATCTGGCTGTTTCACGGCGGCGCGGACCCCGTCGTACCGGCCACCGAATCTCGCAAGATGGTTGAGGCGTTCAAGACACTCAGCGTGAGCGTTCGCTATACCGAGTACGAAGGCATCGGTCACAACTCATGGGACAAGGCTTATGCGGAGGCCGAGATATTCCCGTGGATGCTTGCGCAGAAACTGAAAACGGCAAAGCGGTAGGGTGCGAAATTTGCAATCCGCAATCTGCAATCCGCAATCGACATGGGTATCTACTCCAAGCACATCTTCCCTCGGCTGATGGACTGGGGGCTGCGAAGCCGCGTCGTTGCTGGTGAACGGCGGGCCGCGCTCGCTCCCGCGCGAGGGGAGGTGCTCGAGATCGGCTTCGGCACGGGGCTGAACCTGCCGCACTATTCTCCGGCTGTCACCAAACTGACCGTGATCGATCCCAATCCGATGCTTGCGGATCGGGTCGCCCGGCGGATCTCAGAAGCTCGTATGCCCGTCGAGCAGCTCCACCTGGATGCAAGCGGGCGATTGCCCTTCGAGGATGCGAGCTTCGATTCGATAGTCACGACGTTCACGCTCTGCTCGATTGATGAACTCACCTCCGCGCTGCGAGAGATGCGCCGGGTGCTGCGGCCCGTGGGTCAGTACCTCTTTCTCGAGCATGGTCGCAGCGCCGACCCGCGAGTCGCAAAGCGCCAGGACTTTTTCAACCCGGTTCAGAAGCTGATAGCTTGCGGGTGCAACCTGAACCGGCCGATCGATGACTTGATTCGCGAAAGCGGGTTTTGTATCGTCGAGCTAGATCGGTTTGTCATGGATGGCACGCCGCGCATCGCGGGTGAGATGTTTCGAGGAACCGCGAACCGCGGCGCGAACTGAGTTGCGGCTTACCTGGAGCAATCTTGATCAGGCGCGCGGGACTTCGCTCATCAGCGCTAACAGGTTGTTGTCAACGTCCCGGAAGGCGGCCATCCAGAGATCGTGATCCTGAAGGCGCGCGACCAGGATGGGCTTCTCCTCAAAGCGCACCCCGCGAGAGGAGAGGATCTCGTACGACCGCTGAATGTCGGGGACTCTATAGTAGATGATCGAGCTCGGGTGATCGAACTCTGGCTTCTCCGGTAGCGATAGCATGAGCCGGACCCCGCCACAATCAAAGAACGCCATGTGCCCCGCGTCGAATAAGAACTTCATCCCGAGCGTGTCGCGATAAAAAGCGGTTGCTTTGTTGACGTCGTGAACATTGACGGCAATCTGCCCGATGCTGGATAGGCCGAACGTTGATGATTCTTTGGTCATTCGCTCACTCCTGGTTTGTCACGATGAGCCACGAGCCGCAGTCGCAGCGGTAGATTCCTAGCTCGGGCGTCAATCTCAACTCGCTACACGCGGGACAAAGAAAAGAATACACATACTTTTCGTGGGTGTCATTCCAGAAGTGGTCGATGACGAGGACCTCGACACCAATCTGCCGCTTCACCATGACGGCGATTATAGCAAGCGATCTCGCGGGCAGTCGAACCGCAACCAGTCCAACTGTTCTTCTCTGCGCAACCTCTGCGCCTCAGCGTCTGCGGTTAGAACAGGCCCGCGACACTAACTAACCGCAGAGACGCTGAGACGCCGAGGCTGCGCAGAGAAGACCAACCCTGCCTTGGCGACCTAGTCGTTTGATCCTGTACTATATTGAAAGTCAAAGACCATACATCGAAGTCAGGAGAGATACCCGTGAGTTCAAAAGGCGTCGTTCCTACCGTTGCCCGCGCTGCGCGTCGAGCGCAAGACTTTACGTTGACGTTCCTCGCGCTTGCCCTCGTAGCTTGCGCACAGTCATCGCCCAAGAGCTCCCCTTCTTCACAGTCATCATCGAAGCCCGGCGAGCCTCGACACTACAACATCACGGTCGACGATTTGCCTCCGGCAGAGGTCCAAAGGGGTCCGGTGAACTTTTCAAGGGTGGTTCCAAGACCCGAAGGCGCGGAGCTTAACATGCCGCGCGGGTTCGAGATCAGTGCGTATGCCGAAGGCGACCTCCAACGCCCGCGCTGGCTCGCGCAAGCGCCAAACGGCGACGTGTTTGTTGCCGAGTCCGAGGGCAACCGGATCTCGATTCTGCGCGACTCGAATGGCGACGGACGCACC
Source organism: Blastocatellia bacterium (assembly GCA_049273855.1). Classification (GTDB taxonomy): domain Bacteria; phylum Acidobacteriota; class Blastocatellia; order UBA7656; family UBA7656; genus Onstottus_B. The sequence continues at coordinate 14,566 of JBASRN010000187.1, forward strand.
GACGAGCGATTCGTGTTTGCCAGCGGGCTTTCGCGACCGTTCGGCATGGCTTTCTGGCGCGATTATCTCTACGTCGGCAATACCGACGCCGTCGTCCGGTTCAAATACAAGCCCGGCCAGACCAAGGCCGAGGCCGCGCCCGAGAAGATCGCCGATCTGCCGATGCACGGCTATCGCGAACACTGGACGCGCAACCTGATCTTCAACGCCGACGGTTCCAAGTTGTATGTGACCGTCGGGTCGAAGTCGAACGTCGACGCCGGCGAAGAACCGATGCGCGCGGCGATCTCCGAGTTCAACCCCGACGGTACGGGCCATCGCATTATCGCCGCCGGGACTCGCAATCCCATCGGGTTGGCTTGGAATCCAAAGACCAGGCAGCTTTGGACGGCGGTGCAGGAACGAGACCTGATCGGCGACGATCTTGTTCCGGACTATGTGACCGGGATCAAAGATGGCGCGTTCTACGGTTGGCCTTACGCGTACATCGGCCAGCACGAAGACCCGCGCCGCAAAGCCGAGCGTCCGGATCTTGTCGCAAAGACCATCGTTCCCGATGTGTTGATTCAGGCACACTCGGCGGTGCTCGGGCTGGTGTTCTACGAAGGCAAGATGTTTCCCGGTGAGTACGGCGGCGACGCGTTTGTTGCGTTGCACGGCTCGTGGAATCGCTCGAAGCGAACAGGCTACAAGATCATTCGCATAAGGTTCAAGGATGGGAAGCCGGTGGGCGGCTACGATGATTTCATAACCGGCTG
>JBASRN010000199.1:0-2229 GCA_049273855.1 Blastocatellia bacterium
GGTTGAAGCGTGAAATAAACCGGCACTCTTAGTCCGGGTAGTGGGAACGGAGTCCTGTCGAGCGGTATCGGAGTGATGCTTAACTTCGTTACTGGCATACCCTCGTGATCCCTAATGACTGCGCCCGAGGCGCGTGTCAACGACTATGAGACACCGGCCATTTGAATTTAGTGTAGTAGCACCGGTTCTGAGTCCGGGCCGCCCGACAGGTTGGGCGGGTTGATCCAGACGGCCCTTGGCAGTGAGGGCGGCTCTGGAGGTTTTCCGACAAAACGTTCGGGGTGAGCCGAATGTGCCTCGGTCAGGGTTTGCCGGCGCGCATCATTGAGCGCTTCGGCCAATCCATGGTGAACGTTGTGAGGTGTGTGGAGGCCGATCCCCGAATGATGATGCTGGGTGTTGTACCAATCGAAGAACGTCCTGCAGAACACGCGCGCGTCCTGAATCGAGCCGAATCGATCAGGAAACTCTGGTCTGTATTTCATCGTTCTGAACTGGGATTCCGAGAAAGGGTTGTCATCGGAAACGTAAGGACGCGAGTGGGTCTTGGTTATGCCCAGATCGGCGAGCAGCTGGGCAACCAGATTGGACTTCATCGATGACCCACGATCAGCATGCACGGTGAGCTGGCCGGGAACAATCGCTTGCTTAGCGCATGTTTCAGCGATGAGTTGTTGAGCCAATGTTCCTGATTCTCGGTGAGCCAGGGTCCAGCCAACGACATAACGGCTGAAGATGTCCAGGATCACATAGAGATAGAAGTAAGTCCACTTGGCCGGCCCCAGCAATTTGGTGATATCCCACGACCATACCTGGTTAGGGCTGGTGGCAAGCAGTTCGGGTTTCGAGTAGGACGGGTGGCGCAATTGATCGCGACGTTCGCGCACCCCGCATTCTGCTCTCAAGATCCGATACATGGTAGAGACTGAGCAGAAATACTTGCCTTCATCAAGCAATGCGGCCCATATCTGTCGCGGAGCGTCGTCGGCAAATCGCTCTGATGTGAGTAGATCAAGCACGCCCTTGCGTTCGAGCGATGACAATGAGCGAGCCGGCGGCGGACAATCGAGGGCGCGAGTTTGTGACCCATCGATGTTGGTTCGGTATCTATAGAACGTCGCGCGAGCCATGCCTATTGCGAGGCACGCCGGCAACGCCTCGAGTTCGCTTGAAGCTTGAATAGCGGCGCTCACGAGTTCACCTCGTCGTCGTCGCTCTCCTCCAGCACCGGAAGGGTTATCCCGAGGATCTGGGAAACTTTTTTTTGGAGATCGATGATCAGCTCAGCTCTGCGCAGCTTCTTATTGAGCTTAACGTTCTCGCGAGTGAGCCTGATATTTTCGGCTTGAAGAGGGTTCTTGGGAGCTGGTTTAGGTCCGCGCTTCTTGGGCTCTAACGCGTTGCGTTGCGATTGGTCGCGCGTCTTGCGCCACTTTGCCAGGTGTGAGTAGTAGAGTCCTTCGCGGCGCAGGATTTGACCGATTGTCCCGCTGTCGACCGCAGCATCGGTCTCAGCGAGGATTCTTTGCTTGTAGTCGGCTGTGTGACGCCGTCTTACTGGCCGCCCGACGACTTCGGGATCGGGGGTGGCACGGCGGCGGCCGCCATCAGGCTCAGTGGCTCGTTCGGGCTCGCTTCGCTCGCCCTCACTCGCCACCGAGCCTGATGGCGGCGGGTTCCTTTGGATCAAAGAATTGGCGTGTCTTCCTGAATCGGAAACGCTTGACATGAGATCTTTCTTTCCCACCCTCATACATTAAACTATTGGGCGGTCGGTGTCTCAGTCACGTTGACACAGAGGGCACGTGCAGTTGCGCCATCCGTGTGACCTTAGTTTCGGAGAGCTCAAAGTCATCGCACATCTCGTCCAACGGGAGTGTTGACACCGAGTTTTGCGCCAGCTTTCCGCGAGCCCACTTGCGATAACCGCGGGGCGTAACTTTAAACCGGCGCTGAAAACTGCGTGAGAACGTCTCGTGGCTCTGAAACCCCGAGTCAAGCGCGACGTCCAGGATCGTGGAGTCGTGGATGACCAACCGATTTGCCGCTCGCTCGAGTCGCAGCCGTTGCGTGTACTGCTTCAAAGTTTCGCCGATCGCTGAACGGAACAGCCGGTGAAAGTGGAACGATGACAGCCGAACTCGCTTTGCGATCGCATCAAGCGACAGGTCCTCGTCGAGGTTCGTCTGGATATGAACCAGCACGGGCAGCAGCTTCTCTAACGCGTTT
>JBASRN010000219.1:0-14661 GCA_049273855.1 Blastocatellia bacterium
GGCAGACACAGAGGACTTAAAATCCTCTGGCCCGCAAGGGCCGTGCGGGTTCGAGTCCCGCCCTCGGCATCAAACGAAGGAGACAGCTATGACAGCTTCACCAAAACCGGAAGTGAGTGTTCACGAGAAACTTTACGTAAACGGCGAATGGGTCGAGCCCGCCGGCAAGGGGATGCTCGACGTAATCAACTCGACTACCGAGGAAGTAATGGGACGCGTTCCGGAAGGCACGGCGGAAGACATCAATCGCGCTGTGGCCGCTGCGCGGGCAGCATTCGACTCCTGGTCGGGGACTCCGGCGGACGAGCGAGCCGGGTTCCTCCAGAAGATCTCGGCCGGCCTTGCGGCGCGGCAGAATGAAATCGCGGCGATCATCGCGAGCGAAGTCGGCATGCCGCTCCCGTTGGCGACGGCAGTTCAAGCCGGGATGCCGGCTATGGTGATGGGCTCTTATGCGAAATTGCTCGGCGACTATTCCTTCGAGGAGCAGATTGGCAACTCGCTCGTCGTCAAAGAGCCGGTCGGCGTAGTCGGTTGCATAACGCCCTGGAATTATCCGCTTCATCAAGTCGTCGCCAAGATTGCACCGGCGCTCGCAGCTGGTTGTACCGTTGTGCTCAAACCAAGCGAAGTCGCGCCGCTTACCGCCTTCATCCTCGCACAGATAATTGACGACGCCGGCTTGCCCGCGGGCGTGTTCAATCTGGTCACCGGACTTGGTCCCGTGGTCGGGGAAGCCCTCGCGTCGAACCCTGACGTTGACATGGTTTCGTTCACCGGCTCGACCAGAGCGGGAAAACGAGTGAGCGAGCTTGCTTCTCAGACAGTCAAGCGTGTAGCTCTCGAGCTCGGCGGCAAGTCGGCGAACGTAATTCTTGACGATGCAGACCTCGAGAAGGCCGTTCGAAGCGGAGTGAGCAATTGCTATTTCAACTCGGGCCAGACCTGTTCGGCGCACACTCGAATGCTTGTGCCGCGCGAGCGTCACGACGAAGCCGTGCGAATCGCCAAAGAGGCAGCCGAGAGCTTCACCGTGGGCGACCCCCGCGAAGGCAAGGCCAGGCTCGGACCGCTTGTCTCTGAGGTTCAACGCGATCGAGTTCGCGGCTTCATTAACAAGGGAATAGACGAAGGCGCAACTTTGGTCACGGGCGGCGCCGAGGCGCCGGAGGGTTTGGATAAGGGCTACTTCGTGCGGCCGACGGTGTTCGCCAACGTCAGAAACGACATGACAATTGCACGAGAAGAGATATTTGGTCCGGTGCTGTCGATCATTCCGTACGAAGACGAAGACGACGCAGTGCGAATAGCAAACGACACGGTGTACGGACTGGCCGGCGGTGTGTGGTCTTCGGATGTAGAGCGGGCGAAGCGGGTAGCTCGGCGGCTGCGCACCGGGCAGGTGGACATCAACGGGGGCAAGTTCAACGTGTTCGCTCCGTTCGGCGGCTACAAACAATCGGGCAACGGCCGTGAGCTGGGCAGGTACGGGTTGGAAGAGTTTCTGGAGACGAAGTCGCTGCAGTTGTAGCTTGTACGGGCGGGCCTGCGTGCCCGCCCCTATTCACGCGATCGAATCACAGTGTCGGTCATTGAGCGAGGGGCGACCACGGAGGGTCGCCCCTACGAGTATCCGGCGATATCCAACCGATGGATGAAAGATGCGTTTATTGACAACGCGGTCAGGCGGTCGCTACGATCTCGTTTTGATTTCGAGCACGAATCGCTGACCGAGGAGCCGCACAAACGCCATGCTCAGACTTAGAAACACCCTGACCCGCGCTCAGGAGGAGTTCAAGCCACTCGAAGGCAATACTGTGCGGATGTACGCGTGCGGGCCAACGGTCTACGACTACGGGCACATCGGAAACTTCAGGACGTTTGTTTCGGTGGACGTGCTGCGTCGCTACTTGAAGTATCTCGGCTATCAGGTGCAGCACATCATGAACATCACCGACATCGAGGACAAGATCATTCGAGGAATGCTCGCGGCGGGCAAGAGTCTGGAAGAGTACACCGAGTTCTTCACACAGGAGTTCTTGAAGGACAGCGATGCGTTGAACATTGAACGCTCCGAGGTCATGCCGTATGCGACGAAACATCTTCCTCAGATGATCGACATCATGAAGCGCCTCGCCGAGGGTGGACATACCTACCGGAGCGACGGCTCATTATACTTCAGCATTTCGTCGTTCCCGGGCTACGGCAAGCTGTCGGGGCTGAAGCTTGAAGGGAACATCGCGGGCGCGCGCGTCGATGTCGATGAGTATGAGAAGGCCGATGCCCGCGACTTCGTGTTGTGGAAAGCTTCGAAAGAAGAAGGCGAGCCGCGCTGGCCTTCTCCGTTTGGCGAGGGACGCCCCGGCTGGCACCTGGAGTGCTCGGCGATGTCGATGGAGTACCTCGGCGAATCCTTCGATATACATTGCGGCGGCGTGGACTTGATCTTCCCGCATCACGAGAACGAGATCGCGCAATCGGAAGGCGCGACCGGCAAACCGTTCGTGCATTTCTGGGTTCACACGGAGTTCCTGCTGGTGGAAGGCGAGAAGATGTCGAAGTCGAAGGGGAACTTCTACACTGTTCGCCAGCTAATCGAGCAGGGATACTCTCCGATGGCGATCCGGTTACTGTTGCTGTCAGTTCCATACCGCACTCAGTTGAACTTCACGCTTGAAGGATTGCGCGGCCAGGAGACGGCGCTTGAAGGGCTTCGGAACTTTCGGCGGAGGGTTGCTGACTTCGACGGCGCGGCGGGCTCGCGGCCAAAAGCGCAGGAGATCACCCGGCGAGCGCGCGAAGGCTTCGAAGCAGGAATGGACGACGACCTGAACACCTCGAAAGCGCTTGCGGCCCTGTTTGAGTTTCGTCGCGACGTGAACACGGCTATGGATGCAGACGAGTTTGGGGCCGACGATCGCAAGGCCGTGCTTGAATTGCTCGCCCGCGTCGATTCGGTGCTGGGGGTTTTAGGCGAAGAGCAGGCGCAGATGCTTGACCCGGAGATCGAAGCCAGGATCGAGGACCGCAACGCCGCGCGTCGGGCTCGCGACTTCAAGCTCGCGGATCGGATACGCGATGAGCTTGGCGAGCGAGGGATCGTTCTCGAAGACACGCCGCAGGGAACAAAGTGGAAGCGAAAATAACCCTCGTCTGAATCGAACCCCTATACTCAGCCCCGTCCTGCCACTCGCCTTGAATCACAAACGCGGCACAGTAGCACGGCCTTGCGAGGACTTCAGCAGATGCCGGACAGTTGCTCGCCAACGAGCATGTCAGCAATGATCGGGTCAACCACATACGAGTCGGTTGTGAATGCGAGCCTGGTGCTCCCGAGGCGATCGTCTGCATCCGCGTCGGCCACTTCGAACACCGCCTGATCTTCGAGCAGGTCCAGGAGCGGGTTCCCGAGGTATTCCAGAAAGAGGCCTTCGACCAGGTAACCCGACTATGTGCCGTAAACCACAATGGCTGAATTCTGAATTCGAATTAGGAAGACAGCATCGCTGAGCGCTCGGCGACTCTCGACAATCGCCCGAAGTTGTAATACGCGGCGCAGGCGCCTTCCGATAAAACCATGCACGAGCCTATCGGCGTTTCCGGCTTGCAAGCGGTGCCGAACACCTTGCACTCCCATGGTTTCTTCACGCGAGGTTACGCGGAGACAACACTCGAATCAGTTAGTGCCGCGTGTGTCTTCCAAGGCAGAGACACAAAGACGCTGAAGCAACGCGGAGAAAGCTATTCCTTGTCTTCAACCGTCAGCCGCACTTCGGTTCCGTTTGATCGAATCTCGGGGACATACATCGCGTGTCCGATTACCGGCAATGCGTGAAACGTTCCGGGCGCTTCGGCTCGCAAGTCGTAGCGAATCTGCCAGACACCTTCGGGGAGCTTGTCGATGAACAAAGCAACCTTGCGGTCTCGAAGCTCCTGATAAACCCACCGCGTCCGGCCCGTGTAGTCAATGCTGTCCGGTTGGGGCGACGGGCCTCTGATCTTCGACTGCCCGACTCGTGTTGAAGAGTCCGCACTCACCCGCACCGCCGCAGCGATGACGCCGTCGCCCAACTTGCGAGCTACCGCGCCAGATTTCAATTCCTGTGCGAACAGCGACTCGCCGCTGCGGATCTGAACCGCTTCCAGGCCGGCGGGCTTCAGGTCTTCGAACAGCAGGTATTCGTAGTTGTTCTTTGCCTCGACGGTTATCACGACTTCGACACGATCACCACTGGTTACAGACTGGCCATCGCCAAGCGGCTGCCGCTCGTAGACATAACCTTTTAACAACGTCGGTTTGCCAACCAGCTTGAAGTACTCGCGCCGAACGAATATCTCGTTGCCCGCCGCTGCAATGGGCTCTTCGAGACTGAAGAACTGCGCGCTTGCCGAGAAGTACAGCGCGCTCGAGCCTCGACGCCGCGAGATCCGAATCTCGTTCGCCCCATCGCGGATGAACTGACGATCTATCGCGAACTGACTTGGAGCGCTTAGCGCGTCTTCCGCGGTCAGGGTTCGCGTCGCGATTGTCTTCCCGTTCACCGAAAGCTCGTACTGGATGTCAGCCGCCAGCTCGCCGCTCTGACGCAGATACTCGTTTAGAGTTAAAACGGTGATCGCGGTGTCGCGAGTATTGCTCCACTGCGCGCCTCTTCGATTCTTGATCAACCAGTTTGTCACCGGCTCGATGAGTTTGTTATTTGGATCGATGGCGAGCAGCGCGCGCAAACCAAAGGACGTCGCCTCGACCCCGCCGTCCGACCATCGCCAGTAGATTCCGTCCTCGCCCCAGTGGGCAGTCGCGATAACCGAGTCCTGCGACTGAGTGCCGCGCTGAACCACCGACGTGTCAGGCGCAGAGTCGATCTTCACGCCGTTCTTCAGATTCTCGACCAGCGTCTTTGCCTTGTCCGCAAAGCCGAGCGAGTGCGCGCTCAAAGCAAGCAACGCGCGGGTGTACGCATTCAAGCGGTCGCGGTTTGTCCAGAGGTTATCAAACGCCTTCGACTGAAATGGCGCGACTGCCCCTATTCCGGACGCCCGATGAGAAACCGCAAGTGCGTGAAGCATCCAGGCTTGCTGGTCGTAGTTGACCTCCTCTTCGACGAGTTCTTTATCAAGATGGTCGACTGCGCGGGTTAGCCTTGCCGTGTCAATCTCGTTTCCGGCGTCGCGCGCCAGCACAAGCCCCCAGACAACATAGGCAGTCATGAAGTGATCGCTTTGGCCTTCCTTCCACCAGCCCCAACCGCCGTCGTCGTGCTGGAAGCTGTACAGTCGTTCGAGACCCTGCCTCGTCATGTCGTCGAGCTTGCGCAGATCCTGGGGACCCTTCGGGTGAGTCTTAGCTGCTGTATCCGTTTCGATTCCGCCAAATATGCGCCCCATCACCGTTTCGGGTTTGAGGCCCAGGTCCTTCAGCGTCTTGCGCGTGATGACCGCGGGAAGGAAGCGGCTCATCGTCTGTTCGGTGCAGCCGTAAGGATAATCGATCAGGTAAGGCAGCGCATCGAGCATCGTCACCGCCATGCTCGGCGCGATCTGCAGGGTGAGCGACGTTGACTCGCGCTTGCGCTCGGCCGGAATGTCGAGCTTGATCGTGACGTCGTCGCCGCGCAGCTTGCCTGATTTTGAGATGAACTTCTCGATGCCGTGCTCATACACCGTAAAAGTCTTCTCCATCGCGTCCGCATACCTGGTCCCGCGCGCGGCGACCCTGATTCTTGCATCGCCTGGTTGATTGACGGCTACAAGCCAATCGACTCGAGCTTCGCTGTTAGGTTGAACCGTGACCGGGCCGGGGTCGCCTTTGACCGGCTTGCCAGCCTGAACCAAACCAGTGACGGCGATTCCTTCGGCTGCAATCGTGGGCGAGACTTTCATGGCCGCGCCGGTGTTGTTGTTGATCACCGCTGAAATTGTGACCGAGTCGCCGACCGTAAAGAACCGTGGAGCCTGGAGGCGAACGATCAGCGGCTGCTTTGTTCGCGCGGCGGCAGTTGCGATCCCGAACTGGTTGCCTGCTGTCGCGACTCGCGCGGTCGCGGTCCACCCTGTTAGCGAGTCGGGAAATCTGACCTTGACCGTTGCTTTGCCGTTTTTATCGGTGACGACGTCGGGTTGCCACAGCGCGGTAGAGCGAAAGTCGTTGCGAACTTGAACGGCGGGTTCCTTGCCGATGGCGGGAGGCGGCGGCGCGGCTTTGGCAAGGTGATCATCCTCTTCGATATCGCGGCCGTTGATTGGACGCTTTGCGCCGTCAACGCTGGACTCGTTGGAGCTTGATCGCGTGACGATCGAGTATTCACTAACGGCGTCGGTTCGACCTCGAGCGCCACCGATACCGCCAACGGCCCCAGGTTGGAGTTCAGCCAGAAGCTGCAGCCGCTCGAGCGGCTGGTCCTTTTGCCCTACGAGGCGATCATCTATCAACTGCCTGGTTGCGCCCTCGACCAGCTTCAGATACTGCTTGTGTTGAAACGTGCTTGTGGTCTGCACAATCTGCAGGCGCTTTCGGCCGTAGTAGAACTCGCGCGGATCGCCGGCGTAGTCCTTCTGAATATAGAACACCGACTCATCGACCATTCCTAACGCGACTTCCGCGGCAACCGGCTCGCCGTCCGCATCACGGGTAGTGACCGTCAGCGTGCCCTGTTCGCGAGGCTGATACTCGTCGCGATCAGGTTTGACTTCGATGCTTAGAAAATGTTCGACCGGCGGTACGATGACTTGTTTTGTATCCGCGAAGATTTGACGGTCGCTAACCATAGCAGCGGTGAGAAAAACATTCGGCACGTGTTTGTCTTCAATCGACAGCTCGATCAGCTTTACGTTGCCCTCCAGGTGGACGAGTTGATAGCTGTAGAGGTCCTCGCCCTCTACGCTGAACAGCACGTAACGATCGTTCGCAGGCGCGACAATCATCACCGGCGCTTTCTGCCCGGCGCGGAAGGTGTCTTTATCGACGATGATCTCCAGGCCCCCGTACCGATAGCCGAGGTCCGTGCTGCGGCCGGTCGCCACCCAGACCAGCGTCTCCGCTTTGATCGGCACGTCTTTGTCGTCGCTCGTCCACGCGACTCGATAGTAGCCCTCGCGCTCGGGCGTGAAACTAAGCTCAACTTCTCCCTGAGCGTTCGTCTTTGCGAGCTGCGAGGTTACATCGTCGTGCTCGTAGCCCTGGAACTTCAACCGCCATGGGATTCCTCCCTGACTCACCGGCGGCGGAAAGATCTTGTTTGGTTCACGCAGTCTCTTGAGCTCTTCACCTTTTACCTCGCGGCCGTTTGGATCGAGCCAGATCTCGTACCAGTGATCCCGCGTGACTTTGATCCGACCTTCGACTTGAACCGGCTGATCGTTGGCATCCATCGCCTTTATATCGATGATCACTTTGTCTTGAGGCCGATGGATGTAGTGTTTGGCTTTGGGGTGGATGTAGTACCGCTGCCGCGTTACTCGCACGGTGCTTGAACCGACGATCTCGCGACGCGACGAATTGGTGACACGAGCTTCTATGCGATACTCGAAGTCCTGACCAGCCGCTCGCGGAGTGTCGAACACGAGCTTTGCTTTGCCGGCGGCGTCAGTCTTCAAAGTCTCGCGCTTGATTATTTGTCCGCCTCCGTAGCTTCGGTACTGCGGGTTCAGGTCTTCGTAGTACCACTCATAGTCGCGAGGCTGCTTCCAGTAGTGATAGAACGGGCTCTGATAAACGAGCACTTCGACGGTCGCGTTCGAAACCGCTCCGCCGAAGTAGTAGTCGGCTTGCACGTTGACTTCGACTTTCTCGCCGAGGCGGAATGCTTTTTTCTTCCCGTCTTCTTCGGGCGTCGCGACGTTGACCTTGAACTCCGGCAGCTTGTATTCCTCGAGTCTGAACAGAACGGCGCTTCCGATGTTGTTGCGCCGCCCGTCATCCCAGAAGTTGACGTTATACTGACCCAACGGCAACCCATCAGCGAGGTCGACGGAGCCAAAGGAGCTGCCAAAAGCGTTCAAGTCCACCTTTCCATCTTTTACCTTTGTTCCGCGTGGGTCGGTGATTTCGAACTCGATCCCCTGATTTGCCGGAGTCGAGTAAACGCCCCCGGAATACCGGCGAGCTACGAACTTCCACTGAACGCTCTCACCCGGACGATACGCGGGCCGGTCGGTGAAGGCGTAGATGCGCCACGGCTGGTGTTCTGATTGAGGTCGGTGGCTGTAGCCGTTTGCAAAGGCTTGCCGGCCGGCGCTGGACGCCGAGGCAAAGATATCGGCGGTGCTGCTCGCCCGCGACAGGTCGAAGCGCGCTATGCCGTCCCGGTCGGTTCTCTTTGTGTGTTCTTGCCAGACATAGTCATTGCCCGCGTAGCTGTGTTCCCAAAGCTTCACATCCGCCTCCGCGACGGGCGCCCCGGTCATCGCGTTGCAGAAGTAGACAAGCGCCTGCTTGCCCGAGGTCTTTAACACAAGCGAAGCGTCGGTCTCCAGGATCAAGTCTCGCGCCGTTACGTTGTCGCTTTTCGCTTCGAGCAGGTAGGCGCCAGTCGCGAGCTTCCCGTCGAGGCGCACAGTTTTCGAACCGGGCCGGTAGTCGCCTTTGTCTTCGACCTCTTTGGTCCAGAACTTTGTTCTCTCCGCTCCCGCCGTAGCGACGTGTTGGACCCAGTTGTTGGTATGGTCGTTCTTTTCGGAGAATCTTACGTCTCGCGTGAGGTCAACCTTATGGAGCGTAAGCTCGATTCGCTTCACGTTGCGCCAGCTCAAGTAGAACTGAATCTCGGACTCGGGTAGGAATGCATTCGATATGCTGACTCCCACCGCCGGCTTAGTGATGTTGTCGATTTGGCTTTTCGCCTGATCGTAGTAGCGAGTCTCACCCTTTTGGTGTTCGTTCATCAGCCGGCGAAACAACTCGACGGCCTTGACGTAGTCCGGCTCTTGCTTCCACTGGCCGTCTTCGAGTTGAGTGATACGTCCGGAGGCCGACATCCATTCGCCAAAGTAGTAGAGCGAGTCATCGTACCAATCGGTGGTCCTGCCGGGCTTGATGGCGGCTTCGAACTCTTCAGGAACACGCTGGCGCCGTTCCCAGTCGCCGCCCTGAGCGCGCAGCGTCATGGCGATAAGGTAGTGCAAGTGCGCTCGATCGTTTCCGGTCTGCGCAATCTTCAGCCCATTGTCCAGGATTTCGAGCGGCACGTAGTTGCCGTAGTAACCGTAGTAGTAAAAAGCCTCGCTCCATGACGGCTTGGAAATCTTCCACACGATTTTCAAGTAGCGATCGCGCGCGGTGTCGATGTCAGCCGAACCGCCCCACCAATCAAGCGCTTGTTGGTAGGTCTGCCATCCTTGATGCCAGTTCCGTGAATCTTTGCGAATCCACCAGAAATCGCCGAGCGACTCCTGGACTTCGGCCCACACGCGGTCTCGGTCTTCGACGCGCTTGATGTCGCGCACCAGCTCCTCGAGTTGTTGGCGCGCTTCATCGTACTTCGTCGAGTCGGCGGTGTTGGTTGCCGCTTGCGAACGCCACAGCGTGTCAGCCAATCGAAACGCAACCCAGCGTGATTCAGCCGGCGAAAGGCCAAGCGCGCGGGCCTTCACGTAGACTTCGCGAGCCTGGCTGTACGATGCGTCGGCATAGTACTTCTCCGCCTCTGTCTTCATCGCTTGGTAATCGGATTGTTGCGCGTGAATCGATGCCAGGCCCACTGCGCAAAGCAGGGCAAACACGACAGTCACATATTTCATTTAGAGAAGTTCCTCGCGCTCTTGGTGGATCAGCAGCTTGATCTGCACAGGGTTTCAATTAATTGAACGCTCGCTTGTGGGTTTGTTGCAAAAGAGTACGGCCTACCCAAATCGGTAACTACCGTTTCTGTGTTTGGGCATGCGCCGGCGCTTCGGTCGGATAAGCTGAGGTTATTCACTCGCGCGCCTTACTGGATACTATTCTGGCCGATCGGTCACGGTCGCGCGTGACTGCAAGCTGCACGAGATCTCGCTCAAAAAACAAATCGAGGGTCCAGTCCATCACAACCCTCAACCTTTTCTCGAGCTGTGGTATTCGCATCAAGTAATACGTTCGCCACAGGAACCACGCGATCAGTCCCGAGAAGCGAAGACCCATCACATCGGCGACCCCGGTTCGTTCGCCCACTATCGCCATCTGACCCATCGTGCGATAGTCGAATTGCGTCCTGGCTCCGATGCCGAGACTTGCAGCCACGTTGCGGCCCGCGCGCTTGCCTTCGCGAACCGCGTGTTGCGCGGTAGGCGGATGCGGCTTGCCGGTTTGCGGGTTCGGGATGTGCGCGCAATCGCCGATCGCCCACACACCCTTCTGGCTTTCAACTTCGAGGTATTCGTTGACGCGAATGCGTCCTCGTTCCTTTAGCACATCGAGCGACTCGATCAGCGGATTGGGAGCTACTCCGGCAGCCCATATAAACGTGCCAGCCGAAATACGCTCTCCCGTCGATAACTCGAAGCGGTTGCTCTCGACTCCGACCACGCTGGTGTGAGTCCGAACTTCAACACCGCGCTCGCCCAAAACCTTCTCTGAAAACGCGGCTAGCTCCTCGTTCATTTCCGGCATCAATCGAGGCCCACCCTCCACCAGCATCACTCGGATCTGATCGCGCTTGATCTCGGGATAGAACCGCGCCGCCTCGCGCACGAAGTCGTTCAGTGCACCTGAGATTTCAACTCCTGTGAGCCCGCCTCCCACGACGGCGAAAGTGAGAAGCTCGGTCGCGCGTTCCGGCTCGACTGCGGCTTCTTCGAGTTTGTCGATGGTGTGATTGCGAACATAGATCGCATCGCCCAGCGTCTTGAATGGAATCGAATACTCCTCGGCGCCGGGCACCTTAAAGTAATTCGTGACGCCACCGAGCGCGAGCACCAGTCGATCATATCGGAACTTGCGCTCGGCGCCGGTCAGACTGTGACGCGCGAACACCACCCGTGAGGCGAGGTCTATCCGCTCGACGGAGACTTCTGCGGATCGAGTGTGGCGAAGCAGCTTACGGAGCGGGCTCACGATGTGTCGAGTGGCTATGCTGCTTGCGCCCGCTTCGGGGAGCATCGGCGTAAAAAGGAAGAAGTTCTGTGAGCTGAGCAGGGTGACCGCGACATCGTCACGGCGCTTGAGCAGTTTCTCAAGCTCAAGCGCGGTGTAGAGTCCGCCGAACCCTCCACCGACAATTACTACGTGAGTCTCTGGCATTTCCCTCTCAGGGTCTGAAATCTCTCTGACCACTTCGAGCGTATAAGCAAGCCACCGCCCCGCGCAATCGGATCGTGAAGTCCCGTGTGAGCTGTCAGTGGTAAGACAGTTGAGGACTTCGTTCAGCAAATCGCTCGACAGACATTGCCTCGCTCAAGCCTGGACCCGAACAACGCCCGTCCTTCGTTGCTCGAAGCTGAAACTGACTAACCTTTCTCGAGCCAGCGGCTTGCCCGATCAACCGAAGCGCTAAGACTATACCTTAACTTCCAGTTTGCAACCGGCTGAGAACTATGGTACCGTGGCCTCGTTTGCAGACGACCCGCCCACCAAGAACGCGGGTCGAGCATCCGGTGCCCCGCCGGATTATCGAAAGCTAGCCCCTCACCGAGGATTTACACGTGCGACAAAATCTATTGATGCGGGCAAGCGAGTTGGAGCGGCGGATCAGAGAACGGGCCGAAGTCGTCAAGCAGGTACTCAGGGAGTACCGCGAGACTCAGCGAGCCGCCGGCTCAAGAGTGGTTCAGCGGGAACGCGCCAGGCTCTTGAAAAAGAAACTCGACATCGAGCGGGCCAACGCGGAGTACATCCAGCTACAGAAGGAACTCGATCAGCTTCGGACCCGAATGCAGACCGGCAAGTAAGAGACACCTTCGGTTTCGGGACACGACGCGATCCGCCTCACTCATCTACTGACTGATCCGCAAGCCCTCTCTTGCAGCGCGAAGCAATGCGGCGTTCCTCGACAGTGCGTTCTCCAGAATTCGGGCCTGCTCGGTAGCAAGTTTCCAGTCACCTTTCTCAACCGCCTCAGTCAATCCGGGTAATTCGAGGTGCGCGTACGTGTACCTGGCCGCGTAGAGAATGTGCTTGAACCACGGCCTCCCTGGAATGCCTTCGGCGTGCAACCAGTTTTGCTCGACCTGCATAATCTGCTGATCGAGCTTGCCTTTCGCTTCAAGGCCGCGACTGGTCGAGTTTAGGACCCGCTCGATTTCGTGGTTTAGCATCCTTCCAGCAGCTTCGAAGTCGGCGACGCGATTAACAAGGCCCGCGGAATCCAACCTGCGAGCTGCTCCGTTGCTTTTTAGGACGGCCGATATGAACTGGCGAATATTGGCCGCGTAGAAAGCAAAGTCAAACGGCAGCACGTCTGCGTTCGCAAGCCGCAGAGCGAGCACACCCCAGACCTGAGCGCACAGCGTGTGATACCGATAGCCCGGGTCGCCAAATTGATTCATCCAGTAGAAGTTGTCGTACATCGAATGGTAAACGCCGTATGGCCCGTCAAACTGCAATCCCACGGTCGGCACTCCGGTGTAGTTCAAGAACACAGTATGATCGGAACCGCTTCCGATGCGGGTGTCCACAAGCTCGCCGTCGGGGACCTCCTTCGGAGCTTTCTTCTCGCGCTGCATCGACGCCTTCCATTCTTGATAGAGACTCTTGCCGGAAGGCGCTTCGAGCGATTTACTCAGTTCGACTATCAACGGCGCAAGCGAAGCAACTGCGGTCGGGCGAAAGTCTGGGCCCGACGTCGAGGAGTCGACGTTGATGTAAGCCACTCCTTTAGCTTTTAGTTGGTCGGCGAACTGCTCGCCCCATTCAGTCGACCCCGTAAGCCCGACTTCCTCGCCATCCCAACTGCAGGCCACAAGCGTTCGCTTTGGGCGCGCGCCTTGTTTCTTCAGCTCACCCAGCGCGCGAGTCATCTCGATCATCGAGGCGGTCCCGCTCGAGGGATCGACTCCGCCGAACTCCCAGGCGTCGCGATGATTGCCGAGAATGATCCACTCATCGGGGAACTCCGAACCGCGGATCCTGGCTTCGACGACATAGTTCGGCCTGATGCTGTTGTCCATGTCGACTTTCACGTGAGCTTTGACTGCGCCGCCGAGTCGGTACTTTATCGGAAGCCCGCCTTGCCATGCTTTCGGAGCCTCGGGGCCATCCATGTTCTCGAGAAAGCGCCTGGCGTCGCGCCACGACATCGGCAGCGCTATGATCTTCGGAACCGAGATGGCTTGCTCGATCGGAATTCGCTTAGCGCCTTCGACCGAAGCCCAACCGGGGGTTAGTGGATCGCCGGGCACCATGAAATCATAAGTGATCGCCCCGCGTTGGATGTGACTCTCGGGACCCCACGGTCCGTCAGGGAAAACCTTTCCGCGCCTGTAACCGTCTTCTTTCGGATCGGAATAGACGATCATCGCCGCAGCGCCTTCGCGTTCGGCGGTCAGCGCTTTGAACCCGCGATAGCTGTACGGGTTCGAATACCGAACCAGCACTATCTTGCCTTTGACATCGATGCCGTGCTTCCGGAGAAGTGCGTAATCTTCCGGGTTGCCGCTATGCGCGTAGACCACCGGCGCGGTAACTTCGCCCGACGCCGAAAGCCCGGTGTAGGCCGATCGCACTCGTGGGTTCTTCGTGTCCGGATCTATACCGTAAGCGTCTTCACGAAGACTGGCCTTGTAGTGAACGGGTGCGATCATCTCGCAAGATACTTCGCGCGGGAAGGTGTTCAACACGTCATAGCGGTGAATCGTCACTTCTTCCCAGCCTTGCTGCTTCCAGAGATCGGCGATGTAGCGGGCAAGTTCGTTGTTGCGTTCGGACCCGGCCGGATGTGGCTCAGCGGTGAGTAACCGATGATGCCTGCGAGCTTCCTCGGGCGAGGGGATGGCTTTGAACTTCGCTTCGATCTCTCGTTGTATCCTTGAGCCTTGCGGCGAGAAGCCCGACATTCGCGCTTGAGCGAGTCCGTCGACATGCAAACCCGCGAGAGCTGTGACCAGCGCCATCGAAGCCATCTTCTGCCGGCAGCGGCCGCTGATCGCCGTTGTGATTTTCATGGTTTGTATTGTCAGGCTTTTGCTTCACGAGTTCCAATAGAAACAGCGGGACTTACACCCCGCAGGCTCGGAGGACCAACGTCGTTAAGGCCCGATCCTGGTTGTCTCAGCGGTTACGAGATGTGCTTGTCAACAACCCAAACAAGGGCGTGCGGGTTTATGGGCTTGAGCAAGACCTCGTCCGCCCCCGCCGCCAGGGCCTCCTCCGTCACCTCGCCGCTGCCGGTTACCATAACCACCGCAGTCATCTTGCGGTGATCGAGCGACCTGATCAATCTCACAAGCTGCACTCCGGTGGTTCCAGGCACCCGGTTGCTAAGCAGAATCGCGTCGTAGTGCTCGCCTCCGGCTAATCGCTCCACCGCGCCCTCTCGATCAGCGCAGACGCCAACGCTCCAGCCGCGTTTCTCAAAGAACTCAGCAAACAGTTTTGCGATGATCTCGGAGCCGTCGATAAGCAGCATTGATTTCATAAGCCACGCTATGTTGGGATAGGAGAGGGAGCGCAGCGCGGTTGCGGACGTCGTGGGTTTTGGACCTCTCCGCGAGGCGCGCCCTCTCTAGCCGCGAAAGGAGTTCAACTTCTGT
>JBASRN010000221.1:0-5555 GCA_049273855.1 Blastocatellia bacterium
CCATCAACGCGCTCGGTGAGCTGTATGTCAGCGCGGGCCGCACTAAAGAAGCGATTGACGATTTCACCAGAATCGCCGACAGCTACCTGAACTCGGGTTCTGGTATTAAGGCGGCGTACCTTCTGAGGAAGGCCCTGGATCTCGATCCCTCAAACGCGCCGGCCCTGATTAAGCTTGGCGAGATATATCTGCGAGAAGGAATGATCGAAAAGGCCCACGATGAGTTCATTCGGGCTGGAGGCTTGTTGGCGAGCGAAGGTCAATTAACGGCCGCGCTTCAAGCTAACCACCGAGCGCTCACCGCTAAGCCCGGGAGCCCGCAGGCCAAGGCCGCAATCGCGGCACTTCAAGCGGACTCAACCCCTTCCGAGACGGGGTTTATGGCCAAACAGTCTGAAACGGGAACTCGCGGGTTGGGGACCTCGTCGGAGGTGGACTCAAAACCAGAAAGACCGCCTGTTGCCTCGATTGAGAGATCGACTGCCGACGAGGAATCGCTGATACAGCAACTTTCAAAAGCCGAAATGCTGGTCGGCTACGGTGAGGTCGATCGCGCCATTGCGTTACTCAATGAAGTAGTAATTCAGTCGCCGGACAATTTGGACGTGCACGGGAAGCTCAAGGATATTTATCTAAGAAACGAGATGATAAAGGAGGCGGCTCTGGAGTGTCTCGAGTTGGCTCGCATACACGAGGCTCGTGGCGAGTCCGCACGCGCCAGTGAGTACACGATGAGGGCCGGCCGCCTCGGGCAATCGACTGGACACCTGATCAACCATCCACCAGCTCAAGCCCTGCCCGAAGTTGCGAGACTCGCCAACTCTTCTGTAGTGCACGGCAGATCTAGCGAGACGCAGCCGGAAACTCCTGGACCGAAACTCCAAGCCGAACCAGCGTCGCCTGAACAAGGGCCCAGAGGGTCCTCGACGATTTCGTCCGGGATAGTTGATCCCCACCAGTTCCGTCGCGAAGCTGAACAAGAACTCGGCGCCGCCTCGCCGATCTGGCCCTTTCAAGAGGCCCCGAAGCCGGTCCGTATTAAAGCTGAACAGCAAGCACCCAGCGTTTTGACGGTTGTTTCGCCGTCGCCAGAGTCCGCGAACCCGCTCCATCGTTTAGCTGAACCGGAGCCGAAGCCTTCTATTAATCCTCGCACGCCTGTTGCTGATCTAGCGCCCTCTAATCTCATGCTGCGTGTCAGCGAGACTCCGCTTGCCACCTCACGACTTTCCGAGCCCAAGGTCGAGCTAGCCAAAACACTGGTGAGTTCAAGTAGTTTGGCGGCGCCATCCGCGCTTGGGTTGCAGCGAGCGGCAAACACGGCGCCCCTCACCAAGGGACCGAGATGGCTACCGGTTGCCGCGATGGCACTTGTTGGCACGATGGGTCTTACCTTTGGCGTTATCAAAGGCATTTCGATGTACGGAGCCCACCTTGACCAGCAGTACGAAGAACTAGCTCTATCCTCTTCCGCCGCTACGAAGCTCTTGCCGCCCGGTCTCCCTTCCGACGAAGATCTCCAACCCCGCGCTGAACGAGAAGCGGTGAAGATCGATTTGCCTCCCGTTCAGGTAGTGACACCGCCCGGTCTGGCGACCGAACAACCGACCGCAGCCAATAAGCCGCGCCCCGACGAACTCGAGCCTAAGACCAATCCGGCTTTTATCAGCGAGCAACCAAAAGTGAGCAAACCGACTGCCGCCTCCCCGCCAATGGTTGCAGTGACAGATCAAAGAGGAGGCGAGAGCGTCGTGCCTCGTGGCTTGCCGACCGGAGCGCCCCAGACTTTTGCGCCTGCCCCGAGCCCGCCGCCGTCGGCACCGCCCGCCCAGCGCGCAATTCCCATAATTAAGGGTGAAGTGATCAGACAGGCCCAGCCGGATTATCCGGCGATTGCCCGTAGTGCGCGGCAGGAGGGAACTGTTCCCGTCGAGATCAGTATCAACGAGAACGGTGACGTAACATCTGCGCGCGCCATCTCGGGCCCCGTCTTGTTGCGAGGCCCGGCTGAGTCCGCGGCAAGGCGATGGAAGTTCAGGCCTTCGACGCGAGACGGCAAGCCGTTGCCGACCGTTACGACAATCAACTTCCGTTTCAAGCTCTAGGGATTCGGGTGAGTGGCAGCGTAACATGGGACCGGGGGCTAATCGCTGCACGCTGATGCTGGAAAAACGCGAGTCGCGAGGACGGCTTGCTGCGCGGCACCCAATGCGGGTTTCATCCATTCCAATTGAACGAGCGCGTTCTCCGGAACATTGCGTGGGTCGCACACCCCGCAGCGAATGCAGGGGTCAACAGCCGGACAGGGCTTGGTGACCTTTCCAGCCATCGCCCGCTCATACTCTTTCCTCATGAACTCGGTCGTCAGTCCTATATCGACCACGTCCCACGGCAGCGGCTCATCCAGCGAGCGCCGGCGAAGTGAATACTGAGTCCAGGCTCGCATGGCCTGCCGCCAGTTGCCCGTACGATCCACTTCTAGGATGAATTCCGAGAGACGGCGGTCTCCGAGCGAGATTAGAGCCTGTAGCTGCGCTGTGCGGGACGACATAGCGCGCAGCTCGACGTTCGGCATTCCCTTGAACGCTCGCGTAAGATGCTTGATCTTTTGATCGAGAAGACGTTCCGGTTGTATTGGTTCCCACTGAAATGGAGTCTGTGGCTTTGGCACGAATGCATTCAGCGAAACGATGATCGTGCCGACCCGCCCGCGCGGCTTCGCGATCTGCATCATCCGTTCCCGGATACGGTCCGTTAGTGACACAATGGCGTCCAGGTCTTCGTCTTCCTCGGTGGGCAAGCCTATCATCATATAAAGTTTCAGGTTGAAGATGCCTCGCTCAAAAATCATTTCGGCGATCTCTACAACCTGATCGTTAGTCAGGTTCTTGTTGATTACTCGGCGCAACCGGTCCGACCCGGTTTCCGGCGCGATCGCTAGCTGCCGGCCGTTTCGTCTCACCAGCGCATCCAGCAGTTCGGGGGTGATCTGATCCAAACGGAGCGACGAAACGGAGACTTGATAATCGAGCTTCTCAAGTCCGTCGAGTAGTTGGTGAATCTCGGGATGATCGCAGACGGCAGTTGCGACGAGGCCGATCTTGTCGGTGTGCTCGCGCATCTGGGCCGCGCGCGCGAGGAGCTTGTCCGCCGAGAAGACTCGCGGCGCAAGATACGAATACCCCGCCCAGCAGAAACGGCATCCCATCGAGCAGCCACGCGAAATCTCCATCAAGTACCGCCCGCTCATCTCTGTATTATTTGTGAGAATGTCGCTGGCAGGAATGAAATCATCATCAAACTGGGCGCGGCCTTCCTGCTTGCGCATCGGGTTCCGCATGGTGAAAACGCGACGAGGAGCTCCGTTTGTTGGGTTAATCGTGCCGAGGCTCCCGTTGGCATGGTAATGAACCTCGTAGAACTTCGGAACATAGAAACCCGGTTCTCGCACAAGCCGGAGCAACATGTCTTCGCGAGACGCGGCTTCGTTCATCACTCTTATCAATGATGGGACGAGCACCTCGCCTTCGCCCACACAAACGACGTCCACGAAATCAGCGACTGGCTCCGGGTTCAGGAATGCCGCAGCGCCGCCCATCACCACCAGCGGGTGCCATTCGTTTCTCTCTTCCGCTTTGATCGGAATCTTCGACAAGCGGAGCAGCTTCGGTATGTTCAGATAGTCAGTCTCGAACGACACGGATATCGCGAGCACGTCGAAGTCTGAGACAGGCGTCTGTGATTCGAGTGCCAGCAACGGCGCGCGAGTGCGCTCAAGATACCGCTCATCTTCCGGTCCCGGGATGAACACCCGCTCGCACGTTATCCCATTGTACGAATTGAAGAGCTGATAGACTGACTGGAAGCCAAGGTTCGACATCCCTATGTAGTAGGTGTTTGGGTATGCGAGCGCAATATCGAGCCCAAGCCCTCGTGGCTTATGATGAACGAGCCCGGTTTCGTCAGCTAGAAGACTCTCGTAACGATTTTTCAATCTCTTCAAAATGTCCGCTCAGTCGAAAATCTCTAACAAGTCCGATATCGACTCGGCACAGAAATCAGGACTCTGTTGCTCCAGCTTTTCTCGCGGAGCGGGCCCCCACATCGCGGCGACAGTGCGCACCCCTGCCGCGCGGCCGGCGATCAAATCGTAGCGGCTGTCCCCGACGTAAGCCGCTAGACTCGGCCGCACGTTCAGCCTTTCAAGTGCCTTCAGGATTGGCTCGGGGCGCGGCTTGTGGTGATCGGTGTCCTCCAGGAAAACCGCCACGTCCAGGAGGCAATTAAGAGAGCACAACTCCAAGCCGCGCCGGCCAAGTTCGCCTCCCTTCGAGGTGACCACCCCAATAAGATAGCCTCGCGCCTTAAGCTCAGCCACTGCTTGCCTCGCGCCCGGAAACTTACGAGTCATTCCGTCGTGGTTAGCAAGGTTGAATGACCGATACTCCGAGATCAATCTCTCGACCAGGTTACCCTCCAAGATGCAATCTCGATCGACTGCGAGCAAGCTCACAGCCTGTCGAAGGGGCATGCCGAAGGTAGAGATTAGCGGCTCTCGAATGTGGCCTCGGCCAGTCGTTGTTTTCCACGAATGATCAAAGCAAGCGAGTATGAGGCTGGTGGTATCTATGAGAGTGCCATCAAGATCAAAGAGTATCGCCCGGTGGTCCGTCATATGTCCATGACCATTGTCTTCGCTAACCGCGCCCGAGCTCGCATTATACTCGACCCGATCATCAGCAAGCAATCGACAGGCGATGAGGTGGAACCCCTTACTTTCAAGTTTCGGCGCAGCATGGGCGCGAGCCTTTGAAATGGGGGGTGTCCGGATCGCCAGACGCTCCTTTGGTTTTTCGCTCACTCCCCAACTGGATAATTAACTGTCGTATGGATACTGATTAGCACCAATGGGTAAACTTTGTATCCGTCACTGGTCGCTTGTTTGGTAAGGCTGCAAAAGCGGTTGGTTCCTCTTTTGCCGTTTCAATTAGGATATTTGGGTTGATGAGCGGATTTGGCGAGATCGGCCCCCCCTTAATTCGCCGTGGCACGGTGAGTGCTGGAAACCTGTGGCTGATTCTGTTTTGCGGTCCGTTCTGTCCGCGTGGTGCGGTTCTTTGGACTAGAAGCTTTCTAGTTTGCTTATACCCGGCTCCCGATATATCATACCGGTTCTTTTTCCGGTGGTCTTATTTGAATTTAAGCCCCTGCGAGACGGGTGTTTCGCGGGAAGTTGCCAGGGGTCGTACAAAATCGGCCGTGGAGTTCGCTGAAACTTTGGAGAGGGAGAGAAAGAGATGACAATGAAAAGAGCGTTGATGATGGCTGTGCTGGTGGTGGCGATAGCGTCGCTGGCAGTGCCACTAATTGGAGTGAGAGTGACGGCGGCCGGGACGGTGGCGGGCGCCAAGGGAGTTGCGGCGCCAACAGCTAGCGCGCCGGCTCCAGCGGCTGCGTCAGTGGGAGTGGAGCAAAAAGGCATTGCTCTGGATGACGGGGTGAGCCAGACGGGGAAAATTAATCCCGATGTGCTGAAGGCACTTGGGATACGACGG
>JBASRN010000226.1:0-34537 GCA_049273855.1 Blastocatellia bacterium
CTCAAACAGTCAGGTTACTGAACATCGAGACCGGTTATGGCGACGAGAAGAAGACTTTCATGTTTGGCTCTCCCGCGGCAGTTCCCCGTAAGCCCGCGGTCCAGACGCCGCCTGTCTACGAGTATTCGCTGGGCGACATACTCATGTCGGTGAATACCTACATCCCGATCGCGGCTTTCTTCTTGATGGCCGTCGCGTTTCAAGCCTTTAAGAACGACGCTGTGCTCTTGTGGCTTCAGCGCCACGCGCTCCTCATTGGGTTTGCCACTCTGCTGCCCTTCGCAGTATTGGTGTTGGCTTTCAGCGACGAGGGTAAGTTCCTCGGGCAGACGACACCCTGGGAAGGAGTAAAGATACTCTTCCTTGTGAGCTTCGCCGGGATGCTCGCAGACACCTACCGGCATCTGCGGCTCACCCGCTGGGGTCTGCCGCCTTCTCGCTACTTGCTCCCATTCATGGTGATCGCAGCCATGCCAGTAGTGCCGTTCTTCGCCTTGTCTGATTTCGGTCAGATGATGGTCTTCTTTGGCGTGTATTTGATCCTGTATATCATCGCAGTTCGCAAGACCGGTCAGCTGGTCTATGCAGTGGTTTTGGTCGCGCTGGTGTTTGGGACGTTCTTCGTTGCGTCGTCGGCAAAGGCCGGGCTCGGAATCCCACGCCGCGTTTATTTCAGGCTTTATCAGTGGCAGCACACCTGGGAGCCGCCGAGTCAGGACACGTGGTGGTGGAAGCCCGACTACGACCGATATCTTCGACTCACGAAACTACAGCCCGATCCTGGCGATCCCCAGGAAGCGAGGCAACGAAACAACGAGGCCTGGTTCGACACAGTGCTTCAGCAATCTCAAGGCTTGTTCGGAGTCAATGAAGGTGGCGTAGCTGGCGAGGGCTTAGGGCTCGGTTTTCCAGAGACGGTTCCCATCTCAGACTCGGATTTCATCTACGCGGCAATTTCAGAAGAGACCGGGCTGGCAGGGGGCTTTGCGGTGTTGCTCGCGCTGGGCGCCTTCGTGTTTGCCGGGACGGCCATTAGCATTGGCGCGCAGGATATGTTTACAAAGCTCCTGGCGGCGGGGCTGACCGGATTTATTGCGTTTCAGGGAATCGTCAACATCGGAGGCGTGTTGAGGCTGCTGCCGATGACCGGGATAACGTTGCCCTTCGTGAGTCACGGCGGCTGGTCGCTGATCACTTCGTTTGGGATGCTCGGAGGACTATTGGCGCTATCGCATCGGAACGCGGTTTCAGCCTTGTACTCTGAGCGTACAGAAAGCAGCCAGAATGTTCGCTAAACTGGCAGTATTTTCATCCACACCCGGCAATTTTTCCCAGCCTTGTACGATTGACGAACAGACGCAACCGCATTCGCAAGACTTGCAAGCCGAGATGGAACAGTTACGCAGCCGGACCGATCGGCACGGTGCTTGCACTAGACTCCATCATATTTAAGAGCATCACCTACCCAGATGCTCGCAGATACAACCTGAGGGGCCAAGGGGCACCGGGACTTGTTCCGGTGCCTTTACTCTTTTGCGGATCTCTCTTAGAGCACACCTGGCGGCATTAAGGTTAGTTCGAATGATATTTGCTCGGATGCGAGCCCTTGGTTCGAAGCTCAATCCTGTTGTCGTGAGACATCAACAGCAGCCTTCGCACGTTGATGGTGTTGATACCCGACGGAATGTACACCAACCGGTACCAGTTCTTTCGCAAGTCATCCGCTATCGTCTTCGCGGCTTCGGCAGCCTTATCGAAAGGAAAGATCGCACCACCGGTTCCTGTAGTTATCAGCTCCAGCACCGCGGGTGGTTTCGGCTTGTCGCGAAGCAGCGCCCCGCGAGTCCTATCGGTCGTCTGAATCGCGTAGAGCACGATGTTCTCGTCCTGAAGCGCGCGCAGTGCATCGTCGAACTTGGTCTTGCTTTCGCTGTCATAGCCATCGCTAATCAAGACGATCGCTCGTTTTTCGATCCCGGTCTTGGCCTGATGACTGAGCGAGTCGGTCACCGCTATCAGCGCATCGAACAAGTTGGGAAATCCCTTCCGTGTGAGTTTGCTCGACGCAGCTTCCAGCGCTTTCAGATCGGGCGTCATCTCCTCTAGGATCTCCGCAGTTTCGTTGTAAGCAACTATCATCATTTGGTCGTCGGCGTACAGTTCACTCACAACCGTATCGATGGCTTTTTTCAAGGCGTCAGGGTCAGCTCGGAGATTGCTGCTGTCATCCACCATAAGAACTATGCGCGAGCCACTGTCCAAGCGCGAGAAACTCTCAACCTCCTGAGCGGTGCCGGAGTCGTACAGGTCAAAATCCTCTTTTGTCACTTGCCTGCCTTCCGGCGCGTGTGCGATTACGTTCAGCGTGACAATCCTGCGCCCTGCGGGTCCTTTTCCAGCTTGCCAAGCCGAGCCGGTTGCCATTGGGAAAAGCGTCGAGACGACCAGAAATACGATGAATGATTTGCAGGTTGGGATCTTCAAGGACAACATGCCTACGCCTAATCGAAGAGCGTTACCTCGGTGGTTACGGTGACCAGCGCGAGGGGTCTTGAGTTAATCACGGGTCGATCCTGATTATTCCAGAACCCCCCGCCCACAACAAGCGAAAGCGCGACCAGCCAATCGGATGACCACGCGAGTTTCGTTGGCTTGTCACGTCGAACATCGCATTGCTATTCTTCCTGTTCTTATCGCGCTCAATCTTGCCCTTCTTATGGAAACGCTGACCACGAGTACCAACCGCGAGCACTTCGAGAAGCTGGTCGAGGAGTTGAAATCGCTTGAAGCCCGACTGCGTGAAGGAGGCGGTCCCGAACGCCAGGAGCGGGAGCACAAGAAGGGCAAGCTCACTGCACGCGAGCGAATTCGGCTCTTGTTTGATCTAGATGCATACTTTCAAGAGATCGGCTTGTTGATCGCCTACGACAAGTACGACGGCCAGGCCCCGGCCGCCGGCGTCGTCATCGGAATGGGCTCGATAACCGGGCGCGAAGCGATCGTAGTTGCAAATGATGCGACGGTGAAGGCGGGCTCTTGGTGGCCCGAAACGGTTCGCAAGGTCCTTCGCGCGCAAGAGATTGCGATGCGCTGTCGTGTGCCCATTATTTATCTCGTCGATTCGGCCGGTGTGAACCTTCCCTACCAAAGCGGAGTCTTTCCGGGCCAGTACGGCGGCGGGCGGATCTTTTTTTACAACTCAGTCATGAGGCGGTATCTGAGGGTGCCGCAGCTCGCGGCCGTTATGGGCCAGTGCGTGGCGGGCGGCGCGTATCTGCCGGCCCTTTCCGATTTCATCATAATGGTCGAGGGAACATCCTTTATGGGTCTCGGCGGACCGAACCTGGTTAAGGGCGCCGTTGGCCAAACGGTGGACAGCGAGACACTGGGTGGCGCCCGAACTCACAATGAGATTTCGGGAGTTGCACACTACCGGGCTAAGAACGACGAGGAGTGCATAACTAAACTTCGAGATCTGGTGACCGAACTCCCGGTGCCTGCCTCGCCGAGAGTTCAGATCTTAGAGCCACGGCCGCCGCTCCGTCCTGTGACCGATCTCTACGACATCATGCCTGCGGATCACCGGAACGCTTATGATACCCGCGACCTGTTGGCGTGTCTGATTGACGCTGGAGAGCTGGACGAGTTTCAAGCGGACTATGCGAGGGAAATGATCACTGGTTACGCCCGCATCGAAGGAATCCCAGTCGGCATCATAGCGAACCAGCGGGGGCTCATTCGCGGACCAGCCGGAACGCCGCCAAAGTTTGGCGGCATCATCTACACCGACTCGGCGGAGAAAGTCGCATACTTCATCGAAACCTGTAACCGTCACGCGACCCCCCTGCTCTTCCTTCAAGATGTGTCGGGCTTCATGGTCGGCACGGAAGCTGAGCACTCGGGGATCATTCGCGCCGGCGCGCGTTTTGTCGAAGCGATGGCCACAGCGACTGTGCCAAAGATCGTGTTAACGATCAATCATGCGTCCGGCGCGGGTTACTATGCGATGGCGGGTCAGGGCTTCGATCCCGATTTTGTTTTCACGTGGCCAACGGGACGAATGGCAGTGATGGAAGGCGACTCAGCGGTGATGGCTTTGTTCAGCGCTGAGATCGAGAAGTTACGCCGCGATAACCGTGAGCCCGGCGCCGAGATGCAAGCCGAGATGGAACGCGTTCGCGCAAAATATGAGCGAGAGCTGGACGCGCGTTTTGCGGGGGCGAGGGGCTTCGTGGACGCGATCATAACGCCTGAAGAAACTCGTGCGGCGCTCGAGCTTGCGTTGCGGGTTGCGTTGAACAATCCCGGTCCGCATTTGGGCGTGCCCGTTCTGCCGCAGTACGTGCCGGGTGAACAACAATGAAACCTGGCTTCTTAAGTCATTACAGGAGGAACGCCGGATGAGATCAAGAATTCCAGCAAAGAAGGTTCTCCGCAGCACAATTGCAGTCATCGCGCTCTGTGGTGTCGTGGCCCTCACCGCGTGCCAGCCCACTGAGACATCGGGGTTCAAGCCCGAGATACAGCCGATTCCCGCCGGGCTTCCGACCTATGAAGCGATGGAAATACCCGCCGACAATCCGATGACTCCAGAGAAGGTAGCGCTCGGCCGGCAGTTATTCTTCGAAAAGCGCCTGAGCGGCGACGGCTCGCGGTCGTGCTACTCGTGTCACGTGTGCGAGCACGGCCTGACTGATGGGATCGCCAAAGCGGTGGGCGCTTATGACAAGAAGCTCCCGCGAAGCAGCCCCACGCTCTGGAACATCGGTTATCACAAACAGTTCTACTGGGACGGCCGCAGCCCATCGCTGGAGAAACAGGCGATGGCCGCGTGGAAGGGCGGGAACATGGGCGCGGAGGGCCGCGAGAGTGAAATCGTCGCCAAGGTCAACGCGCTTCAAGGCTACCTCGCGCAGTTCCAGAAAGTCTTCGGGGGGGATGCGACAGCCGAAAACATTATGCAGGCAATCTCCGCGTACGAGCGGACGATCATCGGGGGCAACACTCCGTTCGATCGCTGGCAAGCCGGCGATCAGTCGGCGGTTGGCGAAGACGCCAAGCGTGGGTTCGAAGTCTTTAAGACCGCAAAGTGCACCAACTGTCACGACGGCGCGCTGATCACCGATCAACAGTATCACAACGTCGGAATCGGTATGGACCAACCGGAGCCCGACGTCGGTCGGTTCAAAGTCACCAACAACCCCCAGGACACGGGCGCTTTCAAGACGCCAACACTTCGCGACATAGCCAAATCGGCGCCTTACTTTCACGACGGCAGCATCGCTACGTTGGAGGAGGCGGTGGACCTGATGCTCTCCGGTGGAAAGCCGAACCAGTACCTGGACAAGAAGAACATCGAGAAGCGGACGATCACTCAGGAGCAGCGGCGAGACCTGCTGGCTTTCTTGAGGTCGCTTACGGTGGATTGCAAGCTGACCGAGCCGCCGCTTCCGCAGAAGTAGCAAACAAGTCGGGAAGCATCAAAAGCAAAGGAGGCACGCTTATCGCGAGCCTCCTTTGTCTTGCCCTTATGAGTTCCCTTCGTGTCCCGGTGCCTCCATTTCAGGATGTGGATTCGCCACAAAGACGCCGGGACACAAAGCCGCAGCAAGATCAGTCGTTGATTTGTATCCCCCCAACGATGTTCTGGAAGACGCGCTGATACCTTCTATAGTCGCGTTCCGGCGCGACGGCGATGATGTAGAGCAGGTTCCCGTTTCGAAGCAGTGCGGTATAGATCGTGACCGACTCAGTTTCGCCAGTCACCTCTGAGACATTGCTCAGTACGATCGAAAGTCCTTCGCGCCCGGCAACCCCCTCGCTCTGGTAACCGCTCTGCCGGCGAAGATTCCGATTCCCCTGAGAGAGGCTGTAAAGGTACTCGTCGGTCGCCTGGCGCAGATTGCGCCCATTGACCCGCGCGACGCCAACCTGCGTGCCGTGGGTGAAGACGAAATTATCTTGGACAGCGCCGTAGCCTCCCTCGGGCGCAAACGTGACGCTATCGCCCGACGGCAGCTCGCGCCAGTTGTCGGGCACAGCGATGCTGAACAAGTTGCCGCTGGAGTAAGTGCGAAAACGGGGTGACGGAGACTCGACTCGTCCCGACGGCGCGGGCATGCGGCCACCGGACGGATCCCTTCCGCCGCTGCTCCTCGAAATCTCTCCCTGCGATCGGGCGGTTGGCAAATCTCGTAGTCGGCCTCGTACTTCACTAAAGTCCCGCGGATCGATGCTCGTCCGGCTTATGCGCAACAGTTCAGCTTCCTTCACAATGTACTCATAGCGATTTCCCGGGTTGGGGTGGCTGCTCATCCACTGAGGCCCGCCGCTGTTCCCGCTTGCGCGCTCGATCGTACGAAACATATTGGCGAGGTCGCGAGGATCGTAGCCCGCGTTCGCCATTATGCGCGCTCCCAGAAGGTCCGCTTGTTTCTCGTACTCGCGGCTGAACCTCAAAAAGTAAGCGCCGACTCCCATTTGTCCCAACTGCCCCGCTACGTTGCCGACCCCCCCGATCACCGCTCCCGCGATCCCCGCGATGGCGCCCAACGTCTGATACTTCTGAGCCTTGGCGACCTGAGCGGTGCCGTGACGCAGAGCTACGTGGCTAATCTCGTGCGCAATCACTCCCGCTAGCTCGCCCTCATTCGAGGCGGCTTCGATCAACCCGCGGTTGACGTAGGTGAAGCCTCCCGGCAAAGCGAATGCGTTGATGTCTTTCACATTGGCGACCTTGTAGGAGTACCGGAACTCGGAATGCTGAAATTCGCGAGGAATGGCTTCAGCGAGCCGTCGGCCTACGTCCGCGACGTAGCGCTGAACTTCCGGGTCGTTCAGAAGCGGAAGCCGCCGCTCGACCTCTTGCGCGGCCTGGCTGCCAAGCTGGATGTCTTTGTCGATGCTGTAGGGATTCTTCGGCGCGACCACCTTTGTTTGCGCTACAAGCCCGATCGGCAACGCGAGGACGGATAACAGTATTAGCGCGTTCGCGCTTGCCTTAAGAGTTCTGCTTCGGTTCATAACAACCTCCGAAATCAACGCACATGTCTGGATGGATACTTAAACTGAGATGCTGGTCATTGAAGAGTCGTTGCAGGGTTCGCACCCGCGTTCCCTCGAGGCCGACATATTGAATACTAATACATGGCTGGCAATTTAGGTAATGGCTTTGCAACGGCTCGTGCGTTGAGGCCACGTGAATGCCTAGGGTCACTTTCGCTCCAAAGGGCCGGTGTAAACGTGGTCCCGAGCGTTCAAACCCACTCGAATGCTTCGGGCCGGGGCCGTGGACCTCGAAGCGGCAGGTCTCGCGAGGCCCTTTGCCGGCTTCAAAAAATCCTCTTCTCTGTGCGAGGACAATCGGGCGAGGAAAGCAAACCGTTCTCCGTACAGATTTCGTACACCAATCGAACGTGGAGGATTGGCCCTCTATTGGACGCCTTCCATCGTTTCGTCAACGAGCTGGTCCACGACCGCCTTTAGATCACCAGTCGCCTCGAAGGTCCGCAGTTGCCGGTCGGCGCTGGTGCCGTTTTTAAGGATGGTGTGCACGTACTCGATCTCTTTGCGGCTGCCAAGCTCGTCGACTACGTCATCGACAAAGTCGAGCAGTTCGAGTATCAGATCGCGCACGGGAACTTCGGTCTGCTTGCCGAAGTCAATGAGCTTGCCGTCGAGTCCCCAGCGGACCGCCCGCCACTTGTTCTCCTGAATCAAGGCGCGCCGGTAGAGCCTGAAGCCCATGTTCTGCCGGTAGAGCTTGTTGAGCTTTGCGACGATTGCCTGGATCAAGGCCGCTATAGCAATGACCTCGTCGACCTTTGACGGTATGTCGCATACTCGAAACTCCAGGGTCGGGAAGGTAGGATGCGGACGCACGTCCCACCAAATCTTCTTTGGCCGGTCGATGCAGCCGGTCTTCAAGAGCAGGTTCACGTAGTTGTCAAACTCCGAATACGAGGCGAAGTAATCCGGGATGTCCGTGCGCGGAAACTTCTTGAAGATCTCCGAGCGATAGCTCTTTAGGCCGGTGTTGGTTCCCATCCAGAACGGTGAGCTGGTAGAGAGCGCCAGTAGATGCGGCAAAAAATACCGCGCGGCGTTCATGAGATGTATCTGCGATTCACGATCGTCGATGCCAACGTGAACGTGCATCCCGAATATCAGAAGAGACTCGGCGAGCACCTGCATCTCGTCTATCAGGCTCGCATAGTGTTGATCGGGAGTGATCTTCTGATCTTTCCAACTCGAGAAAGGATGGGTCGAGGCTGCGGCGATGCGGAGGCCCTTAGTACCCGCAAGAGTCGAAACAGTGCGTCGAAGCTTTATGAGATCGGCTCGCGCCTCCTGGATGTTGTTGCAGATGCCAGTCCCGATTTCGATCATCGACTGGTGCATTTCAGGCTTTACCTGCTCGCCCAGGAGCATCCGCCCTTCATCTATCATTTCGGTGATGTGCGAGCGCAACTCTCGGGTCTCGGGGTCGATTATCTGAAACTCTTCTTCGATTCCAAGCGTGAAGTCAGCCATCGGAGATACCCCCGGATTTCAAACCGGCGCGAACGTGATCCCCACCCTCGATCGGAAACCAAAACTCTAAAATCAAAAGGTGGTCAATCAACCAGCATAGTTGGCACCATCCCCGCTCCCGAGGTCACGTTCGCGAGCGAGGACGAAGAGAGCCGCGTGAACGCGCCTCTGACGCGCCCGAAAAACAAGAGCGGGTCCAGGTCCAGCAACTGCTCGATCATCTGCACTTCCCCGGCTTCCGCGTTCACATAAGGGAAAACCTCCCGCGAAGTGGTCACCCGCTCTTGAACAAGATAGTCTTCGCGGACCGCTTTCTCTATCGCCTGATCCCACGCCTTCTCGTCCCATTCCCAGCCGATGTAAATGCCGTGCCCGCCGTAGTCGTCGTTTGGCTTCAACACAAGCGTTTCTCTGTTACGACGCACGAAATCCAGCAGGTCTATCTCGTCTCCGGCGTGGGTCGACCTGGTCTCCTCGACCCGCCTCGTCCAGGGCACGGACAGGCGAATTGCCTCACGCTCGATCTCCGTGAAGTAGTGCTGATGCCGCTGGTCGGTCAGCACGCCGAACAGCATTTTCTTGTGCACGTACTTGGTCCGAAACGAATTGACGTACACCGCGGCTCCGGTCTGATAGGCGTCGACGAACGGGCGGCACTCATCGATCTTCTCCAGCAATTCCGTAGTCAGCACGCGGCGATAGACCAGGTCGATTTTGAAGTCGCCATGGTGGAGCTTCCCTTCCCTGAGCTCCAAATCGCGCGGGTCTGCTATCGTTGCATCGTACCCGCGGCTTTCGAAATATTCTTTGAACAGCTCGAACTCGCGTTGCGTCGGGAGCCCCTTGTAGTCAACGATGCCGATGTTTGGCCTTGCGCCGCTACCCCGCACCTGCTGGTAGACCGTCAGCAGCGCATCGAGCAGGTGCTCCCGGCAATACATGGGTGTGACGGAGTGATTCTGTCTGAACTGTCGCATCAGGGGCAATTCAAGAAACATCTCCGCGGCCACATCCTGGTAAGCGATTCCGGCGGGACACTCGGCGTTCAGTTCGACGAACTGATATTGTTCGCTGGTCAGAAAAGAATCGAGCCGCGATGTTACCGACACCTCGCCGTAGCCAGGATCAATTGCGACCAGCTCGCGCTCGCCATCGGTCAGACCGATTTGTTGGAGCATCAGGGCATCACTCGGCATCGCCCGGCCGACTTTCTCTATGGCTGCGAACACCGTCTCGCAGGCCGTCGTAATCCGTTGCCACTCGGCGCGCGTGACGAAGTGCGGCCGCAGGTAAGGTGAGAGCATTCGACCGCCAAACACGAATCGAACCTGATTCAATCGCTCGGTCAGAAAGGCCCGCGACTCCTCCAGAAGCCGAGGCTCGCGTTCAATCAGCGAGTTGTAGTCGTGAACGGCCTGGCTGCTCATGGAAGCCTCACTTCGCCCTGGCCGGCTGTCCGACGCCCGGACGTTTGATCTCGCTGCTCAGAAACTCGTTCCAACGATGGTTGGTCAGCGTGGGCTCGCCGTGAAGCGCGGTCTCGATAGCTACGTCCGCTACCTTCTCTACCATCCATCTGAAGTAGATGGAGCCGACCGACCACCAATCCGCATCCGGCGCGGGGTTCATATAGTCGATCGCGTAAGGCGTGTCCTTCACAATAGCGAACTCAACGGTGTTGATGTCGTAGCCGAGCGCTTCGTTGATCAGAATTGTCTCCCTCCGAACGCGGTCTTCCATGTCCGGATCGAGGTAGTTGTCGACCACCAGATACCGCTGGAAGATCGGATCGTAAGCCATCGGGCACACATCCTTCTTGCCGATACAGTAAGACCGCACGTAATGATCGAATGGAATGTACTCCTGCAAGACCATGCAGTCGGTGCCGCTGGCGTCGTACTTCTCCATAAGCTCTTCGCGATTGTTGACCCGCGACACACCGCGCCAGCCGCCGCCGTCATACGGCTTGATAAACGCAGGCAAGCCCACTTCCTCGATGATTCCGTCCCAATCGAGCGGGTACTCGAGGTTCCGAAGCGACTCAGCCACGACACCTTCCTTGTATTCCTTCTGCGGCAGAAGAATCGTCTTCGGTATCGCGATCCCCAAATAAGTCGCCAGCGAGTAGTTGAAGAACTTATCATCGGCCGCCCACCAGAAGGGGTTGTTGATGACCTTCGCGCCCGACAGCACGGCGCTTTTCAAGTAGGCCCGATAGAATGGGACCTCGTGGGAGATCCTATCGACGATGACGTCATACTTGCACTTCTCAGCCATTCGCACGCCGCCCAGCTTGACGTACTCAGCGGTTACGCCCGCATTGCGACGGTTGATCTCATCCAGCAGTGCTTGCGGAAAGGTGCCTTCGCGGCCGACAAGCAAACCGACTCTCATGTGGTCCTCCGTAGTGATTGCGCTTGAGCGCGAATTCTATAGTACAGTTCCAAAGCCTTGCAACATATTCACATTGGGCGCGTTCCTTTCGTGTGCGAGCGCCCGAACCGCTGTGCTACAATTTCGCTCGCCTGATCATCACACCATGGCCACAAGAACGCTTCACCGGAGGAAGTCTCGATTGTTTAGCTTGTTGGAAGGGCTCGGGATCTCGTGCACGGTACGAGCGGCGGCCGTTGTCTTGGCTGCAGCGCTGTTAATCTCGCCGGCTTCGCAGTTGGCTGCGGACCAGGACCAGCAGAAGAAGCCCGACGCCCCCGCCGTCACCCGGAAAGAAGACGGAAAGGTCCCGACCGGCAAAGAACTTGAGAAGGACAAGAAGAAACTCGAGCAACAAAAGGGCAAGTCGAACGCGCCTGTTTTCACGAAGGCGGAAGCAAACGTGGAACTAGCGATTGTGGCCTACGGCGGTCGCAAACAACTGGATACTGTGCGGGCTGCAATCCAGGAAGAAGGCACCATCCGGCTCGCCACGGATCAGGGCGATCTGATCGGCGCCTACAAGCTGCGCTCGATGAGACGGGAGAAGTCGTGGTTGGACCTGCTTCGCGTCGATCTGGAGCTTACGCCGTCTGACGCTGCCAGCGGGGGAGCGAGCATGCCTGCGATTAAGTACGTGGTCGGGTTCAATGGCGCTACAGTTTGGTCTGCTCAAAACAATCAGTACGTCAACGCCCGACCCGAAGCCGAAGTTGCCTTTCGCGCTCAACTAACGCGGGAATACACGGCGCTGCTGCGATACAAGGAAGACGGATCGAAGGTGGACTATGTTGGGCCTGAGACGATCGTTGGAGTCGACACGACCGCGCTGGACTTGACGAACGAGAACGGCGAGAAGACGCGCTTCTGGATCAGCACCGGTTCGGAGAGGAAGCCCGGCACGTTTCGAATTCTGCACGTGGAATACGAGTTAAAGCTGAGCGAGGGGAAACCACCAACCAGGTATCACATTGCCTATTACTATGCGCCGCTCCGAGTCGTGCAGAATACGCTGGTGCCGGCGAGGAGAGTAATGACTCAGGACGGAAAGTTCGTTCAGGAAATCTTGCTGACAAACATCAACTATTCGGCCAAGCTGGAACCGGAAATATTCCAGCACCTCGAACAGTGACACCGCCTGCGCGTCTGCGCCTGTTCTCGTTCCCTCTTCGGATTCCTCGCTGGGTGCCTCGCGCGCGAATCAACGCACCCTCCGGCTAAGAATCAAGATATTCATCAATGCTCAACCCAACGCGCGCGAGGAACTGATCCGCCATCGACGGAATATCGTCGACCGTTTCATCCAGCGATATCCGCTCGATTCTCCACATTGGGAAAAACACCTTCGAAAGCCCGATGTTTCGCTCGCCGCGCACGATCGTCTGAGTCCAAACGTCAAACGAGTTCAAGTCGATCCCACGCACGAAGGCTCCCGCCACATTCAGTTCTCGCAGGATGCCCCAGACTTTTTCGCGCGGGCTGTGCAGGTACACCATCACCGGCGCTCCGAAAGGAATACCCGCACCTGATGAATCGTGAATATCAGCCATTGCTAACCTTCCAATTTGCTGTTTTCATTCTCAATGCAAGCTTGCTCACTTCAGATCGCTACGGCTCCGCTACCGAGCAAACGTGGCTGACTCAGCGCTCCACTATCATCGCGATTCCCTGCCCCCCTCCTATGCACAATGCCGCAAGCCCGCGCTTTACGTCTCGACGCTTCATTTCGTATAGCAGCGTTATCAGTACTCGCGCCCCGCTCGCGCCGATCGGATGGCCAAGTGCAATCGCGCCGCCGTTCACATTCACACGCGTGCCGTCCAACCCGAGCTTCGCAAGCACCGCAAGGCTCTGCGCCGCAAACGCTTCGTTCAGCTCAAACAAGTCGATGTCCTTGATCCTCAGGTTGGCCTTCTCAAGCGCGCGTTCGATGGCCGGCACGGGTCCAAGACCCATGAGCCGAGGGTCCACGCCTGCAGTCGCATATGAAACGATCTTCGCCATCGGCGCCATCTCCATCAGCCGGGCGCGTTCCTCGCTGGCTACGACGAGAGCCGCCGCTCCATCGTTAATCCCCGAAGCGTTCCCGGCCGTGACCGTTCCGTCTTGCCTCTTGAAGGCGGGCTTCAATCGAGCGAGCGTGTCAGCAGTGGTTCCGGCGCGCGGGTATTCGTCGACCTTGAACACCAGCGGTTCGCCTTTCTTCTGCGGCAGCGTCACCGGGACTATTTCGTCTTCGAATCTGCCGGCTGCGATTGCTGATTCAGCGCGGCGCTGGCTTTCGGCTGAGAACTCATCCTGCGCTTTGCGTGTGACTTTGCACAGTTCGGCGACGTTTTCGGCTGTTATCCCCATGTGACAACTTGCCATGGCGCAGGTCAGTCCTTCGCTCAACATCGAATCGATCAATTCTCCGTTTCCCAGCCGATAGCCCCACCGCGCGTCCTTCAAAAGATAAGGCGCACGGCTCATCGACTCCATCCCGCCCGCTACGATCAAATCGCCATCGCCCGCTGCGATCGCTTGAGCTGCAAGAGTCACCGCTTTCAAGCCTGAGCCGCAGACCTTGTTGACGGTGAACGACGGCACACTGTCGGGTATCCCCGCTGCGATTGCCGATTGACGGGCAGTGTTCATTCCCGCTCCAGCCTGGAGTACGTTACCCATGATGACTTCATCGATGTCGCCGCGATCCAGCCCCGCGCGATCTATGGCGGCTTCGATCACGATGCGCCCAAGCTCCGACACAGGCACATCTTTTAGCGAGCCTCCGAACGTTCCGATGGCGGTTCTAGCCGCGCTGATTATGAGTTGTTTCGACATAACTTAATGCTCAAATTTCCCAGCGTCACCTTGCAGAGTCGGCTCGCAACCTAAAATTTGAACTCTTAAGACCTACCGGCCAACGACCTTAACTTCATCAAACGCCTGACCGTTCTGCGCGTAGCAAAAGAGTCCAATCTTCCCACGACGATATGAGCCATCCTTAACTCTGAACAGCTCGCGCCCATCAACTCGCGCAGCGAGCATCTCGGCGTTAACTTCGACTTCTACAGTCATCTCGGTGCCCGGCCGATAGCCTCTGGGCGCCGACCACAGCTCAGTGTAATCAGCCCCATCTCGCTTGTCCAACCGCGTGATTGGACCTCCGTTGAGACCGTCTTGCACGAAGATCAGGCGGTAGAAATGCTCGGCATCCGTCCACCGAAACACCACTCCAAAGCCGTCATCATCCGCAGGCTTTGTCTTAAGCTGAAACGTGTAGTCACTCCAGCCACGGTCGCCGGCTATGAGAAAGGTGCCGTACCACCGTCCGATGAAATCACCGCGCCGGCCCCAGATGTTGCTCCGCTGATGGAGGTCTCCATCTTTTTCGACCTTCCACTCAGATGGGCGTTCAACCGTGTCGGGATCATCTACAACCGTCCAGTTCGCAATCCGCTCGTCGTGAAACCGCTCATCCAATAAGACACGGTTGCAACTGCTTACCGCGAGCATCATCAAGGCGATCAAGATGAGCCGAGGTGTGAGATTGGGGTCGAGTGACATCGTTGCAGAAGCTGGGTTCAGGTTGGCGTAACGCCTCATGGCGTTACAGAAGCGCCAGCCGCCGCCGGCTTGTGTCCTCGGAGCCGTTCGACTTCGGTTCTGCCTGAGGGATGCGCCTGATAGAGCGTGAACGTCTCGACCTGAATGCACGAGAGCGGACTGTCGCTTTCGCCGCTCGTGTCGAGACCTACACAGCTTCCGTGGATGTAGATCCCGAACTTCCGGTGGCGCCCGTCGCGTGGCAAATACTGAGTTGGGGTGTGGCCGAAGAAGCACAACTTGCCGTCATAGCCCTTGAAGAAATCCAGATCGCGCGTCCACACCAGCACGTCGGGATCGGTCTCCGAAGGCAGTTCACCGGGAATCAATCCGGCGTGAACGTAAATCGCCTGCTCGTCTTCGTGATAGAACGGAAGCGAGCGAAGAAACGCAACGTGGTCTTCGGGGATTTTTATGTCGGAGACGTCCTTCAGTTCTTCAAGCTCGAACCCGTAAGCCGCTAGCGTCGCCAACCCGCCGTTCTCCGGAATCAACCACTGCAGGTCGCCATAGTCCAGACAATCCAGCAGCATCTGTTCGTGATTGCCGCGCAGCACGATCACGTTCGGGTTCGAACTGGCGAGATCCATGATCATATCGACGACAGCAGGCGCGTCGTCCCCGCGATCGATCAAGTCGCCCAGGAAGACTATCTTGTCGGTACCCAGGTCCCAGGGGACGTCCTTGAACAACTGCTCGACCAGTAGAGGCCGCCCGTGAATGTCGCCGATCACGTAAGTCGCCATCAATCCCCTATTAATCGCCTCATCAGTTTATTCGCATCGCCGAACGCCGAGCCTACAGCGGCGAAGTCTCCCGTCGCAATCGAAGATCTTATTTTTTCTAATTGGCCAATCAATTCGTCGAGCGCACTTGTAATCTCGTCTGCGTTAGTTCTGCATATGTCTTGCCAGACCGGCCACCTGCTTCCAGCTAACCGGGCCATCTCTGTGAATCCGCTGCCGGCCAGTCCAAGTTCCGTTTCATCGACGCCGCACGCCAGCGCCGTCGCCAGCAACTGGGGCGCATGGCTCAACCGAGCCACGATACGATCGTGCTCCTGTGCAGTCAGCATCACTGGCCTGGCGCCTATGTCTCGCACTACTTCCGCAACCGTTCGGGCTGCGCTGATCGACCCGCCGTTCGTGTCGTCCAAAACAAGGGCGTACGGCGCATCGCAAAACAGATCCGCATCGGCATAGTCGAACCCGGCGTTGTGGCTTCCGGCCATCGGGTGGCCACCCACGAAACTGGCCTGCGGGGGCAACGCCTCACGGGCCGCTCGGCAAATCTCCCGCTTGGTGCTTCCTGAATCGGTGACGATCACTCCCGGTTTCAGCGACGACCCGCGGGTGCGCAGGAATTCTATGATAGCTCCGACCGGTGTAGCCAGGAAAACCAGATCGGCTTCGCTAACTCTCCCTGCACGAAACGAGTCTTCTTCGCCGTCAATCACTCCACGGCCGCAGGCTCGGCCGAGAACCTCCTTAAAGTCACAACCGGTTATTCGTTCGGCAATGCCGGCGCGCCTTGCGGCAAGCGCAAACGACCCGCCGATCAATCCCACGCCTACGATAGCGATTTGCTTGAAGCGCATACCAGGACAGAGGACCAAGGACTGAGGACTCAGGACTGAGGACTGAGCAGTGAGGAGAGGAATAACACCCGTCCTCAGTCCTCAGCCCTGAGTCCTCAGTCCTTCACTGCCGCTGCCTCCACAGACGTAGCCATCTCACGGCCGATCGCCTCAGCGATAAGCCGGAGCCGGCGGGTCAGCTCTTCGAATTGATCCGGCAACAGGGACTGCGCACCGTCACACAAGGCGTTCTCTGGATCGTTGTGGACTTCTATTAACAACGCGTCAGCGCCGGCGGCTATGGCGGCTTGCGCGACCGGTGGTACTTTGTCCCGGCGCCCCGTAGCGTGACTCGGGTCAGCAGCGACCGGCAGATGCGACAGCTTCTTAAAAACCGGGATCGCCGAAACGTCGAACGTGTTTCGCAAGTAAGGCTCGAATGTTCGAATGCCGCGCTCGCAAAGGATGACTTCGTGGTTACCGCCCGACATTATGTACTCGGCTGCAAGCAACGTTTCTTCGATAGTCGCGGAGGGCCCGCGCTTCAATAGCACCGGCTTGTTGATTCGCCCTACCTCGCGCAGCAAGTTGAAGTTTTGCATGTTCCGCGCGCCGATTTGGAGTATGTCGACGTGGCGAATAAACAGCGGAATCTGGGACGGCTCCATAACCTCAGACACGACCAGCAGGTCGTAACGATCGGCTGCTTGTCTCAAGAACTTCAGACCTTCCTCCCCTAGACCTTGAAACGAGTAAGGCGACGTTCGCGGCTTGAAGGCGCCGCCTCGGAGCACCTTGGCTCCATTGCGAGCGACGATCTCGGCTATAGCCATCACCTGATCGCGGCTCTCGACCGTGCATGGCCCGGCCATCATCACCACTTCTTTCCCGCCGATCGTCACATCTCCGATCTTGATTTGAGTCGGCTCAGCTTTGAACGAGTGACTCGCAAGTTTATAAGGTGACGTTACTCGAAGAACTTCCTTGACGCCGTCCAGCAATTCGATGTCGCGCCAATCAATAGGGCGATCGCCGACCGCGCCCAGCACCGTGTGGCGCACACCGGTCGAGCGATGTATGTCGAACCCGAGTTTGACCAGTTTATCGATTACACCGGAGATCTGCCCATCAGTCGCAGTCTCCTCCATGACAATGACCATAACCTCTCCTCAACTCTGCGTCTCCGCGTCTTTGCGTTGAAACAGTCTTAAACCAGGACGCCAGGCCGCAAAGTCAGCGCTTTGCCTTGTTCCCTCGTTTCGAGGCCCCGCTGGTCGCTTCCTTCTCAACCGTCACTCGTTCGATGCGCCGCGACTCATCGATGATTCTCTCAAACAGACGCCGTACTGCGTCGCGATCCAGGGGTCCGCCGTTTATGCCGGTGACGTGGGCGATCACTTCCCTTTCGCGATCGGGCGAATAGATCGCCAGCCCTAGCTCGCGCTTGATCCGTCCAAGCTCGATAGCGCACTGCGAGCGTGCGTTGAGCAGTCTCACCAACTGCTCATCCAGCCGATCGATTTCGTCTCGCCAGTCCTCTATGTTCAAATCATCACCGCCCACCGGGACTCGACTAGTTTATGCGCGCGCGGGTTAAGCGGCAATGAGAACTGGCAGCCAGGCGAGAGTTTGCAGCGCCTACCGAGTTCATCCAGCGGGGGCAGGCCCACCTTCCCAACCTGAAAATATGCGGTTGGTTTCACGCGGTCGGGACATTTTCAGGTCGGGGAGGTGGGATTGCCCCCGCGAGTAGTGCTATGACTTGATTGCGGTCGCCGGCGCCAGTGTTCTTTGCGGATAGCGATTCTATCCAGCTACGGTTCGCATTCTCGCGCCACCACCTGGAGACCGCCAGGCAGCCGATCCCCTTGGCGTCCGGGGGTAGGGCTATCGGCTCGAAACCAACCAGCGAGCAAGCGCACCCACCTTCTCGAGTAGAGCCGGATCGTTCGCGTTCTTTTCAATTTCTGAGACGATACGGCTGCCGACGACCGCGGCGTCCGCGTGCTGCCAGACTTCTGCGACGTGCTCGGGTGTCGAGACGCCGAAGCCGACGGCTACAGGCAGATGGGTGAATTGGCGAACTCGCTGGATAAGGCTTTCTGCCGCTTCAGACAGATTTTGCTGAACTCCGGTCACGCCCGTGCGCGAGACTGCATAAACGAATCCGCTGCTCGCTTCGGTGATGAGCTTGATGCGCTCGTCAGTGCTTGTGGGCGCGACCAGAAAGATCAAGTCGATCCCCGCAGCCTGCATCGCGGCTCGAAAGTCACCGGCTTCTTCGGGCACGAGGTCAGTCGCCAACACTCCGTCAACGCCGGCGCCCCGAAGCTCGTCGCCAAGCCGCTCTACGCCGATCGACAACAACGGATTCAAGTAGCTAAACAACACTATAGGGACTTCGCTATGGGTGCGGACTCGCCGCACAAGTTCGAGACAGTCGCGGACGCTCACGTGATTGGCAAGCGCGCGCTCGGAAGCTCTTTGGATCACCGGCCCGTCAGCCATCGGATCAGAGAACGGCACGCCGAGTTCGATGATGTCGGCCCCGTTGCGTTCGAGTTCGAGGATGATTTGCTCGGTGGCTTCGAGAGAGGGATCGCCGGCAGTGATGTAGGGGATGAAGGCTTTGCGCCGTGCGCGCTCGAGGCCTTTGAACTTTGCTTCGATTCGCATCATTAAGCTTGCGGCGCTTGATTCTGTTAACCCCGCTCAACACCCGAACCGCTCCGCGCAATCACGACAAACAAACGCCGGCTCCACTAAGGGTTATTTAGGCGATGGCTTTCAGACCTGCCCATTGAACATCGCTTGACACCAAATTCAAAGAAAGCCGCTTTGCCATCTTCTCTACAATTGCGAGATTTGCTTCACCTAGATCCGCATACGGAACCCACAGTCGCAGAGGCAGCCCTATGTGAGCGGCTAATTCTCTTAACATTCGTGTAAGGATGTTCCCATTATTGTTGCCCCTAAAGGCCGGGCGTACAAACAACGCTTCAATATCTAAGAAGCCATCACGACAAACAGTGAATGCCCAACCGATACACTCGTCCCTAGTTGAGTCATAAAGTTCGGCTGCGTGCAACACACCCCCAAAAATGTCGTCTGTTCCCCATCGTATCTCAAGAACGCCTGATTGATGCGAGGATCGCCGCCCTTTGTACAGGTTGTTCATTACCCAAGCTTCTGAGAAGTATCTATCAAAGAAACCATAGGGGAGATATCCAAAGCCGCGGTCGCCCCATTCAGCGCCCCAAGAGTTCTGGAAGGTAAACAGTCCAGCGTTATCGTCATAGCCTAACATCGTAACAGCATGACTACCGACCTTTGCTGTACTAGATGGGGGCATTTCGATCTTGCCGTTGGTTGCCGAACCATTGCTCCGTAATATCGAAAGCGGCGCAGACCGGATGACTTGAGGCAAGCGCGACCTTGCATTCAATAGTATTCCTCACCCGTTGATAAGCCAGGGCTCTCGATTCTTTGGCTAAGGCATCCACGCCCGGTGGTTCTTGCGGAGGCCTATGCTCGGTTTCATAAGGCCATGCGGATTCTGGCGGACTGCCCCATCCTCGCATGATCCGCATTGAAGTAACGATCCATGCCCCTACTTCGGGGCCTAGAGAATAAGTCCCTTCGAGTTGCCGACTCCTGATGAAGTTGTACATTACGCTTGAGAGATGTTGGCTCAATGATTAGCCCTCTCTAAAGGTTGACTGTAAGAGCTGTGTTTCACGCTTACTCGAACTCCGTCTCCGTTTGTACGACGAGCATCTATCGGACCGCCAGGGATTCGGCGACCGTGTTCACGTCCTTATCCCCGCGACCCGAGAGATTCACCACGATGATCTGTTCGCTCGACATCCTAGGCGCCACCTTGATCACTTCAGCTATCGCGTGCGCGCTTTCGAGCGCCGGGATGATCCCTTCAAGCCTAGCCAACAGCTGAAACGCTTCGAGCGCTTCGGCATCGCTCGCCTTCGAATAACCGATCCGTCCGATGTCGTGCAGGTAAGCGTGCTCGGGGCCGATTGCCGAGTAGTCCAACCCCGCCGACACCGAATGCGTAGTCGATATCTGCCCGTTCTCATCTTGCAACACATAGCTCCGCGTTCCCTGCAATACACCGGGCTTACCTCCGCTGAAGCGCGCCGCATGCTCGCCAAGCGCTTCGCCTCGCCCACCGGCTTCGACGCCGATCATCTTCACGCTTTCGTCGCCGATGAACTCGTGGAACAACCCGATCGAGTTGCTTCCGCCCCCGACACAGGCAATAAGCAAATCGGGCAAACGACATTCGGCTTCGAGTATTTGGCTGCGCGCTTCGCTTCCGATTACTGATTGAAAATCGCGGACCATCACCGGGTAAGGATGCGGCCCCATCACCGAGCCCAGAAGGTAATAAGTGTCGGCGACGTTCGTGACCCAATCTCGCAGCGCTTCGTTAATCGCGTCCTTGAGCGTGCGGCTGCCCGACTCGACTTCAACTACTTCAGCTCCGAGCAATCGCA
The DNA here is from genome assembly GCA_049273855.1 of Blastocatellia bacterium. GTDB lineage: Bacteria > Acidobacteriota > Blastocatellia > UBA7656 > UBA7656 > Onstottus_B. The sequence goes on from JBASRN010000226.1 coordinate 20,644, forward strand.
TGCGAAAGACGTTCAGCTCCTGGCGGCGCATGTCTTCGGTGCCCATGTAGACGACGCACTTCAAGTCCATCAACGCGCAGACCGTCGCTGTCGCTACACCGTGCTGGCCCGCGCCCGTCTCGGCGATGATTCGAGTCTTGCCCATTCGCCTCGCAAGCAAGGCCTGGCCGACTGCGTTGTTGATCTTGTGCGCGCCGGTGTGGCACAGGTCTTCGCGCTTGAGATAGATTCGCGCGCAGCCGAGATGATCTGACAGGCGCGCTGCAAGCATCAGCGGCGTCGGCCGACCGACATAGTTGGCCAGCAGGTAGTCAAGCTCGCGTTGAAACTCGGGATCGCGCCGAGCCTGTTCGTACGCCGAGATCAACTCGTCGATCGGGTGCATCAGCGTCTCGGGCACGAACCTCCCGCCGTACGGCCCGAAGTGTCCCGTTTCATCAGGCATCTGATGCTCGTTTGGAGTAGTTGTTTTGCTCATTCAATTCTCTCTGTTCGAAGAGACTCGCAACCTTCAGGAGACAACTCCGCTAACAGGCGGTTGAAAAATCTGCTTCTTGCCACCAAGACACCAGGGCACGAAGCAGCACGAAGCGTGTAAAGTCCCGCGTTCGTCGACTTGGTGCGGCTTCGTCTCTTCGAGTCCATGTGGCGCGGTGTTTAGCACTCCTGGAAGTCGAAGGTTAATAACGTCTTTCTACAAACACTGGCCCCCGCTTGGCTGCAACATCGAGTTCGCCTTGGTTACCGCGAGCATGAAGTCTCTCAGCTTAGCCGTGTCCTTGCGGCCGGGTTCGGCTTCAACGCCGCTGCATACATCGATAGCAGCGGGCTGGACCATTGCTATCGCTTCGCCGACGTTCTCCGCCGTCAAGCCGCCTGCAAGCATAATCCGCGCAAGACACGCGCATTCGACCGCTACGCTCCAGTCGAACCTCTTTCCCGTCCCCCCGTAGCTCCCGGAGAGCCCCGTATCCAGCAGGATCATACTCACCGGATAACGCATGATCGAGGTTGGCTCGAAGGCTTCGCTTACGCGAATAGCTTTGATTATCTTGGGCCCAGCGATGCCGGCGCAGAACTCGGGTGACTCGTCGCCGTGAAGCTGAACCGCCGCCAGCCGTAGATCAGTTGTTATAGCTTCGATCGCGTGTTGGGTTTGATTGACGAAGACGCCGATGTTGGCAACGAGCGGCGGGAGTTTGGCGATGATTTCGCGCGCGCTTTCGGTTGTGATGTACCGCGGGCTTCGAGGCCAGAAGTTGAAACCAAGCGCATCGGCGCCTGCTTCCACAGCGGCCTCGGCTTCTTCGAGGCTTCGGATACCGCAGATTTTTACTTTAACTCTAGTCACAATCCTTCTTGTAAGAACACGCCCATACGGCCCAGGCAGGCTGCTGAAGAACTTCCTGCCACGAAGACCCAAGGCGCGAAGCAGCACGAAGCGTATAGAATCCCGCGTTCGTTGACCCTCTGCGGCTTAGTGTCTTTGTGGCGCAACCGGGTTTTGTCAACATCGAGCCACGCCGTAACTAACCAACCTGCAGGGTCAATAATGCAACATCGTCGTCACGCAATCGGCAGGAAGACGCCCGCCACTACCGTCATCCGCACTCGCCTATAAGGTCGTGGAGCGCACGACCCGGGTCGTCGGCGCGCATGAAGTGCTCGCCAATGAGAAACGCGCGAAACCCTGCTTGCTTCAACCCGCGGATGTCAGAACCTCGAGTTATGCCACTCTCACTGACGAGGATCGAATCGCGGGGAGCCAGTGCCGCAAGCTCCATAGACGCATCCAAATCAACCTCGAACGTCGTGAGGTCGCGATTGTTTACGCCAATGATGGTTGCGCCCGCGCAAACGGCTCGAGTCATCTCATCGCGCGAGTGGACTTCCACGAGAGCGTCCAGGCCCAACTCCTGCGCGAGCTCGAGCAATCGCTCGAGCAGCGGGTCGGCGAGAATCGCGGTTATCAACAGCACCGCGTCTGCGCCGGCTGCGGCGGACTCGTAGACTTGACACTCGTCGATGATAAAGTCCTTTCTCAGGACGGGAAGCTCGACGACCTCGCGCACCTCCCCAAGGTGATCGAGCGACCCGCCGAAGAAATCTTCTTCGCAAACCACCGAGATCGCGGCCGCGCCAGCCGCCGCATAGCCGGCAGCAATTCGAGCCGCGTCGAAGTCTTCGCAAATGATGCCCTTCGAAGGCGAGCGTCGCTTGATCTCAGCAATGATGTTGACGCGATCGGTTCGCTCCAGCGCTTCGGCGAGCGAGTGGTGCAGGCGATTCGGGGCCGTTTGAAGTCGCTCGGCCATCGCTTCGATTGGCAATGACGACTTTATCGCCCCCAGCCGAGCGCGCTTCGCGTCGACGATGCGGTCAAGCACGCTACCCGCGCTCAACAAACCCGGAAGTTCGGCTCTCGTTTTCACCGTCGCCACCAGCTTCTTGGGGCGACTCGGCGTGCTAGGCGCCTCGCGTTGAAGGTGAGTTCCCCCGGAGACGCAAAGCCGCAAAGCCGCACGGCGGATCACAACTTCAAAAAATTCTCCAGCAGCGTCTTCCCGTGCTCAGTCATGACCGACTCGGGATGAAACTGGACTCCTTCGACCGGGAAGCGGCGATGCCGCAACCCCATAATCACGCCATCAGGCGTCGTAGCCGATACCTCAAGCTCTTCCGGCAAGCCCTCTTTCTCTACGATCAGCGAGTGATACCTCGTAGCCTTGAACCGATAGGGCAATCCCCGAAAGATCGTCGCCGAGTCATGGCAAATCTCGCTCGTCTTGCCGTGCATCAGGTACGGCGCGCGAACTACCCTGCCACCGAACGCCTGGCCAATCGCTTGATGCCCAAGACAGACTCCGAGGATCGGAATCTGTCCAGCGAACGCCCGAATCGCTTCCAGCGTCACGCCCGCGCCGTCGGGCATTCCTGGCCCGGGCGAGATCAACAAGCCTTTAGGCTTCATTGCGCGCATCTCGTCGACCGAGATCAGGTCGTTGCGAAAGACCTTCACATCTACGCCAAGCTCGCCCACGTACTGAACGAGGTTGTACGTAAACGAGTCGTAGTTGTCTATCACGAGGATCATTTAGCAGATCGAAATGGACGCAATATCTGGATCGATTCCTCACGATGGTAACAGCAAGCCGAAGGGAGGCCAACTCGCTTCTTAGACTGAAGCGAAGGCCTAACGATGACACCGAAGAATCTTCGGTCACCGGATCGTGATCTTTTTGATTTCGATCCTCTGCTTCGGCTTATCCCCTTCGACTTCGGCGGCAGCGATTTTGTCCAGCACTTCGAGACCTTCGACAACCTTCGCGAACGGGGCGTGTTTGCCGTCGAGCGCGGGATTGTCGGTCACAAGGGTGAAGAAGTAAAAGCCTGCGGTTCCGTCCTGAGACTGGCGGATTGAAACGCTGCCGCGAACTTGCTTGACGTCGTTCTTTTCGAAAGGGATCGGCCACATGCTGAAGATGCGCTTGCGATTCGGGCTTTCTTGAGGCCAATCGCCGGGATAGCCTCCTTCCAGAAAGTACTTCTGCGAAACTCGGAAGAAGGTCGTCCCATCGTAGAAACCCGAGCGCGCGTATCGCACAAAGTGGCGGGTCGCGTTTGGAACCGCCTCGGGTAGAAGCTGGAGGCTGATTGTTCCCAGTGAAGTCTCGATTGCCGCCTTCATCAACTTCATCTGATCGACCGTCGGCGTCTTTTCTCGGATGGTGACTTTAGTGATCGTGATTCGCTCGGCCGCCATTCCTACCGCCGTCGCGCTGCTGGAGGAGATTGCCGACACCACGTCCATGCCTTCAACCACTCTGCCGAATACGCTGAACTTCGAATCGAGATTGGCCTGGGCGGGGCCGGCATTCAGGACGATAAAGAACTGCTGACCCGACGTTCCCTGTTTTACGTCGATCGAACCGCCACTCACGGCAGCCAGGACTGACGAGACGGCGCCGGTCATGTGTTTGGCTTTGACTTCGTCGGGTAACCCGGCGTTTAAGCCTCCAGTCCCGTAACGCGCTTTATCGCGAGGGTTCTTGCTAAGAGGATCGCCACCTTGAATCAAGCCGTACTTCACGAGTCGATGAAAAGTCGTGCCGTCGTACGCTGCTTCGCGAGCTAGTTTGACGAAGTACTCGACGTGCTTCGGAGCGTCCGAGTAAAGGAACTCGATCACGATCCGCCCTTGTGAGGTGTCAAGCACTGCCTCGAGGTCATCGTACTCGCTTTTGTCGGCGCCTAACGCGAATAGTGTCGATATTGATGCGGCTTTCAGCTCGTCTGCGGGCGTTTCAAGGCTCGTTGCGCAAGGGAATGCGCAAACGAGGATCAAACAGAAGACTCCCACTTTTCTCATCGCAGGTTCTCCTTCCGATCAGTTTGTGAATTGCGTTTTTTATTCTCGCTCAAATCGAGCTCGCGGACAACTGGACGGGCGGCTTGACCTGCGACTCGAAAACGCGGCGCTGAACACAAAAAAAGGCCCGCCGAGAAGGCGGGCCGGAGATGACTTAGGAGACAGTCCATGCGTGAAGCTGGGTCGCCGGTTAAGCGGTCCGTCTCCGCGCAAAACGTAACGAACTCTCGCTAGCTTTTCAGCCAGCGCGCGACAACTACGAGGAACAGAAATGTGATGACTGCCTGGAGCGACCAGAGCACGGCAAGCACGGCTTCGGCTGCGCCCCGGTAGCCTTCGAAGCGAGACGCGCCGCCACTCACAACAGCCACGATTAGTCCGCTATTAACTATGAGCAGAGCAAGAACCGTAATCGCGTCCAGGCGCGACTCGTTGCCCTCCTCTTCAGGGCGCGGAAACGAAACGTGTATTGATGGGAAAGGCTCTTCGGCGCGTCCACCAGCGTATGCCCTGAGATCGCTCTCTGTCACTTCTGACATATCCTTCTCCATTTTTCTCGCCGAAAAGCGGTTTCTCTTGACTCTTACGCCCCGGCGTATGGCAATGACAGTGCCACTTCTCTCTCACGCGATCGATAGCCCCGAAACTGGGACAGGAAAGAGGCTTGACGACTTCAGGTCAATGCGCCGGTTCGAATCGTATTACCCAGCTTCCGTCATACTGACCTGAACGAATCGGGCGGGGATGTCATTCTTCAGCAGGCATATGTCTCCGAGCTGAGTACGACCCTCAAGGAATACGCCGCGCAATGGATGCGGATCAAGGCGCATTGGTGGAGGGGCGGTAACGCAAGCATTAGTTCGCGATGCAAAGCCTTGGGATTGCACCTCCGACGTTGCGGTATCCAGCCTGGGGAACGGCGCAGCTCGCGGCGAACCGACTCAGTCAGTAAACACACAATGGAGCGAGGTGCTGCGTCGCTACTCGTCATACTGCAACAGCGAAGCTACCTTGTAGTCATTGAACCGTTCACGGCCATTCAAGAAAGTCAACTCGACCAGAAAGGCAAGCCCGGCTACCTCACCGCCCAATCGCTCGACGAGATCCACAACCGCCCGAGCTGTGCCGCCGGTCGCTAACAAGTCGTCCGCAATGATCACCCGATTGCCCCTTCCGATCGCGTCCTTGTGAATCTCGAGCGTATCGGTCCCGTACTCGAGCGAATAAGATATGGATTCGATCTCTGAAGGCAGCTTGCGAGGTTTGCGTACGGGCACGAATCCGGCCTTTAGTCGATAGGCCAGGGCGGGCGCGAAGATGAATCCGCGCGCTTCGATGCCAATCACTGTGTCGATGCGCGGATCCGCGATCAACTCGACTAATCGGTCGATGCTCGTTCGCAAGCCATAGGGATCTTTCAACAGAGTTGTTATGTCGTAAAACTGAATTCCCGGCTTTGGAAAGTCGGGAACCGTTCGGATCAATCTTTTAAGGTTGTCCACAATTGATCTCCGGTGGGGCCCAGCGGTGGGTGGCCAGCTGCGCTCATCGACCGCCAATCATCACCAGCCACTGAGCACCGCTTCAGAAGACTGCCTCGAAGTCCTTGTATCGGGCAGACGTCTGGCGCTCGGATTCTTCAACGGCAGTCACGTGCGAATAAGACGGTCCGCGTTCTAGGTCGCGCCGAAACCTCGCGATTGCTTTAGTCTCGCCTTCCGCGATCGCTTCAACTGAACCGTCCGGCATATTCCGAACGGTGCCAACGATTCCCAGCCCGCGCGCGGCGCGAATCGCGAAGTAGCGAAAGCCGACTCCCTGAACTCTGCCTCTAATTACAAACTGCCGGGCGATGATCATACGCAACTAGACCCAAGATTCGGCAAGGTAAGACGTGGTTAGTGATGCGTGGCGTTGCCGCGTCCTCACCAAGCACGCACCACGTTTCACCTCGCTGATCCTTGGGTCTTTGAGAAAAGTGGTCGGGGCGATTGGATTTGAACCAACGACCTCTCGGTCCCGAACCGAGCGCTCTACCAGGCTGAGCCACGCCCCGTTTTGACGAAGGCCTATAATACAGGCCGCTTCGCGCAGTTGTCAAAGCAACGGCCGTCAAGACGCCAACCTGCGACGCGGGCGACAGCATATAACCCGATGAAGCGAAGTCCGATGTCAGCAGGTGCCCGGCGCTACGAGCCCGCGCGGCGGGCGGCAGAGAAAGGCCGACGAGTCGTCGGACGGCTGTCGCCCGCTGCGCGGGCGATCGTATATCCGCAGATCACGTCTTCCAAGGGTTGCGCAATCCCGCCGTGCGCTACGGGCTCTCGGCTCGGGGAGTTCCTTCGCCAGCGACCTGCTTAGCAGGCGTGGTAATTGAAAGCCCTTACACGCGCGTCTACAATGACCAAATGACCGCGAGCCAAACGAGCAAGCCGGTGGGGTACTTCGAGCTCCTCCGCAGGAATCGCAACTTTCGGCGCTTGTTTGTGGGGCAGCTCATCTCGCAAACCGGAGACTGGTTCAACAGCGTTGCGCTGTTCACACTCCTCTTGCATTTGACCGGTTCGAGCGAAGCTGTTGGATTAGTCCTGATTATAAAGCTGCTACCGACCTTTGCCGCCGGTCCGCTGGCAGGCGTCGCCGCCGACCGGTTCAACCGCAAGACGATAATGATCGTCGCCGATCTAATCTGCGGTTGCGTTGTGCTCGGGTTCTTATTGATCGAGCGGCCCGCTCAGGTCTGGCTTGCGTACCTGCTGGCCGCCGGTCAGATTCTAGCCGCGAGCTTCTTTGAGCCGGCAAAATCCGCGGCGATACCAAACCTCGTCTCGCAAAGCGAGTTGATCTCTGCCAACGCGCTTTCGTCGGCATCGTGGTCGGTAACGCTAGCGACGGGCGCAGCGCTCGGTGGGTTGGTCACCGCAAGCTTCGGTCGCAATGCCGCATTCATCATCGATTCGCTGTCGTTCTTCGTCTCGGCTGTGTTCATCGCAACCGTGAGAATGCGCAAGCGGCCGCGCGAGACCGCTCTCAACGATCAGGTGAAACGGACTTCGCCGTACGAGCTCTTAGGAGTTGCCGACATCGTAGAGGGCGCGCGTTACCTGAGAGTTAACCGGCGAGTTGCGGCGCTCTTGCTCGTGAAATCCGGTTGGGGGCTTGGCGGCGGTGTGTTGCTTCTGCTGACCGTCTTCGGAAAGCAGATTTTCCCGCTGGGGAATGAGGGCAGCGCTTCTATCGGATTGCTGTTTGCCGCGCGGGGCGTGGGAGCATTGGTCGGACCAATCATCGCCGGCGGGATAGCGGCAGGCTCCGCGTCGAGGATGCGCCGCGCGATTGCCGCGGCGTTCGTGGTGTCATCGTTGTTTTACTTGTTGTTCGCTCAATCGTCGGTTCTCGTGGTTGCGCTCTTATGCATAGTCGGTGCTCATTCTGGCGGAAGCATTCAGTGGGTTTACTCGACGACCTTGCTCCAGATGTCGGTCGAAGACAAGTTCCTTGGCCGAGTGTTCGCGCTGGACATGGCGCTTGTAACTCTTACGATGTCTCTATCGACGTACGCGACCGGATGGGGACTGGACCACGCGGGTCTTAGCCCGAGAACGATGGCGATGCTGCTCGGTCTCGCGTTCCTGATTCCCGGCGCGGTTTGGCTACTGTTGCAGCGCTGGCTCGACGAATCCGACGCGAGCCTCGCACAGCAAGTCCCACCACGAGGCGGCATCGAGCCGGCCGCCGAGACGCCCCTCCCTCCAGGTCCTTAGTCAATCCAGAAACTTCGCGGCGTTTCGCAAGATCAACTTCTTCCCTCGTTCAAAGAGTGGTTGAAAACAAAACAACGATTGCAACGCTAAACAAATCGGTTCAGAACGAGGTGCCCAGTGAAAAAAGTACGAATGCTTGCCCTGTTCGCGCTGCTGGTTTTCTGCGGCAGCGCCGCCTACGGACAAGGTGTGATTCTGCCCCAGGAGTGCCGCAGATGTCCGCCCATACCAAGACCGCTTCCTCACCCGATGCCGCGCGTCCTCAACATCAAGTCAGTAAAGATCACAACGCGAATCGATGCCCAGGTTGCGACCACAAAGGTCGAGCAGATCTTTGAGAACGACTCGCCTTATCGGCTCGAAGGCATGTACTTTTTTCCGATCCCAGAGAGCGCCTCGATTTCGGATTTCGCCATCTACGACGGTGATAAACGCATGGCGGGCGAGATTCTTGAAAAGGCCAGGGCGCGGCAAATCTATAACGAAATCGTTCGGAGGCAAATCGATCCCGGCTTGCTCGAGTACGCGGGGAAGGACTTGTTTCAAGCCAGCGTCTTTCCTATTGAACCGCGCAGCACCAAAAAGATCGACCTGACTTATTCACAAGTACTCAAGAACGAAGGCGGGACCGTAAGCTATCGCTACGAGCTTGGCTCTGGGCGGCGCATTCAGCCGCAACCGATTCGAGAAATCGCCGCAAGCGTCGAAATCAACTCGCCGATCGATCTGAAGAACATCTTCTCGCCCTCGCACAGAATCTCGGTCAACAGAGACGGCGAGCGGCGCGCCCGCTTGAGCTTCGAGGGCAAGGGCGAAGACTCGCAAAAGGATTTTCTCCTGTACTACTCGCTCTCTGAAAAAGACTTCGGCGTGTCGCTGTTGACGCACCGCGAGCCGGGCAAGGACGGCTACTTTCTGATGCTCATCTCGCCCAAGTCCAATATAAGCGAGCAGGAGCGCGTTGCTAAAGACATCGTCTTCGTTCTCGACACCTCCGGCTCGATGAGCGGCGAGAAGATCGACAAAGCGAAAGCCGCGCTTAAGTTCGGCGTCGAGTCGCTCTCGGCGCGCGACCGTTTTAACATCATCTCGTTTTCCGGCGAAGAGCATTTGATGAAAGGCACTCTCGTCGAAGCAGGCCCCGCCGGCAAGCAAACCGGCCTTCAGTTCATCGAGAGGCTGCGCGCTGAAGGCGGCACCAACATCAACGATGCTCTGGTTTCGGCCTTCAAGCAATTCCAGTCTAGCGAGCGCCCCGCTATGATTGTCTTTCTTACCGACGGCCTCCCCACAGTTGGCCCAACCGATGTGAAGCAGATCGTCAAGAACGTCGCGGACGCGAATCGCGCGAGGGTGCGGCTGTTTTCGTTTGGCGTCGGCTACGATGTCAACACCAACCTGCTCGACAAACTCTCGGCGGACAATCGGGGCGCGAGCGATTACATCGAGCCGCAGGAAGACCTCGAAGTCAAAGTGTCAAACTTCTTCGCTCGAGTGAACTATCCGGTTCTGTCGGATTTGAAACTGGACTTCGGGGGCGTCGAGACGGATTTGATGTACCCCCGGACTCTCGGCGATTTGTTCAAGAACTCGCAGCTCGTCCTGGTCGGGCGCTACAAGAACAGCGTGAACTCGGCAACGGTTCGATTAACCGGCAAGATGGGCGCGCGCGAAGAAGTCTTCACGTTCGCCAAACAGAGCTTCCCTGACGAGCGCGGCGACAATCCTTTCCTCGGGAGATTATGGGCTACGCGAAGAGTTGGGTACCTACTCGAACAGATTCGCCTGAACGGCGAGAATAGAGAGTTGAAAGACGAGATCATCCAGCTTGGCACCCGATACGGTATTGTCACACCGTACACGTCTTTCTTAGTTACGGAAGACATGAAGGACCTCGGCGCGTTCCGTAATATGCCCCCGGCCGAACGCCGTCGAATGAACGAACTGGCAGCGGGAGCGCCCGGCGCCGGCCCCGCCGCGATGAAGACAGGAGAGTCAGCCGTTGTCTACAGCCAGGCCGAACGAGAGATGAAGGACTCCGACAGAATAGGGGGCCCTGAATCCTATTCCACAAGCATTCGCAGCGTCGGCGACAAGATCTTTCACTTGAAAGGCGAAGACTGGATCGACACCGAGTTTAAAGTCTCGCCCTCTTTGCCGAAAGTGGAAGTGCAATTTGGCAGCGAAGCGTTCTTCGATCTGATCGCAAAAGAGCCTCAGCTGGCCGAGTTCTTCGCGCTCGGAAAGAAAGTCACGGTTGTCTTCAAAGGCAAAGTTTATCGCGTGACCGGCTGACGAGCAGCGGCCTCAAAGCCACCGACGAATGCCGCGAATGCTCGCGAATCAAACGAACGATTCGTGAGCATTCGTGTTATCTGCGCAATCTGTGACCGCACTTCACCATCAGTCTTTGCATACCGTTGATGTGCGATTATACAATCGCGCCGCTATGAGAATCCTGGTCATCGGCTCCGGGGGACGTGAGCACGCCATTGCGTGGAAGCTCGCACAGAGTCCGCACACCACAGAACTTTGCTGTGCGCCGGGCAACGCAGGAATCGGCGAGATTGCAACCTGCATTCAGGCTGATGTTAACGATGCGATCAGCCTGGCCAGTCTCGCCGAATCCATCGGAGCTGATCTCACGGTTGTCGGACCCGAAGCGCCGCTTGTGGCGGGCGCCTCAGAAGCGTTTCACGCGCGAGGCTTGAGAATGGTCGGACCTTCGGCCAAAGCCGCGCAACTCGAAGGCAGCAAGATCTTCGCCAAGCAGTTCATGTCTCGACACGCGATTCCGACCGCGCGTTTCAAGGCGTGCGATTCGCCCGGTTCAGCGCGCGCCGCTCAAGACTCAGAGTTTGAGTTTCCGATCGTAGTCAAGGCCGATGGTCTCGCCGCCGGCAAAGGTGTTCGCATCGCGCAAGACCAACACGAGTTTGATGACGCGATAAACGCAATGATGGTCGAAGGCGTTTTCGGACGAGCCGGCTCGCGCGTGGTTCTCGAAGAATGCCTTTTCGGGCGCGAAGCGTCGCTGATGATCTTCACCGACGGACGCGACTACAAAGCGATCGTGCCCGCTCAGGACTACAAGCGAGTGAGCAACGGCGACCGAGGACCTAACACGGGCGGCATGGGTTCGTTCTCGACGCCCGGCTTGATTGATGATGCGATGCTTGCCCGAATAACCCGCGAGATAGTCGAGCCGACGCTGGTGGGGATGGCGTCGGAGGGCTATCCGTTTAGCGGAGTGCTCTATACCGGTTTGATGTTCACCAAAGACGGGCTTCGCGTGATCGAGTACAACGCGCGGCTCGGGGATCCTGAGACTCAGGCCGTGATGACGCGGCTCGACAGTGACCTTGCTGAAGTGTTTGACGCGATCGTTGACGCCCGAATCGGCACAACCTCCATCGCCTGGAGCAACGACTCGGCGGTCTGCGTCGTTGCGGCATCCGGCGGCTATCCCGGGGAATTCGAAAAAGGGAAAGTCGTCAACGGACTTGACGAAGCGAAGTCAATCGACCGCGCCGTTGTGTTTCACGCCGGAACCACGCTCGACGACCGGGGCCGCTTTATCAGTTCTGGCGGCCGCGTGCTTGGTGTGACCGCGCAAGGGACGACACTCGAGGAGGCCCGCGCGCGCGCTTATGCTGCGATCGGCAAGATCAACTTTGACGGGATGCAATACCGCACTGACATCGCGAAGACCGCCGCGGATAAACACTGATGGACGGAGATGTGATCCGCTCGTACATAAACTCACCGTTCGCGACCTACGCACCCAACAAGCCAGAACGCAACCCAAGCGAATGCCTTCGGTTCTTGACCTTCCCTCAACGCATCGCCGCCAGCACGTCTGCAAGCTTGTTGACGGCGGTTATCAAAGTTCGCCCCGCCTGATCGAAGTTGTTTCCTGCAGCCTGACTCTCAGCCGTCTGTCCAATCCGGGCCACACCCGCCAGATTCGGATAGTAGCTATGCAGCGCCGCATTGTAGCGGAAACTCGCTTCGAGTTGGTCGAGCCCCGTACGCACGTTTCTGATGCTGTCTTTCACCTTGGCTTTGTTTTGCTCGATCCGCTCTACAGACATGCCGACAGATGAATCCTCACGGTTGCGGTTCACTTGCTCAGCCGTTTCGATGCTCTTGGAGATGCTGCCGAGCAGGTAGAGGAACTGCGTCAACGCTTTTATCTGCGAAGCGATCCGCTCGCGGCCGGCCCGCACTTCAGCCAGTTGCTTTTGGGCATAAGACGCCGAAGCGGGCGCGCTGCGTTTTGTATTGCTGCGTTTTCTTGTTTGAGAAGCCGCAGTCGATGAGAAAACCACTATCCAGATCAGTACTAAAACAAGAGCTCGTTTCACAATTCCCTCTCCTTTGACGGATGCTATAAGCACGCTATATCCGCCGAGGCCGGTCCGTCAAAGACGAGAGCGCACAGTTCCTGAACGGTCACCGAAACGCCTTGATTGCAACTCACCTTGTGGAGATGGTTTCGAGCGCATGAACATCGCTCGTCAGCGACTTCAGAAACTCGACAAGATCGCGTTGCTCGGCTTCATCGAGCGCCACCGGGTCGAGTTGCCAATCCCGCGTCGGGTTCGCAATCCCTCCCTTGACGTAGAACCGAACAACATCGGCCAGCGAGTCAACGCTTCCATCGTGAAAGTAAGGCGCCGTCAACTCTACGTTGCGAAGCGAGGGCGTCCGAAACGCGCCGATGTCCAGCACGTTCCCGGTCACCAGGAAACGCCCAAGCTCCGATGCGCGCTCGCGCTTAGCCAGTTCCCGAAGCGCAGCGCCCGACTCGTCTCGCGCAGCCGTCATCGCTTGCCGGCCGAGCGGATCGAACTCGCGATGGTTCGCAGCAACACCTGTGTTCCGATAATTCATATCGGTCAGGAAAGGAAACGTTGCAAACGCCGCGAACGCCTGATTGAAGCTATGACAGACTCCGCACCGGGCCTTCGAGCGAAACAGCATCAGCCCATTCCGCGCCGAGTCGCTTAGCGCATTTACATCGCCCGCCAGGTACCGATCGAGCGGCGAGTTGCCCGACACCAGCGACCGTTCGAACGTGGCGATCGCCTTCGCAAACGAATCGATGTTTGGCAGAGCGCCAAACGCCTCGCGAAACGCCTTCAGGTACTCAGGAATCGCGGAGAGCCTTGCGATGACTTGCTCGTTCGACTCGTTTCCCATCTCGTCGGGGTTCGTAAGCGGCTTCCTGGCCTGCTCTTCAAGCGAGCCGGCACGCCCGTCCCAAAACTGCCTCGCGTTGAACATCGCGTTCAGCAGCGTCGGCGAGTTGCGCTCGCCTTGTCTGCCGCCGATGCCTTCCGCCACTCGTTTGCCGTCGGCGAAGGCGCGCGCCGGGTCGTGACACGTTGCGCAACTGATCGTGCCGTCGGCCGAGAGCCTCGGGTCGAGGAAGAGTTTGCGCCCCAGCTCCACCTTCGCCGCGCTCATCGGATTGTCCTTCGGAATGAAGTAGGCCCAGACTTCGCGCGGTATGCCAAGTGGAAGGTGCGCGTCGAATCCCGCGGCAGGAGGAGTTGCATCGGCGGCTCTGACCAAAACAGGTAGAACAACAGCCGATAGAAGAATGACAACCAGCTTGAGAACTGAGGTACGGTTCATAAAGGCGAGCCTGAAAGAATTGTCTTCGACCCTGTACGGGCGTGCCTCCGTGCGCGCGCCTCCCGCGCGAACGCATGTCTCGAATCGCCTGAAGGATGTCGTCGACGCTGTACGGGCG
>JBASRN010000048.1:0-2304 GCA_049273855.1 Blastocatellia bacterium
AACTCTTCGCTCAGCAGGTAGATGCTCTCCTGAAACAGGTTTGATTGATTTGGACCGATCCCCAGACGCGGTGCAATTCGAAACTCGTATTCGGTACGGACGTGCCGAAACGTTTCCGGATCAAAGAACAACGTGACCTTCAGATCGGGCGATCCTTTTTGCTGGCGATAGGCGACGACGTTCAACGGCCGGCCATCGACTTTCCTGGTGCCCTTGAACTCGAGTCGAGCCGGAACCGGATCTTTCATGAGTGGCCAGGCAGTCGAAAGCACTCCTCCCATGAGTCCGTCTTTCAACACCAGATCCTGTTGCTGGATGAACAAGCTGAGAGCGGACCGTTTTCCAGCAGGAAGCGACCCAACCTCCACGTTCTTGCCGTCATAAGCCATCTGCTCGCCGGGATACTCTGTGGTGGGAAACTTGATGCTATAACGAGTCTTCGGACGGAGCGAAACGAAACCGACCGTGCCGTCGAGGTTGGCCGTTGTTCCGATTCGCCCGACGAACTTGACCGAGCCGGCCGCGAACCGGCTCTTGATCGCCTGTCGAGCGGTTGCGCTCCCGACTGCCTGGAGGTGGCGCGAAACCAACTCTGATATCTCCAGCTTCTTTTCTTGCCCGGCGACAACCGGGGAAACGAAACCGAGAAGGCCGGCACAGGTGAGTGCTTCAACGATCCAGCGAGCGCGGCGGCAGCGGAAACAAGAGAGCATGGGGCGGCTCCTGAAGCGAGGCTAATGCAAAGCGTCCGTCCGGATCGTCTTTCAGTGTCTGACGATCCGGGTCGGACTGAGAGCTGATTCACGGCTGGTGCTATTTCTTCTTAAGCTCGGCGAGCGCGGCCAGCACCTCTTCGCTGTGCGGCATGGGCTTTACACCCATGTAAACCTTCGCGATCTTGCCATCGGGATCGATAATGAAGGTGTTCCGGGCCGAGAGCTTCTTGCCGCCGTACTCCATCAACGAGGCATAAGCGTCAGACACTTTGGTCTCAGTGTCCGCGAGCAGCTTGAAGTTCAAGCCCTCTTTCTCGCAAAAACTCTTGTGAGATTCAACGTTATCCACGCTGACGCCAAGTATGACGGCGTTCGCTTTCTCGTAGCTCGCGATGTCGCGTTGGAAGTTTTTAGCCTCGATCGTGCAACCCGAGGTAAAGTCCTTCGGGTAGAAATAAAGCACCACCCATTTGCCCTTAAAGTCCTTCAGGTCGACGTTTTTGCCCTCGTTGCTCATCAGGCTGAAACCGGGGGCGGGACTGCCGACTGCGGGTGGATCGGAGAATGCGCACGCGCTTGCGGCAGCCAGACTGAGAACACATACGGCAAGAAGGGTAAGCAGAACGCGATTCCTGGTCATAATCAAAGCTCCTGTTGGTTTGAGTTGTTGTGATCCGCGACGCAGGTCGCGGAATGGTTTACGATGGCGGGTCCGGGAAATGAGTCTCAGACTACGCATAACGACGATAAAAGCTCTTTTCTGATTCCACTGTTCGCAAGTAGTTAGTATTGATGCAACCCGGCTGGTTCGTCAAACACTGGGACGGAGGTTTCCGGTCTCTGGTTTCTGGTTCGTGCCTGTCTGTCTCGAGACAGCCACAACGACACGCAACCAGAAACCACAAGCCAGAAACCCTAAACCAGAAACTAGAAACCAGACATTCGCATTGCGTCCGCGTCGAGGCATCGGATATATTCTGAGGCCTAACGAGGAGCAGCGGACGAATGTGACCGGCACTCATCTCTCGAATTGATCGCGCTTATGTCTAGCGATAAAGTAGTGGCTACAAACCGGGAAGCCTATCACAACTATCACATACTCGAGACACACGAGTGCGGCGTCGCGCTAACCGGCACGGAAGTGAAGTCGATTCGCGAGGGCCGGTGCAACTTGAAGGACAGCTACGGCTTGATTCGCGAAGGCGAGGCGTGGTTGATGAACGCCCACATCAGCCCGTACAGTCATGGCAACCGCGACAACCACGAGCCTACGCGAACCCGTAAGCTGCTGCTTCACCGCGCGCAGATAGACAAGCTCGCGGGCAAGGCGCAGGAAAAGGGGCTCACGCTGGTCCCGACAAAAATGTACTTCAAGAACGGGCGAATCAAAATCGAGCTGGCTGTAGCCAAGGGCAAAAAGCTCTACGACAAACGCGAGACAGAGAAGCGCCGCGAGGCCGACCGCGAGGCCCGCGCGATGATGAAGGAAAGGAGCCGTTGATTGCGGATTGCGGATTGCGGATTGCGGATTGAGCAGATTGAGCGCGTTTGAAAAATCGCGTTCTGTCTTCTTCGATCCGCAATCCGC
>JBASRN010000343.1:0-22884 GCA_049273855.1 Blastocatellia bacterium
AACCCCGTGCCGCCGCCACCGAAGCCAAACGTGATGTCGGCTATGCCACCGCTATTGGAATTCCTCAAGAAGAAAGCTCCATGCACCGGGTCATACAGACCTACAGTGTCAGTTCCATCGCCGTTCCAGTCGCCGGCGATTGGAACGAACCCTGTGCCACCCCCGCCATAGGTAAACGTAATGTCGGCTATACCCCCGGTATTTGAATCTCTCAGGAAGAAAGCTCCATGGACGGGGTTATACAGTCCTACAGTGTCGACTCCATCTCCGTTCCAGTCTCCTGCGATTGGAATGAACCCGTTGCTACTGCCACCATAGGTAAACGTGGTGTCCGCTACGCCACCCGTATTGGAGTTCCTCAAGAAGAATGCTCCGTGCGCCGGATCGTACAGGCCAATGGTATCGTTCGGGCCGGGTCCTACCTGAACAGCGATACGGTACACGGAGCTCCCGAGCTCAACAACGTACAGTTCTCCCGTTTCGTCCTCCCCGAACGAGGAGATAATAAGGTCCGTGTCGAACAACAGTCTTTGTTGGCCTCCCTCCAGCAGGAAGATCTCTCCGGTGCAGAGGTCCCCATAGACGTAAACTCCAGGCGGTAAGGTCGACGTAGCCCCCCGGTAGACATAGCCGCCGATTATTGAACAGCGACCTCCGGTGCCGGGTGTGTGAGCGTACTCTGCAATCGGAGAAATGAAATCGCTAGGGTTGCACAAACTGGGGTCGTTGTTTGTGCACAGCGTGCCTTCGTATACGCGCCAGCCGTAGTTCCCGCCGAGTGTCACGATATCAATTTCTTCCCGCGCTCCTTGTCCCACATCGCCAGCGTAAAGCTCACCAGTGCTGCGATCAAGTGAAAATCGCCATGGATTGCGCAGCCCATAAGCGTAAATTTCGTCTTTGCCCGGAATGGAACCGAAGAACGGGTTGGTCGGAGGCGAAGAATACGGCACAGCTCCGTTCGGATGATCAATGTCTATTCGCAGTATCTTGCCAAGGAGGACGCTAATGTTCTGTGAGTTATTCGGGGGATCGTTGCCTGCGCCGCCATCGCCTGTTCCGATATACAGCAAGCCGCCGGGGCTGAACTCGATCATCCCGCCGTTGTGATTCGCGAACCCCGGATGAGGAATTGTCAGAATTACTGTTTCGGTAGGATCGGCGACGTTCGGGTCCGAGGCTAAGGAGTGATATTCAGCGACCACAATCGCGCCATCGGTCTGGCGCGTGTAATAAACAAAGAACCGGCGGTTGGTTGAATACTGTGGGTGAAAGGCAAGCCCGAGAAGGCCGCGCTCACCGCCGGACAGCACCCTTGAAGTGATGTCCAGAAAGACTGTTGGCGTGTGTGTTCCCGGCTGAAGCACTTTGAGGCGTCCGGCCTGTTCAACTATGAACAGCCTATTGCTGCCGTCGTGCGCGTTGGTCACGAAGATCGGGCTCGATGAATCGCCAACCACAAGTTCCAGAGTAGTCGAGAAAGTTGGCGCAGTAATCTGCTGGCCAGGTCGACTTCGCGTTCTTACACTAGACCCGAAAGCGACAACACAAAGGACGAAAGCGGACACGGATGAAATTGCAAAGAACCGGACGTAAGACTTGACCATGGTCTTCTCTCCAACTCATAACCAGTCTTTCAGGATCAAAAATGCCACAGCTACGCGTGTGCGTTTTGAGCGAAGCGCGTCATTGGTGACGCCGTGAGGTACAGGAACATCGAACCGTTAGTCCCCAGTGGCTCAAGCAGCCATCGTGTTATGCGATGATCAGTAATTCTCCATGAAACGATTATCTTGCTTGGGAACTCCTATCGAGGGGCTCATCATTGAGAATCGAGGTGAGGTGCGGTTCTCAATCCCTACGCAAAGTCTTGTTAGCTACAACGAGCACTTTACTACAGATCATCTCGATCACCAAACTGGGTCGAGGATCGGGCTTCGATTAGATTGTGTGAGAGGTTTAACCTACACGCCCGAAATTATGCACAGCGTCGCCGGACAAACACCTAACAAGTAACGGAAAGACCTCGATATGACCGGCCTTTGTCCGCTGCTTAGGACAACCATTGAGGTAGACCTAACGAAGGGGGTTTGTATGAATTGAATAGGATGGCTTCTTATCCGAAACTGCCGCCTTCCTCACAAGCCATCCCAATCGCCGACGATTGGAGTGAACCCCGTGCCACCCCCGCCATAGGTAAACATGATGTCGGCTATACCCCCGGTATTGGAATTTCTCAGGAAGAAAGCTCCGTGGACGGGGTTATACAGTCCTACAGTATCGACTCCATCTCCGTTCCAGTCTCCTACGATTGGAATTAACCCCGTGCCGCCGCCACCGAAGCCAAACGTGATGTCGGCTATGCCGCCGCTATTGGAATTCCTCAAGAAGAAAGCTCCATGCACCGGGTCATACAGACCTACAGTGTCAACTCCATCGCCATTCCAGTCGCCGACGGTTGGAACGAACCCTGTGCTACCTCCGCCATAGGTAAACATGATGTCGGCTATGCCCCCGGTGTTGGAATTCCTCAGGAAGAAAGCTCCATGGGCGGGGTCGTATAGTCCTACAGTATCGATTCCATTTCCGTCCCAGTCTCCTGCGATTGGAACAAACCCCGTGCCGCCGCCACCGTAGGCAAACGTGATGTCGGCTATGCCGCCGCTATTGGAATTCCTCAGGAAGAATGCTCCATGTACGGGGTCGTACAGGCCTACAGTGTCAACTCCATCGCCGTTCCAGTCGCCTACGATTGGAATGAACCCTGTGCCACCGCCGCCGTAGCCAAACATGATGTCGGCTATCCCACCCGTATTGGAGTTCCTCAAGAAGAACGCACCACCGCCTGGATTGTACAGACCTATCGTCCTGGGCCTGGTTGTCGATGGGACGCTGCCTACTTGAATCGCCACATTGGTAGACATCTGGCCAAAAAAGCCGATGCCGCCGTTTTCGTACATCTGCCACTGGAAATTGTAGGTGCCAGGAGTGCTCGGCGCCGTTGCGCTGAAATCAACGTTAAGCGTTACGCCAGGACCTACAACAAATCCGGCAAGGGACACGCCGTTGCCACCCCAGATTTGGTTCAGTGTCGGATTCTGCGATGCAAAAAAGTAGGGAGCGCCGCTCCAGGTTCCCGTTCCCGTGTTTAGAAACCTCATGTTTACGCTGAATACCTGACCGGGTTGGAGCGTAGTGGGCACAGTCTGCGACACAAACTGTGAATTGAGCACGGCGCCACTCGGACTCACGACGATGGACAACGCCTTTTGCGCTGTGGCGGCTGCATTGTCGGTCACTCGAACTGTGAAGTTGTATGTCCCCGCAGTGTCGGGCGTGCCCGTGATGGCCCCTCCAGCACTCAAGCCCAGGCCGGAGGGCAACGCGCCCAGTCCCGCAACTACGCTCCAGCCATAAGGCGGCGTGCCGCCACTTGCAATGAGAGACTGTGAATAGAACGACCCGACGGTTCCGCTCGCTAGAGCTGAAGTCGTGATTGTAAGAGGACCGGGGCCTCCGCCTGAGCCTGGATAGATTGCCCTAACGCCGTCGGCGTCATCTGTGCGTATGGAAGCGCAGCGACCGTCGAAGTGTGCAAAAGCCGCCATCGTAGCATCACTGAATTGCGAGTGTCCCAAACCAATCGCGTGACCTATTTCGTGGGTAAGAACCTCCCGGACGTTGCAGCTAACAGTGAAGAAGCAAGAGGCCCAGGGGCTCATTGATACAAAACCCTGGATGGTCTGTCTGAACGTAGTGCCATTAATTGTCCTAGTCTGAGGTCCGGTCTGGCTCACGCCGCCCCATGCCAGAACCCCCGAGCAACTAGTGGTCGGGCTGTTCCGCCCGTCACAATTATTGGATACAACGTGGACGCCTGGTATGCCACTGCCGAGATAACATTCATCCAGGGTTCCACTATATGACATCTGTAGGGCACAACCCGAGACGTTCGACCATGCGTTCCCCGCCGCTGCAACATCAGCCGAGTTGAGTGTTACCTGTGGAACACCCTGCTGAGATGACGGATTGGGGTTGAGCGAAACCGAGACTGGCTGTCCGGTGTCCGGCTCGAAAAAGCGGAAAGGGCCTAAAAACGCGAAGTTAGCAGTAATGTCTCCCTTATTAGCGATCGATCTGTACTCGGTCGGCTCGGCCAGCAGCGGAATATTGGCATAAGCTTCTGCTTCAAACTGAACGGAGCGCTCCCAGTTCGCCGCAAGACTATTTCTCACCATACGGATGTATCTTGACAACTCTTGCCGCTCAGTAGATCGGCCAGGCGCACTGTGGCCATGTATCTGGTGCTTCAGCACGGTGGTATTCTCGTCGGGCGAACTCCGAACGGCTATTTCCCGACCAGTAATGGGGTCGTTCACTATGTTGAATTTGCCGAGGAACATCTGATAAGTGCGAAGGCTGCCATCAGCCCAGGTATCCAGGTAGAGGAGTACTTTCTCGCCTTTTTTGAACTGGGGATTGCCATAGATCACACTGGTCCTATCTCCAACCTGGCCACCCAACTCTTTGAGCACGATCCTGCGCTCGGTGATCTGCCCTTTTAGCACTTCTCGCACCTTGACGGTGATGTATGTATAAATGCGGCTGTTCCGTTCGTCGTAGCTGCTTTCAATGGCAACGACTCTACCTCTCAGGATTGCGCGCGCCCCGATGACCATGTCGTCATCGGACGGTATTATGACGGTAGTCGCGAACGAGGATTGTGCTGAGCACAGAAAGAAAAGAAGGAGAATAAGGGACCTGGATGTTTGCTTAAGAACGCGCTCCATACTTGCCTCCACTAGAAGGTTTGCCAAGTGCTAGCCTTCAGTTGATTTACAAGCTCAGTACTGCGAACAGGACTTGACGCGTTCCCACACGCTAAGAGTGGCTCGATGAACTTGGTTTATGGAAGGGAGCCAACTACCAGCATCGCCTCTCGTCACAGACAGTCAGTGCTTGATCTCAAAATGTTTTCTACTAACTAAGAGGGGCTTGCCTGGAAAAAACCGCGTAAACTCGCAACTGCTAACTCGTCCCCGAACGATATCCCAAACTCTTTTTCGCTTGAACTACGGATGCCCGTCAACGAATGAACTCGGGCCTCTTAGGGCCATGCAGTTACAGGCAGGCCCATTCAAACATACGGCCATGGCTCTGTCAATACTGTTGTTATGTAGAGTTTAGGTCGCTCAGAAGCAGGCAGGCGGAGAGTATCGTACTATCGGGGGTAAAGCCGTCGATCAGTCGATAAAACGAGATTGCCACGACAAGGTTCACGCCCCAGCTGATGTCTTTCCGAAAGCTACTCGCGCACCATCCTCCTCAGCGGCGCTTAGTCACTACCGGTTGTCTTGCCGCGCTTTATCAGCTGCACTCACGCCGGTACGCCAGCAATAGCAGCTTTCTTCCACCCACGCAGAGCGGGCCGTGATCAAACTACGAATCTTAGTTGGATTAATTGTCCGCCGGCAATGGGCTGCTCATTGAGACGTAGCAATCAACGACTTCCTGGGCCGGGCCATGGCGCGCTACTTGACCATCCTTGAGAAGGATCGCTCGCTCACATAGCTGGGAGATTATGCCGACGTTGTGGGTGACCAGCAAAACTGTTCGGCCGTTACGCGTAACTTCGTCCATCTTTCCAAGGCACTTCCGCTGAAAACTCGCATCGCCAACCGCAAGTACTTCATCGACTAGAAGAATCTCGGGGTTCAGGTGGGCTGCAACCGCGAACGCGAGCCTCACATACATTCCGCTCGAGTAACGCTTCACCGGAGTATCGATGAATCTCTCAACCTCGGCGAAGGCTACTATCTCGTCGAAGCGCGCTTCGATCTCGCGGCGCTTCATGCCGAGAACCGCACCGTTCAGATAGATGTTCTCCCTCCCGCTCAAATCCGGATGAAAGCCCGTTCCCACCTCAAGCAAGCTCGCCACCTGCCCGAAAAGCTCGGCGCGCCCGGACGTCGGTTCGATAATTCTCGACAGCACGCTCAGCAGAGTCGATTTCCCCGCTCCGTTCGCGCCGATTACTCCCATCACTTCGCCGGGCATCACGTCGAAGCTCACGTCCTTCAGGGCCCATATCGTATCATCAGTCACTTGCCCGTTGGCTCTCAATCGCCTGAACGGTGACCTGACCGCTTCGACCAGCGATTCGCGCAGCGTGTCGTAACGCACGGCGCCTCGATTGGCAGGATTGATGCGAAACCGTTTGCTTAGGTTTTCGACTGAGATTATCGGTCTCATCGGCTCCTAAATCAGTTCAGCGAAGTGCCTCTCCATCCTCCGGAACGCGTAAGCCGAATACACGAGAAGAACGATTGCAAACAGGGCTGAATAACCAAGCGGGAACCATTGGAAGGGCCTGCCGAACAACGACGCGCGAAAGCCTTCGACTATCCCGGTCATCGGGTTCAGCACCATCACCCACCGCCATTCTTCAGGCACGAAACTGGACGGATAAATAACCGGCGAAACAAACAGCCATATCTGCACCATGAACGACAACGCATAGCGCACGTCCCTGTAGCGAACATTCAACGCAGAAAGCCATACCGCGAAGCCAAGCGCCAGTGCGGTTGCAAGCGCAACAAGCGGCGGCAACATCAAGTAACGCACCGTCACAGCAAAGTCATAATAGATCAGCATCCCTGCCAGCAAGAGCGAAGCGATCGCGAAATCGAACAGACCAGCCAGAACTGCCGCGCCCGGAATGATCAGTCTGGGGAAATAAACCTTGGTTATCAGATTCGCGTTCCCCACCAAGCTGTTCGCGCCGCTAACCAGTGCGTTTGAAAAGTATGTCCACACGAGCAATCCGGTATAAAAGAATATCGGATAAGGCACACCCTCCGTCGGCACTCGCGCGAGCTTGCCGAAGAAGTAGGTGAAGATAATCATCGTGACCAGGGGTTGGATGATTGCCCAGCTTGCGCCAAGCAGCGTTTGTTTGTACCGCACCTTGATGTCGCGCCAGATTAAGAAATAAAGCAACTCGCGGTATGACCACGCGTCTCGAAGATTAAGCGCCACCCACGACCTGCCAGGCTTTATCACAACCACCGGTTCGATAGGCAGATCATATGGCGCCTGTCGAGGCGCTACAGGCGGCATCGGATTTGGCGACCCTTCGGTAGAGGCGGAAGCCTCCCTCACTGTGTCATTGGCTATTGTAGTCATTCGGGTCACGTGCGGGCTGAGACAGTTCTCAACGGGGATCTAGAGTCTATTTGTGGCATCGACTGCTTGTCAACGACAACGATCAACAACTCATGGGACCACCACCTCGATGCGATGTGATGTCTTCCGACCGCTTATCCGCAATCCCTGGCGAACTGGCTCAACGCATCCTTGATGGCTTTCGTCTCTTCGTCGCCCGCAGCCACTGATGCCGCGGTGGTTAAGTAGGCCTTTGAAAGCGCGCACTCCTTCTTAGTCCGGTATATCTGTGCGAACTGGTAATTAGCGCGGAAATCCTTGGGAAGCATGGACAGAATGGTATTGAGATGAGGCGCCGCCTCATCGTATTTCTTGTCTTCGATCAAACGATGTGAAAGAGTGGTCAGCGCGTCGTAGTTGGTCGGATCGATGACAAGTTGCTGCTTCAACATCTCGATCTCTTTCGAGCGATCTTTGCCGCGGTAATAGCCAATAAGCAGCGCGTAAGGCTGTTCATTCAGCGGATAGAGGTTAATGGCCTCGCGCAGCAGCTGCTCCGCCGCCTCGGGCTCCTTCTGGAATCCCTTCGCAAGCGCCAGGGCGGTGGTCAATTCGGAACGGAATCTGCGTGGATTCTCATACCCAGGGCTGGTAATGCGGGAGTCCGGAAGGGCCAGCCCCTTCTTAATCAATTCCTCCACCTCTTGGGCGCTCGGCACGGTCTGATACAGAACCGCAAGACCAAGGTAAGCGGGTGCGTACGATGGATCGAGTTCGATGCACCTCTTGTAGAGTGCAGCAGCTCTCGCCGGATAACGCTTCGCGTTCACGCCGGCCAGGCTTGACGCCGCGCGGACAGAATTTGGTGCCTCTTCGTAGTTCGTTTGCCACAACGTCATATCGTCCCGGTAGACTCTGTTGCGCAGGATGGTCATTGCGGCAAGAACAATGAGCACCGCTGCGGCTGCCGCGTAGGCATAGCGCTTAGCGTAACCCCACCTGGCGATGACCGTCTTGACAACGAGCGATAGGAATAGACCGAAGCTCATCATCGGCAAGTAGAGGTAATGGTCCGCAAGCAGCTCATGATGCGGGATGATCTGACTGACGGGGAGCAACAACGCAAAGTATGAGAGTATGGCGAAAGCCATTAGTCGGTTGCGGTCAATCATCAAGAACCCGGTCGCGACGACAGCTCCAACTACCGCGAGCGAGATAACAACTCTCCAATCTGCAAGCGAGGTGGCAACGTCAAACGCGCCCGCGTACTGCACGATGGGCGTCGGAAAAACAAGCTGCTTCAAGTACCATGCGTGTACGCGAATGGCCGTCAGCGCGTTTGTGTAGAAGTCTCCGCCCCAGTAGCTAAAGCCGGACAAACGCGCGCGCGTTGAACCCCCTCTCAGCACAAGTGCATACCAACCATATGCTGGCGCCGCAAGCATAAGAGTGATGTAGAGCCACCTGTCCCTCCTGAATGCCTTGCGCAAAGCGGCCCACAGGCGCCGTATCCACGACCCCGGTCCTTCGGTCCACTCTTCGCAAAGGCTCCAAACAAATATGAGTATCGGCAGACTGGCGGCCATCTCTTTCGACATCAGACTGAGCGCCCACAAAGCCATAAACAGAGCAAGGTAGACCACCGCCCGACGCCTCGATTGAGGCTGGGCCAGATGAGAATTGGGGTTGCGATGATAAGCCAGATAACAATGAAAACTAGCGAGATAAAAAAAGGCGAACAGAACATCACGCCTGCCCGAAATGTAAGCCACTGAATCGGTTTGGATCGGATGAACGGCAAAGACAAGCGCACCAAGGATCCCCGTCAACATTTCGCCGGTGAATCGCCGCAGCAGCAGAAACACAAGAACCGTGTTCGCGGCGTGAACTATAATGTTGGTAAGGTGAAATCCGAATGCGCGCTCGCCCCACAACGCAAAGTCCACCGCATACGAAACATCCCTGAGCGGGCGGTACGAGTCAGTCAAAATCCTCGGCAGATTCCCAAGATCGCGCAGCAGCTTCCCTTGCAATACGTGGACGTGGTCATCGAACACAAACCCGTTTGCAAGGCCGTTTGCATTACAAATCAGCACAACCGCCGCGAGCGCGCAAGCGGTCAGATAGAGCGACAGGGGTTCAGACGACCAGCGGAACGCAGGCGTTGCAGGCTTAGCTGCGGCGGGTGAGGAGTCCTTCCTGGTTCTTCGCAAGGGCCGGGCTGTCGTCGTCTTGGACTTCATACGCCTGATGCTCGTCAAGGAGAAGCTGCTCGGAAAAACTGGATTTCACCCCAAAGTACTCGGGTCGCAGCCGTCAAGTGCGACTCATCGGCAATCTGCGCCGGCGATTTAGCTTGTGTACGCATCGGCGCTGCTATATCTTATCCAATCGTTAGGACAACCACAATTAACCTGCTGTACCGGTTATGGCTCATCAGACTATTCAGAGGAATGCGGGGACCCAGTCAATCTCGGTGGTCATTCCGGTGCTCAACGAGCGCTTGACCATCGAGGATCTGCACCGGCGGCTGTCGACCGTGCTTTCCAAAGTCGCCGACGCGCACGAGGTTATTTTTGTTGATGATGGAAGCACCGACGGGTCGTACGACATCGTCAGAAAGCTTCAATCGCACGACGCGTCGGTAAGGTATATTCGTTTCCGCCGAACCTTCGGCAAGTCGGCTGCTCTTGCGGCTGGGTTTCGTTCGGCGGTCTACCCATTAATCGTAACGATGGACTCCGATCTTCAGGACTTACCCGAGCAATTGCCGCTTCTGATCGACAAGCTTAACGAGGGAGACGATCTGGTTTCCGGTTGGCGCCACCAACGGAACGACGCGCTAACAACGCGAATCGGCTCCAAGCTCTACAACTGGACGACCTCGTTCCTCACCGGCGTCAAGCTGCACGACATAAACTGCGGATTCAAGTGCTACCGACGAGAAGTGCTCGATGAAGTCATGATCTATGGCGAGCGGCATCGCTACATTGCAGTTCTTGCCAGCTACCGAGGCTTCCGGCTGGGAGAGGTCAAGATAGAGCACGCGCCTCGCAGTCATGGCAGGTCGCACTACGGCATCGGAAAGGTCTTTGGCGGCGTGTTCAGCTTGCTAAGCGTCATCCTGATGACTCGATACACCAACAGGCCCCTTCACTTCTTCGGATTGATGGGCGTCTTACTTGGCGCAGTCGGTACTGGCATAGATCTATACCTGATCATCGTGAGGCTCTTCTTTCACCAGTGGCTAAGCAATCGTCCGCTGCTGATCATTGGAACTCTGCTGATCATCGTGGGAGTCCAGTTCATCCTGTTCGGACTGCTGGCGGAGATGGTCGCGTTCTCATACCGCCGCGAGAACGACTACTCCGTTATCGAAACTAGCGAAGACCGCACCGAAGCCGTCGAAGATGAAGCGAAACTTCCGGTCCACGCCGGCCGCGGGGACTCTGCCCGATGAAGATCACGATAGTCGGCCCAGCCCATCCGTTACGCGGCGGCATTGCCCATCACACCTACTGGCTGCGGCGAGAGCTTGCCGCTCGCGGACACACGGTCCAGGTAGTTTCGTTTCGAAAGCTCTATCCTCGCCTGTTATTCCCCGGCACCACCGAGATCGACACCAGCCGGATGAAGCTTGATGCTGGCGCGTTGTCGATCCTGACACCGCTCGGACCGATTACCTGGCTGATGGCGTACCGGAGAATCAGAGAATTCGCGCCTGAGGTCGTAGTGTTCCAATGGTGGCAACCGTTTTTCGCCCCGGTGGTGGGTACGCTCGCGAGGGCGCTCGGACGTCGCGGCGTGAAGTTGGTGCTGGAGTGCCACAACATCGTGCCGCACGAATCCAGCCCTCTCGATCGCTGGTTGCTAAAGTTCGCGTTCTCGCCAGCGAATCAACTGGTCACCCATTCGAGGTGCGACCAGCAAGCGGCCGCTGCTATTGTTCCCGGGAAACCGGTCGCCGTTTGCGCGCTGCCGAAGCTCGAAGAGTTTTCCGGCCATACCTCTCCAAACCGCGCGGGCCGCACTATTCTTTTCTTTGGAAAGGTCCGGAAGTACAAGGGGCTTCCGGTTCTGTTAGAAGCACTGCCCAAAGTCTTGCAACGGTTCGACTGCAGACTTGTGATAGTCGGCGAATTCTACGATCCGATCCAGAAGTACCACCGGCTCATTCGACGGCTTGGCATAGCCGGCCACGTGAGCATCGACGATCGCTACGTGCCAAACGAAGAAGTGCCCTTAATACTCGAGGAAGCCGATGTGCTCGTCTTGCCTTACGTGAGTGCAAGCTCAAGCGGCGTCGCGCAAATCGCTTTCTCAAACGCGTTGCCGATCATCGCATCCACTGCGGGCGGGCTCTCGGAGGCAGTCATCGATGGAACCAATGGTTTGGTATTTCCTTCGGGCGATTCCGATGCACTCGCCGAGCGAATCATCCACTATTTTAGGGATGAACTGGGGCCGGTCTTTAGCAGGAATCTGCTAGCTTCGGCCACCGACAGGACAATAACCATCGTCGAGATCGTTGAAGGCCTGGCGGCTTGCTCACGTGTAGCCGCCGGCGTGGCGAAGTTGCAAGCCGGCATTTAGCCGGTCGGCATCATTACTGACCGGGCTTTCGCGATCATTCTTGTCACTCGTGTAATTCGTGGCTTGTTTCGCTGATTTCGCCGCGATTGCCGTCGTGAAAGGCTGAGGCAGATCGTTCGGAGAAACGATCTTCGCGGTGATGTCTTACATGGAGTCACTCGACAACCAGACGGTTCCTCTAGTTTCGGTGATCGTGCCGTGCTACAACTCCGAGCTCACGATAACGCGTTGTCTCGCTGCGATCATCAGTCAGCACACTTCAGTCAGCTTCGACGTTACTGTAGTTGATAGCTCATCCGACCACACGCCGCGGATCGTCGAACGCGAGTTCCCCTCGGTGCGGCTCATTCATCTGGAGACCAGAACGTATGCCGGGGCCGCCCGCAACGTGGGCCTGCGCGCGACGCGGGCGCCATACTGCCTGATGATCGACTCGGACTGCGTGGCGCGCCCGGACCTGATTGAGCGAATGATCGTTCAACACCGCGCGGAGCATTACGCGGCAGTGGGCGGCTCGCTGGCCAACGGCACACCGCGAAGCCTCAGCGGGCTGGTTGGATATCTCGCCGAATTCAAGGATTTCATGCCGAACACGCCGAAGCGCCTCGTAACGACTGTGCCCAGTGCCAACGTCGCGTATAGACGCGAGATGTTGGAGCGGTTTGAATTGTTCGACGAAAGCGTATCAATGGCCGAGGACATTCTGCTCAACTGGAAGATATATAGCGCCGGTGAGCGGATTCTGTTTGATCCTGCGATTGAGGTGGCTCATCTGAATCGGACCGGTTGGCGAGAGGTTCTTTCATACCAGGTCCGCCTTGGCCGGTCTTCGGCGATGGCGCGGAGGCTTGGAGCGTTGCCCGGAGCCTTCCTCTTAGTCCATCCAGTGCTGATCTCTCTGATGCCCTTCGGCAGAACGCTCAGGGCAGCCCGGTGGCTCGCACTGTACGATCTTAACAAGTTTCTGGCGTTCCTTGTGATATGGCCGCTTTATCTGGTCGCGATGTCGTTCTGGTCATTCGGATTTCTCAGAGAGGCTACGCGCAAGAAGTGAAGTCAGAACAGCGCCTCAAGCGCGTCGGGTACGTTTCGCACTCCGACAACTTCTATCCCGTCGTCGTAGTCGAGTCCCGGGAGATTTCCCGCAGGAATAACACAACGGCGAAAGCCCATCGCGTACGCTTCTCGCACGCGCACGCTTGCCTGGCTTGTCGCGCGTACTTCGCCTGCCAGTCCCACTTCCCCAAACACCGCCGACTCGGCGTTCACCGGCAAGTTCCTAAAGCTCGAAGCAATCGCGGCAACGATACCCAGATCCGCCGCCGGCTCTTCGATCGTCAGTCCGCCGGCGACATTCACGAAGACGTCATCAGCAAGCACGTTCATCCCGACTCGCTTCTCAAGCATCGCCGTCAACAACGCCACCCGATTCGAGTCAACTCCCTGTGTCATCCGCCGGCTGGTGCCATACTTGTTTGAGGTGACCAGCGCCTGAAGCTCGACAAGCATCGGCCGCGTCCCTTCAATGCAAGCCGTGACCACCGACCCTGAGACGCCGACGGGTCGCTCGTTCAAAAACAGACCCGACGCGTTAAGTACGGGCACTAGCCCGCTGCCGGTCATCTCGAAAACGCCTATTTCGTTAGCAGCGCCGAAACGATTCTTTACCGCGCGAATGATACGATGGTTGTGGTGCCGCTCGCCCTCGAAGTACAACACCGTGTCGACGATGTGCTCGAGCGTCTTTGGCCCGGCGATCGCGCCGTCCTTGGTTACGTGTCCGATCAGAAACACCGGTAAGCTCCGGTTCTTTGCGAGCATCAAAAACTGTCCTGCAACCTCTCGAACCTGAGAAACTGAACCGGGCGCGGATTCGAGCTTCATCGAGAAGACCGTCTGCACCGAATCGACGACCACGGCTTGAGGGGTGAGCCGGTCGATCTGTTGAAAGATTCGTTCAAGGCAGGTTTCAGCAAGAATATACAAGCCCATTGGATTTATGCCCAACCGCTCACCCCGGAGCTTTATTTGGCGCTCGCTCTCTTCGCCCGACACGTAAAGCACTTCGCCATAGTTTGTAGCGAGCTTGTCCGATACCTCGAGCAGTAGCGTGCTCTTGCCGATTCCGGGATCGCCGCCAATCAGCACCAGCGAGCCCGGCACGATTCCGCCGCCCAGCACCCGATCGAACTCGCTGATGCCGGAAGTCTGCCGCGAGTCCTGCTGGCTCTCGATCTCGTTGTAGGCCAGCGGCGTCGCTTCCCGCATTCGGAACGAGCCCCCGCGCGCCGAAGCCTCGCTCCCGCCGGCCGCGTCCTTTTCCTCCGCGAATGAGTTCCACTCGCCGCAGTCCGGACACTTTCCCATCCATTTTGGCTGCTGCGAGCCGCACTGCTGGCAGACGAACACTTGTCGCGGACCTCTTGGTTTTGCCATGTGTTCCTCTTGGTTTCGACGCGTGATCGAAGGGAGGATTAGTATGATGAATCGGTTAATCGGCCGCAAGAAGAAAGAAACTGATCATTCGTCTGATGTGTCGCAAATTCCGGCCGAACTGGTAGCTCGAACGACCCCGGTGATATAATCGGGCAGTCGGGCACTATGAGGAAGCAAAGGAACGCAGGAGAGAATGAGTTTTATAACAAACCTGAGATTTGCGCTGTCCGGCTTACTACTCGCGCTGCCTCTCGCGCTGCTTACAGCCACGGCAACACAAACCGAACAACCCTCGCCGATCGACATAACGCATTATAAGATCAACGCCGAGCTGTTGCCTGACGCGCACACCTTGAAGGCGCAGGCGACTGTGACGCTTAAGGCCCTGAAACCGACTCAGTCGGCGGTGCTTGAAATGAACGGCTCGCTTGCAATCTCGAGCATTAAAGCCGGCGACGGCAAGACCGCTCTTCAGTTTATTCAAGACAAGGTCAACGAGTTGAACGTCAAGATCAACCTGGGGCAGTTGTACGCCGCTGGTTCCGACATAACATTGATATTTGAATACGCCGGACCGCTTGCAACCGCGGAAGGAGGGCCGATCGCCGACACTCGGCTGGCTTATGTCGGCCCAGAAGGCTCATATCTGTTCTACGCCGCGCGGTGGTTTCCGTTTCACGGCTACGCGGCTGACCGTGCCACGTCCGAGATCAGCCTGACGGTGCCGTCTAGCTGGACGGTAGCCGGCCACAGCGCCAGCGCCGTCACCCCGGTCACTAATAAAGATGGCCGTAAGACGTTCACGTTTGTTGAGAATCAGCCGGTGTTGACCGGGTCGTTCGCGGCCGGTCAATTCATAACTCGAACGATCAACTCGGGTGGTATGCAGATCGACCTCAACGTCCTGCCGGGCAGCGAAGCGCGCATCCAAGAGTTCGGACAAGAGATTGCCCAAATACTTCAGTTCTACAACAACCGGTTTGGCCAATATGCTCTGGGCTCGCGATTCGTCGTCGCCGAAGTTGACGATGAGACTCTCGAATCTTACACCGGCGCAGGCATTGCCTTTCTGGCGCACAAGACGCTCATCTCGGACAAGGCCTTGCCGGTCGACGCTCTCGCTCGCGAAGTTGCCTATCAGTGGTGGGGACAATCGGTCGGGCTGAAAAGCTTTGACGACGCGTGGCTGTCCCATGGACTCGGCGAGTATTCGTCCGTGCTCTATCGTGAATCGCAACAAAGCGCGCCCGAGTTCCACGAAACGCTGTCCGAGATAATCGAGTTGGCCCTCGCCTTCGAGCAAGAGGCGCCCATTGCGCGCGCACCTGCTCAACTTAACGATCAGTCGCCTGCATATCGCTCGGTGGTCTTTTATAAGGGCGCTTATGTGTACCACATGCTCCGCACGACGATCGGCGATGAGAAGTTCTTAAACCTCATCAAGTCATACTACTCGACATTCAAGGGTCAGAACGCCGGCATCGACGACTTCGAAGCGCTGACCAACAAAGTCTCAGGCCAGAACTTAAGAGGCTTCTACGGTCTCTGGATCGACTCAACGGGCGTTCCCGAATTCAAAGTCGAGTTCTCGATCATCAGAACGAAGGAGAGCAAGTTCAAGGTGCGGGGAACCGTGCGCCAGAACATGGACTCGTTCCGCGGGCCGGTTGGTCTGGCACTTGAAGCCGAGGGCGGACGGGAGGCGAGAACGACTGTGGACTTGCGCGGCACGTCCGCCGACTTCGAGCTTTCGTCCGACGGCAAGCCGCTGGACGTCGTCGTCGATCCCGAGAATCGGTATCTACGTATCAGCGACGCGATTCGCACGTCTGTCGTCGTGCGACGTGGGATTCAGCACTTTGAGCGTGAGGAGTACGCCGAGGCCGAGGAACAATTTCGTGCAGCCTTGAAAGTAAACTCGCGCTCCTCGTGGGCGTGGTACAACCTCGGTCAGCTCTACATGGAGCAGCGCAACTGGCAGAAGGCGCGAGACGCGTTCACCGAATCTCTCAACAATGACCTTGAGCCTTCGTGGCTTGAGGTTTGGTCCTACATACGAAAGGGCAACGCCTGGGATGCGGAAGCCAATCGCGACCGCGCGGTTGCCGAGTACAACAAGGCTAAAGAGACGGGCAATAGCTACAACGGGGCGCAACAAGCCGTGGACAAATACCTCGGCCAGCCGTATAAGAAAGAGCGTTCGCCTCAGCCAAGCAGTTGATCGGAGTTAACCAGACAGTAATTCTAGAACGCCTGAAGGCCGCTTGAAAGGTTGACGTCGTGAGTGTTGTAACCGCGTCAGAAATTGCCTGATGTTTGACGCGACAAGAACGGCTTTGCTAGTATTCTGGCGCTGTTTTTGAGATGGGGCTATAGCTCAGCTGGGAGAGCGCATGACTGGCAGTCATGAGGTCAGGGGTTCGATCCCCCTTAGCTCCACCAATAATACAACTACTCCATTTTATTCCGCGTTGGCAGTGAATACATCGGGTTGCTTCCTCGCAGGATTGATCGCCGAAAAGAGGTCCGTCCCTACCCATAACAACCGGAACCCGCTCTCGGTCCCGACTAGCCCGATATAATCTCCAAGAAAGAACTCGCCGGTCTGAGCTGCAAACCGTAAATCGAAGCTCTGCCCCGTCACTCGCTGGGCGGGCTCAAAGCTCAGTCCGCCATCGCGTGAGATGTTCAGGTAACAATCGGCCAGCGACGCGCGCGCTGGATCGTTTCGCAGGCTGTAGTAGCTCACCCCCACGTCGCCTCTCTGATTTACCGCTACTGAGACGGTGAAGGCGTGCGCGTCGTCCGGACCATCGCTCACCCGCTGAGGAGCCGACCAAGTGTCTCCACGATCGCGTGAGTAAATCAACGCAGCCTGACTGGTCGCAGCCCAGCGCGAGTCCATCCACGCGAGAAAGAGGTCGCCGTTGATGGGGTTAACGGCAAAAGAGGCCAGACTCTCGCCGGCTCTGATCCCGGCGACGTCGCGGGAGGTCATCGTGACGATCGCCTTCGCCGTTGACCACGTTTTTCCGCCGTCTTCACTCCGCGAAAAGTAAATCTGCGGATTGAGCGGGGCGATCGCTGATTTAGAGTGAGTCCACACGACGTAGACGGTGCCGTCGGGGCCCACCCCCGGCACCGCGCCGACGTTGAGCTTCTTCTTGTGCAACTTCTTGAACGGGTTCCAGGTCACTCCGCCGTCGGTCGAACGCGAGACGGCCAATACCTGTTTGATGACTCTGTTCCGCGCGTCGAACTTGTTTACGTCCCAGGCAACATAGACATTTCCGAGGTTCGGGCTTGAAGGAAACGCGTCGGCCACAACAGCTTCCTTGTCGTTAAAGTCTGACGAAGATCGAGCTACCTCAATGGGCGAGCCCCAGCTCAGACCTCCGTCTGTCGAGACGCTGACGCCTATCGCGTTGTCCCGTTCTGAGCTGCTGAAGAGGAGGCTTGCGAAGTAGACGCGGCCGCCTGGCCCGAACGTGACCCAGGGGTCCGATGCCCGATCCCAAGGTCCGCCAGAAGGGGGCGTAAGGTGTGGAAACATCCCTTCGGTCCAGGTTTCACCTCCGTCGAAAGAAACCGAATGGTTCAGCACCCGGGCGCCGCCGTTGGCGAATCGACTCTCCTGGTAGACGGCGATCAAGTGCGAGGAGTTCTCGGGGTTGACTGCAAGGAAGGGCTCGGCCTGAGTTTCGGCTTGTGCGGTCCCACCGGGAGACAGTAGATCCCCATTGACCCGAGTGGCGTTCGAGACGATCGAGCTTTCGGATCGCCTGGTTGCAAGGGCGGCTATCGCTTCGCCGAGGGACTTTCTGGAAATGATTCGGTCCGAGCTGTTCCTCTCCGACCAGTTTGTCAGATCGAAGTGGCCGTGCGGCTCCAGAGGCCGTTCCTCGGGTCGAACCTGCGCGCTCGGAGAAGAGGTGGCCAGAAGAGCGAAGCTGCACAGGAAAAGAGCGAACAATCTACACTTCTCCATGGGCTTTGTTTGCCTCTCGAAACGGTTTGTGGGCTGGACCGGCGCGGCCCGAACGATGTTCATAAGCCGCTGAGCGTTCACATTCTAATCCCCCGCGACGGCGATTGCAACGCGCAAAGTCACGCGCAAAGTCAAAGCAAAGTCAAAGGCGCAATGTCAAAGGCGCAATGTCAAAGGCGGTTGACCCTTCGAGGACGCAAGCAGTGTATAGCTCACTTCACAAACGCATTACCGCTGCCTCTACGTATTTGTTCTGGTGCTTCGTCGTTCTTCGGCAGATGGAAAAACGTTGCGTTATTCATCTCGCCCGCTGGGTTGCCTGGCTTATTAGTCCCGATCCGATTCAGCTAACAGCTCTCGTACGTCATCAATGAGCCCGTCGAAATGGACCGGCTTGTTAACAGCACGGCTCGCGCCTGCCTTGATCGCCTCATCCAATTGTTCCCGACCGAAAGAGGTCATTACCAGGATCGGTAGAGTCGCAAACGCGGATTGTGTTCTTAGTTGCCTGACAAGTTCGAGACCGTCCAGTTCAGGCATACTGATGTCAGTTATTATCAGATCAGGATGCTCGGCGGTGGCCAGGTACAAGCCTTCCTGCCCGTTACTAGCGGTCACCACTGTGTATCCTTCGGTGGTCAAGTGCAGGTGGATTAGTTCACGCGTGTCGAGGTTGTCTTCAACGACAAGAATCTTCTTCCTCGTCATAAAGAGGACCTTTCCGGAAAACGCCGGGGCGTTGGCGTAAGCTGGCTGGACTTGTTGTTTCGTTCGCCCATACTTTGATTATGCCACGGCGAAAAAAGAATTGCATCCGACTGTTTCAGCTGATAATCAGGGCCGAGAAATAAAGATGAATGATAACTCCCGTGGAGGGGCGGCTCTTGAGAAGGTATCTAGAGTGCGGCGCGCCGCCCGCTGAAGAGTTCGACCAGGAACACAACAAACGCCACCACAAGAACGAGATGAATGAGACCACCCACATGCCATATCAGTCCCAGCAGCCAGAGGGTCAAGAGCAGTATTAGAACAGTCCAAAGCATTCGGGTACCTTCCCCTTTGCGTAACCAGCCTTATCTTTCGGTCATATTCAACGCAAGGCCCGTGCCCAGTGGGCGCCTTCCAACTAAACAGAGCTTACCCTCCCTTGAACTTTCTCGTCGCGAGAAATCGCTGAACCAAAGTGTACGAATTACACCTCGACGTATCAACTTCGTACAGATTCTGAGCCAGAGATCCGTGAGTACCAAGCCCTAATCAGCGGAAAACTGTGGTGGCCACGGAGGCAGCTTTGGCCCAAGCTTTGCGGAATCGCAGGACGAGGGGCCAGGCTGACCACGGAGTGCGGTTCAAGGTTGGCTGCTGACTCGGGAAGCAGAAGTCGCGCCTAGCCGAATGAGTCAGCGTCGGCCGGAAACGGGATTGTCAACACGCAGCCGGCCCCTTTCATTAGAAAATGTCGTTGTTTGAGGCGCAGCCCTTGGAGTTGATTCTCAGTTTGATACCCGGAATGCCTGTCGAGGATTTGATCGTTTAATATAGCCACGCACGAATTGCGAATGGCTTCAGAATCTCTAGGTTGAATTCTTCTTGTATGTGGTGGATCGCTAGTGCTGCCAAGCCGCTCAAACGTCGCCGCGCGCTGCGAAGCTGGCTCTGCCTCGTGCCGCAGCTATGTTGTTGTTGCACCACAATCTTGGCCTCCCTTCCTTTTGCGCTGATGCAGCAAGAGATGCTAGGTTGATCTCCCAAAGAGTAGGCCACCGCTTTTGGCGGTGGTCATCTCGATCGACCAAAGAGTTGGTGACTGATGAGTAGTTCCACGCTCAATCCCAAAGCCGGAAGTATTCCACGTATTGCCAGCGGGGCGGTTATTCTCATTGGCTGTCTAACCCTGGTTGGCTGGGTGGTGGACAGCGTCGCTTTGAAGAGCGTGCTGCCCGGCTTGCGGGTAATGGTGCCTGATGTCGCAGTAGCCCTTATGCTTGGCGGCGTCTCCCTCTGGCTGTTTAGCGGACAAGCAATCAATCGAGTCCGGGGGGGACTAGCTCGCGCGTGCGCTTTGCTGGTTGCGGTGATTGCTCTGATTGCGCTCACCGAACGCCTGTTCGGTCTGGACATGGTCAGTAACCGCTGGTCGTTTGGGTTCGAAGGGGATCTCCGGCCGCCAGTCAGCACTGCGGTGAGCCTTCTGTTAACCGCACTCGCACTGCTTACAATGAGGGTTGAGACTCGTCGCGGTTGGCGGCCTGCACAGTTGCTTTGCCTGACCGCTATCATGATTTCGCTGCTCACACTTCTCGGTTACAGCTACGGGGTCGTTGCCCTCTATCAGATCAATCCCAACATGGCTCTTCACAGCGCGGTCGCACTTCTGATGCTATCGGGCGGCATTCTGAGCGTGCATCCCGACCGAGGATTGATGGCTGTGGTGACAAGCGCAAGCGCGGGCGGATTCATGCTCCGTCGCCTTATTCTGGCGGTAATCGGTCTTCCGTCGATTCTGGGCTGGCTAAACGTGGCAGGTACCGAGGCAGGACTGTATGGCAGGGAGTTTGGAGTGGCTCTGTTAGTAGCGGCGAACATGGTTGTTTTCATGATCGTGATCTGGCGAAACGCCCAGTTACTGCACGTGATGGATGTCGATCGGCAGCAAGCGCAGAAGGCGCTCCTGAGTTCGTACGACGAGCTGGAGTCCCGGATCGAGGAACGGACCGCCGACTTGACTCAAGCCAACCGGGCGTTGAAGAGCGAGATAGCCCAGCGCCAACGAATCGAAGAAGAGTTACGCCGCAGCCGCGAGGAATTGGCTGACTTCTTCGAGAATGCGACCGTAGGTCTGCACTGGGTCGGACCGGCCGGGACCATCCTTAACGCAAATAAGGCTGAACTGGAGATGCTGGGCTACGCGCGTGACGAGTATGTCGGACATAACATCAGCGAGTTTCACGCCGACCCCGAGGTGATTGAGGATATCCTGCAGCGACTCAGGAGTCGTGAGACGATTGTTGATTATGAAGCCCGGCTGTGCGCGAAAGACGGGTCAATCCGGCACGTGCTGATGAACGCGAACGTATTGTGGGAGGACGACCGGTTCATCCACACACGCTGCTTTACTCGCGACATTACCGATTCCAAGCGGGTCGAAGACGAACGCGCGCAGCTCCTAGTCCGTGAGCAGAGTCTACGTGCGATGGCTGAGGAAACCGAGATTCGCTATCACAATCTGGTTCACGGTCTGGACGCGATCGTCTGGGAGGCTGACGCGGCCAGCTTACAATTCACGTTTGTCAGCCGGCGAGCCGAAGCGATCCTGGGTTACACGGTCGATCGATGGCTCAGAGAACCGGACTTCTGGGCCAACCTGATTCACCCTGACGATCGCGAGCGTGTGGTGGAGCTGTGCCGCAGTGCGACCGCGGCAGGGCTCGACCACGATTTTGAGTACCGCGCCAGGGCGGCTGACGGACGGATCGTTTGGCTGCACGATAAGGTATTTGTTGTACGCGGTGCGGATGGCGAAGCGCAACAACTGCGCGGCTTGATGGTGGATATCACTGAACGTAAACTTGCCGAGGAAGAGCACAATCAGCTTCTGCTCAGTGAGCAGGCCGCGCGCTCGGAGGCGGAAGAAGCCGCGGAAATAGTTCGACGGCTTCAGACAGTCACCGATAGCGTCTTATCACACCTGGGCTTGAACGACCTGTTGAGCGAGATGCTTTACCGCATTCGAGACCTACTGAACGCGGATGCCGCCGCCATTCTGATGGTTACCGAGGACGGCCAGTACCTAGCCGGGCGCGCGGCGGTCGGCCTGGAGGAGGAAGCCCGCGTCCGCGTTCCGATGGGTCGCGGAGTCGCGGGCCGGATCGCCTCAAGCGGCGCTCCGTTGATAATAGAGGACCTCTCATCGGTTGAAGTGTTCAGCTCGATCCTGCGCGAAGTCGCTCGATCTCTGATTGGGGTTCCGTTGCGCGTCGAGAACCGAGTCATAGGCGTGATTCACGTCGATACTTTGGAGGCTCGCCACTTCACCGCGGATGATTTGAAGCTTCTGCAACTGGTAGCCGACCGAGTGGCAGTCGCAATCGAACACGCCCGTCTGTACGACGCCGAGCAGCGAGCGCGGATGGAGGCCGAAGCGGCCAATCGCATGAAGGATGAGTTTCTCGCCACGGTGTCGCACGAATTGCGCTCGCCGCTTAACTCGATACTCGGGTGGGTCAGTCTAATGCGGGAAGGCAAGCTAAGCGAGGAGGCTGCCGCACGTGCTCTGGAGACGGTTGAACGCAGCGCCCGAGCCCAAAACAGGATCATCAGTGATCTGCTCGACGTTTCGCGGATCATCAGCGGGCAGCTTCGTCTTAACGTGCGCCCACTGGAACCCGCGGCCATAGTTGAGGCCGCCGTAGAAGCCGTGCGCCCGGCAGCCGACGCAAAGTCAGTCCGGCTTGAGGTCGTGCTTGATTCCGAAGCCGGTCCTATTTCGGGAGACTCCGATCGCTTGCAGCAGATCGTCTGGAACCTGGTCTCCAACGCCATCAAGTTCACGCCAAACGGGGGAAGCGCACAGGTCAGGTTGGAGCGGATCGGGTCGCAGATCGAAATCATAGTCAGCGACACTGGAGCCGGAATAGATCCCGCGTTCATTCCTTTCGTCTTCGATCGTTTTCGCCAGGAAGATAGCTCGAGCACCCGCAAGC
>JBASRN010000243.1:0-9762 GCA_049273855.1 Blastocatellia bacterium
CGCCCGGATCGCGCGGCCCTCCGTGTCGTCTCTGACCGGATTTCTAATCGCTGGGCCCAACATCCCTGACTACTATGTTGAGCTCAACAAGCAATGACGGAGCGAGACAGGCCGGGGTTGTCTTGTGACAGGGAAGCTCGCCGGGCGCGGTTAGCTGGGTGCGGCCTGCC
This sequence comes from Blastocatellia bacterium, assembly GCA_049273855.1. GTDB lineage: Bacteria > Acidobacteriota > Blastocatellia > UBA7656 > UBA7656 > Onstottus_B. Next base: position 171 of record JBASRN010000243.1, read on the forward strand.
TTCAGCGCCTCAAAAATCCCTTGTGATCCCGGAATGATCTCTACCTCTTCGACCTTCCGGAGCACAGCCGTATCCAGCACAGCGGGACTAAATTCATAACCACTCTTCTGCAAGAACAACAGAAACCTGTCCCCAACCCCTAACAGGATCGTCTGTCCAACGTTGTCAAAGGTGATGATATGTCCCTTGAATAAGGGAAACTTATCGGATAAACCGCCAGCACTTTGCACTTGGAGGTTCACAACCGCGTTGTTCGCGATCTTCTTGCCGGCCTTCTTGGCTATGAGCATCGTCGAGGGGGAGCTTGAATCGCGTCGGGTCTTTTGCGGTTTGCCGTCAACCAGGATCACCGAGCCTTCTGCAAAGTTCTGGCCGGTCACGATCAGCTTCTTGCCCTTAACGCGGGCGTTGAGGATCTGAGGCGCGTCGTCCGACTGGCTTGTTGATGCGAAAACCGTCGAGCCGGTATTGAGATGAAGCGCTCCTGCCATCAACAGGAAAAGGCAGATGAACAAAGTTGCCGTTAATCTCATAAGCTCGAGCCTCCCCCAAGTCCCACTGAGATTATTACACGGGCGTGCCACAGCTCGCGCAGAATTTTGATCCGGTCTGAACCGGAGCCTGGCAATTCTTGCACGGCTGGGGCAGTAGCGACGTTCCGCAGCTTGCGCAGAATTTTGTACCAGCTTGCACTTGCGCGTGACAAGCGGGGCATTCCACCGAAGCGGCCGCGGGAACCTGTTGAGGGGCTCCGCAGTTCGAGCAGAACTTTGTGTCGATAGCGTTTTGCGTTCCGCACTTCGAGCAAGGAGTGGTTTGAGCCTGAGCCCCGGCGCGACCTGCGCCCTGGCCTCCGACTGCGCCGGCCATAATCTGTCCATAGCCAATACCGAGGCCGAGGCCCATCCCCTGTCCGGCTGCCCCGCCTTCTTGCTTGGCTGCGTCTTGAATCGCTTGCGCGGCTTTGAACTGCGTATAAGCGTTCATGTCGCCGATCGCGCCCATTCCCGATCGCTCATCGATCATCTTCTGCACTTCTTCCGGCGGGGTGATCGCCGATACTATCAAGTCCACCAGTTCGAGGCCTTGTTTGGTAAAGTCCTCGGCGACTCGAGCCTTCACGCCCCCGGCTAACTCGTCGTAATAGGCAGGAAGATCGAAGATGGTCTTCAGGTTCTCACCCAGCAGATCGTTCAGCCGGGCAACCACGATGTCTCGAAGGAATGACCCAATCGCATCGGTCGAGACGATCCCGCGAGTCCCGACGACTGACCCGGCGAACAATTGAGGATCCGCGACTCGCATCGAGTACTTGCCGAACGCGCGCAGTCTCACCATTCGAAGCTCGGTGTCGCGAAACGCGATAGGCTCTTTTGTGCCCCACTTCAGATCTTGAAAGGTGTGCCGTGCGATGAATAACACGCTCGCCTGAAACGGGGACGTGCCGCCGAACGGAATCGACAGCAGCTTTGTCAGCAATGGCACGTTCATCGTGGTAAGCGTGTGGCGCCCCGGCCCGAACGTGTCGAGCGCCTTACCATCGCGGAAAAAGACAGCGGACTGATTCTCCTGAACGACCAGCTGAGCGCCCAGCTTAATGTCAGCCGATCCGCTTGGGGGTATGCGATGAACTATCTCTGTCCCGCTGTTGTCGAAAAATTGTAGTACTTCGATTGCCATCAGTTTTTTCTCCTGCCGGAACGAAACGCTAAGTTACTTTGAGAGCTTTATGCTTCCGTTGACCGTCTTGATGTTCAGGGGCGTGCCGCCGGAACCGATCTGTCCATTGGCCTTCTGCCCGACAACTTGCTTTTGGACCGGCACGCCAAACTGATCGTCAATTGTTATTGTGCCGCGCACCGACGCGGCATCGAGGTCGGCGTCCAGATCGCCTTTGATTTGCACCTCGATATTCCCGTTTACGTTCTCGAATTCCATTTCATCCGTGCTCGCTTTTTTCAGCACGGCTTTGATGTTGCCTCGCACTGACTTGGCTTGCCTCAACCCAGCGACGTTTGAAAGCTCGATTGACCCATTTACGGTTGCCACCTCGATTGCCTCCGCGCTGACGTCGGAGAGCTGAATGCCTCCGTTGACGGTGTTCAGCTCGATGCTCTCCAGTCCACGCGGCAGCTTGATCTGATAAACGACTTCGGTGTTGTTGCTGCCTCTGGTGTAGGCGGTACGCAACCAGAGTCCGTCCTCGTCCTTCTTGAAGTAAACCTGGGCTGCGCCCCGCTCTTGCTCGGAGCCGCGTTTGATCACAGTCACTTGAGCCTGCGGTTTGTCCCAGGTTTCGACCGTCACGCCTCCGTTTACGTTTTTGATGGCGAACGTGGCGTCTTTATCAAGCGCGAAGGTCTTGGTCAGCGCTGTTTCGTTACCCGCCAGGACCTTCTGATCGGCGGTTGTCTCGTTGAGCACGGTCTCGTCAGCGCGCGCCTCCCGAGAGGAACCGGAGCCGCGCGATGTCTCGTCGATCACCTTCTTCGCCGCGCGGCTCACGAATACAACCGCCAGGATCAGCGCGACAAACAATCCAATTCCGACGAGCGCGAGGATCCAGCCCACTGGCGAGCGCGAACGCGGCGGCTGATAAGGCGGGATCACCATTGGCGGGGCCTGCGGCTGATAGTATTGCGGGGGCGCATGGACCGGACTGGTTTCTTGCGAAGGCGTCGGAGCGGTGCTTGCTCCTCGCCCGGCCCAATCGCCGGGTGGCGGTGGCATCCTCTGAGTCGGTATTTGTTCCTGGGACACCTCATCCGTCGTAGCTCCGCACGCGCGACAGAATCGCTGACCCGCGAACAGCTCAGCTCCACAGTTTCTGCAAGGTTGTGCCATAGTCGCAAAAAGGTTTCTAGTTTCTGGTTTCTAGTTTCTGGTTCGTGGATATTGCTGCGGCACGAACCAGAAACCAAAAACCAGAGACCAGAAACTTAACTGAATAGTGGTTGACCGGGCGGTTGGCCCTCGCCGAAATTGTTTATCGCCGCGTACCGCTGATCGAAAGCCCGATCGGTCTCATCCAGCAACGCAGCAAGTTCCGCGCACGCCGTCTTGAGACCTTCAGCGGTGCCCGCCCTTGTCTTCAATTCGCCGAGCTTCGCTTCAAGCTTGTCCACGTGCTCGACCAGCGCAAGATCAAACCGGTAGATCGAGTCCAATTGAGTCTGTTCGATCTTTACCACGTCGAAGAAGCCTGAGTAACCGTAGCTGGCGAACCTCACGCGGTTCTCCAGGCGGTCGAGCTTCTTGATCGCGGAGTCAATGGGGCCGACTTCCATGAGCCGGCCGCTGGAGCTCATCTCGCGCATCAATTCGGTCAATGGCGACTTGAGCGAGCGCAGCCGGTCGGCAAGGCGTTCGCGATGAAGCTTGTCTATGTCGCGACGTCGCTCGCGGTCTACATAACCGGTGTAGCCCGGAATCTTCTCGGTAAGCCGCTCGATCCAGTTTCGCTGGTCTTGGGCATTGCTGCTCATGCTTCCTCCCTAAACGGACCGCCTAGTTCCCCGCCCTAGACGAAACTTAGTTGATCTGACTGACACACAGGCCCTAACGATTCGTTTGACCCTGGGGTTCAGCCATAAGCCGAGCGCTATGCCGGGACACCCTCGGTGGCGCGGCCGCTCGTTAGCTCTTCCAGGTATTGGTCGTAAGCCTTCCGATCGGCTGCCGGCATATCGCGAATGTACACACCCACTACCCACACCATCCCTTCAGCTTCCGGCTTGTACCAGGCGGCGAAGCCCGTGCACTTCACCGTCCGGCGCGGGAGATCGAATTCCAGCTCGAGCCTGTTCTTGAAAGCGACCGTGTGATCGCGAATGATGTTCAGCTTCCCGGTCTCAATAGTGCCGGTCTGTATCCGCATACCCTGCTTGCCCAGGTCCAGCACCTGTCCGTCGATGATGCGCGAGCGTCGCCCCTCGTCCGCCTGATCTATGATGGTTAACCGAAGCGGCAAGGGTTTCGCTGGCGGTGGTATCTGCCTCTCCTGCTTATCAGGTTCGTGGCCGTCGGGTTTAACCTCGGATTGGACGAGTTTGGTGCCGTCGATGGTGCAAAAGCTATTGTCGTCGCGATACGAACGGCTGCATGCAGGGCATTGTTTCATGGGTAGCGCTCCATTAGCGGATAAGATCACCCAGGTCTTTCAACCTGAAAAGCGTTTCGAGTGCTTACCCGCGCGACACACTGATTATACGTTGTCGGCCGTCAAGTTGACAGCCGCATCTGCCCAAACGACGCGACCGCGACAAATGTTGCCGTCCGCTTACTGCGTTGGACAACTCCAGGTCGACGCCGGCATTACAGCGGAATGTTGCCGTGTTTCTTGGGAGGGTTCTGATCGCGCTTGGTCTCGAGCAGTTCGAGCGCGCGGATTAGTTTTGGCCGTGTCATTCGAGGCTCGATCACTTCGTCAATAAAGCCATGCTCGGCCGCGATGTAAGGCGAAGCAAACTTCTCGCGGAACTCGTCGGCTCGCCGCTTCGCTTCCTGCTGCGGGTCGCCCGACTGAGCGATCTCGCGCCGGTACAAGATCCCCACGGCGCCGTCAGCACCCATCACGGCAATCTCCGCAGTCGGATAAGCGAAGTTGACATCAGCGCGGATGTGCTTGCTGGCCATCACGCAATAAGCTCCGCCGTAAGCCTTGCGCGTTATCACGGTAAGTTTCGGCACCGTTGCTTCGGCAAACGCGAACAACAGTTTCGCTCCGTGACGTATGATCCCGCCGTGCTCTTGTTGAACCCCTGGAAGAAAGCCGGGCACGTCTTCGAAGGTAATGAGCGGGATGTTAAAGCAGTCGCAGAAGCGAACGAATCGCGCGGCTTTGATGGACGCGTCTATGTCGAGCACTCCGGCGAGATGAGCGGGTTGATTCGCGACGATTCCAACCGGCCGGCCGCCGAGCCTGGCGAACCCGACCACGATGTTCTTCGCGTAGTGTTCGTGCACTTCGAACAGGTAGCCGTCGTCTACCACCAGATGAACAATGTCGCGAATGTCGTAAGGTATGTTTGCCGATTCGGGCACGACTGAGTTGAGCCGTTCGTCTGCGCGGTCCGCGGGGTCGCTCGTCGCAAGACGAGGCGGATCATCCAAATTGTTCGAAGGCAGGAACGAAAGCAACTCACGGATCGTCCTCAAGCAGTCTTCGTCGTTTTCGGCCGCGAAGTGAGCGACTCCCGAAGCCGAGTTGTGAGTCATCGCGCCGCCCAGTTCTTCTTTGGTTACCTCTTCATGAGTAACGGTCTTGATAACGTCCGGTCCGGTGATGAACATGTACGAAGTCGTCTTGACCATTATGTTGAAGTCAGTGATGGCTGGGGAGTAGACGGCGCCGCCGGCGCATGGCCCCATGATCGCAGATATCTGAGGCACGACCCCCGAAGCAAGCGTGTTGCGCAGAAAGATGTCTGCGTAGCCTCCTAGCGAAACGACTCCCTCCTGAATGCGAGCGCCGCCTGAATCGTTCAGCCCGATCACCGGCGCGCCGACCTTCATAGCCATGTCCATGACTTTGCAAATCTTCTCGGCATTCGTCTCGGAAAGCGAGCCGCCGAACACGGTAAAATCCTGGGCGAACACAAACACTCGGCGGCCGTCGATCAACCCGTGACCTGCGACCACTCCATCGCCCGGGTATTGCTGGCCTTGCATCCCGAAATCCTGGCAGCGATGTTTCTTGAAGCGATCGAACTCGTCGAACGTTCCGTCGTCGAGCAGAAACTCGATGCGCTCGCGCGCGGTCATCTGGCCGGCGGCGTGCTGCCGCTCGATCCGCTCCGAGCCTCCGCCGGCAAAAGCTGCCGCGTTCTTCTCCGCAAGCTTCTTGAAACCATCCGACGCGGTCTTCTCTTCGACCCTGGCCGGCGGTTTCTCGTCGATTCGTCCTTCAGACGTCGCCATCGATTCTTCCTGTGTTGACTCGTACTCAGTCTGGCTGTGAGCCCACAGTCTAGCAAAGCACTGCCGGTGAGCGAAGCGAAACCGAGGCGATCAAGGTCAGTTGACCGGAACCTGGGGCGGGCGTATAAGCTTGAGAACAGCGGATCGTGGGTCGCTTTGGAGGTTGAATAAATGAGCGACGATGCCACACATAATCTGTCAGACGCCAGGTTGGATCAACTGATCAGCCTGGTTGAGGATCTCATCGGCAAGCACGCGGAAACAGACGCCAGGGTTGAGAGAGTCGAGCGGGTGCTTGAGCAGCGACTCTACGACACGCGGCCACTTTGGGAAACCGTTGGGGCTCAACTCAAAGAGCTTGGTGAACGCAGCGGAAGACTCGAATCAGAAATTGCAGAGATGCGCACGCAAATGAACGAGATGCGCGTCGAGAATAGCAACGGCTTCCGTCTTGTCGACCGCAAGATAGGAGTGCTGGGCAAGACCCTCATCGACATGACGGCCGACATCAGGGAGTTGCAGGATCGTGCCGAGAAGATCGAATCTCCGCCGACGTAGGAACAAGATTGGCGCTTCAAGTCAAGCCTCGACGAAGCTGATTCGAGGCTTCGCATCAGCCACGAGCTTGTCCGGGCCGGAGCGAACTTCACATTTGGGCACAACAGTTTGGGAGCAACTTCCGCATTGACAGGCCTCACCCTGCTTCTTATAATGCAGGCCTTTCCAATCCGGGCTATCAAACTGAATCAGCTACGGAGGCCACTGTGATCAAGCTTGATATCGTGAATACTGTCGCCGAGAAGACCGGCGTTCCAAAGATCAAAGCGGAAACAGCAGTCGAGGCGCTGTTTGAGGCGATGAAGTCGGCCCTGCAGCGAGGCGAACGAATCGAACTTCGCGGCTTTGGCGTGTTCGTAGTTAAGCCACGAAAGCGCGGCGTCGGCCGCAATCCTCGCACCGGCGAAGTCACCGACATCCCTCCCGGCAAGACGATCCGGTTCAAGCCCGGAAAAGAACTCCAGTCCTGAGATGCGCCGTTCTGGCCGCGAATTCCAGGCTCGCCCCGCGCCGGGTGATGAGTCCGTCCCTCCTTGCGCCTCGTGCGCTTGAATCCAATTATCTCGCACGGCGGCTTTCTCTTCGGTTCGCGCTCCCGGTTGACAGCAAAGCATTCAAAGGCTGTATTCTAAACCCGTGGAGAACGCCGACCAGCCGTACCTGTTTCCCGAAGTCCAGCTCCAACAAACACTGGCTGAATTGCCGCTAAAGCAGCGAGAAAGCGAGTTGACCGGTTCGCGAATACTGCTTCACTCGGTGCTGTTGCTCGCGACCGCCGTGACTACGACGCTCACCGGCGCGTCGTTCGTCGTTCAAGTTCCCGGCGATACAACAGTCATAGGCATGCTGTTTTCACCGCTCATCACTGTGCTGACCCAAACGGCAAGCGGGAACTTTGAACCGGTGGCTAAGGGCCTGTTGTTTACGTTCACGCTGCTGACCATCCTGGCAGCGCACGAGCTGGGACACTACTTCGCTTGCAGATACTACGGCATTCGTGCGACGTTGCCGTTTTTCATACCGGCGCCCCCGTCCATCACGCCGTTCGGAACGTTCGGCGCAGTCATCAAGATCAAAGCCCCGATTCGCTCGCGGCGCGCGCTCTTTGACATCGGCATAGCCGGACCTCTGGCGGGCTTCGCGTTTGCGTTGCCGGCTTCGGTTATTGGTTTGGTGTTTGCGAAGGCAGCGATGCCGCCTTCGGCTGCGGCCGTGACCGAGAGCATCCAGTTCCGCGACCCGCTGCTTTTCATCATCATTACCGAACTCCTGGGGCTGCCGAAGTGGATCGAGTGGAACCCGATTTACTGGGCCGCCTGGGGAACGTTGCTTGTTACTGCGTTGAATCTTTTTCCGGTTGGACAGCTCGACGGCGGGCACGTGCTTTACGCGGTCGGGGGGCGGCGGCTTCACAAGTGGGTGTCGGTCATCACGGCGGCCGCGGTAGTAAGCCTCGCAGCGGCGGCCTTCTACCTGAATCAACCGCCGGTATATTTTCTATGGGCGCTGGTGTTGCTGTTTCTCCTAAGGGTCGGCCATCCTCCGGTGATAGAGGAGGAACCGCTCGGAAAAGGGAGAGTGGCGCTTGCGATTTTTGCGGTGCTCGTTTTTCTGTTGTGCTTCATGCCGTTTCCGATTACGACCGGGTGATAAGTCATGAAGTTCCAGTTATGACTGCATCGCCATCGGTCGCGCGCACCGGCTAACTCGGTCGTGTCTCAAACGGGAGGCACCGTGGATACAACTGTAGCGGCGGCGCTGGGTTTAGGGTTCGTGTTGGGACTTCGACACGCACTCGACCCGGACCACGTTGTCGCGGTCTCAACCATAGTCAGCGAACACAACAGCCTTGCTCGATCCTCGCTGATCGGCACGTTCTGGGGACTGGGTCATTCGGCATCGCTGTTCGCGGTCGGAGTCATGATCATCCTGCTTCGAGTGTCGATTCCCGAACAGGTGCTGCCATGGATGGAACTCCCGGTTGCGGCCATGCTGATCTTCCTGGGCATAAGCGCCATGCGCCGGGCGGTCCGCGAGCGCGGCCTGCAGATTCATACGCACGTTCACGAACACGGCGACAAGCCGCACGCGCACGTTCACGTGCACGTTGGGGACGAGCACAATCACGTGCACCGCATGTTCAAAATTGGCGGCAAGCCGTTCGCAGTCGGACTTGTTCATGGATTTGCCGGGAGCGCCACGCTGACACTGTTGGTGCTGGCTCAAATTCCCTCGGTCGCGCTCGGTCTCGTCTACATGGCGGTGTTCGGGATTGGATCGATCGGCGGGATGCTGATCATGAGTGCGATGATCAGCGTACCGTTTGTCTTGACCGCCCGTCGCTTCGAGGTCATCAACAGCGTGATCCGTCTCTCGGCAGGCCTTTTTAGTCTTGCCTTTGGCCTGATGATCGCCTGGGGGCTTCTGCGCGAAGCCTTTAGTAGTTCATAGTCTGAACGACCGCCACGTATGATCGGTGAAGTGCGTTTCCGTTCGCGTGGCTCTTTCATTGCAAGGACTGACGAGGAAAAGATGTCCGAGTCCAATAACAGAATGATACCGCCCCTGCCCTACCTCAACGCCGAGTTCCTCAAGAGCCGCGAAGCTCGCGTCATCCGAATCTTGTCAGAGTATCTGGAACCGCACACGCGGCTTCGCCAGCATCGCGTCCGGGACACGATAGTGTTCTTTGGCTCGGCTCGTTCGCTTCCGCCCGAGCAGGCTCGCGCGAAGCTTGAAGCGATCGAGAGAGAAATCGAGCAGGCCGGCAACACAGCGGAGCTTGACGCCGAGCGCCAGCGATCCGAACAGGCTGTCAAGCTGGCGCGCTATTACGAGGATGCGATGGAACTGGCGCGGCGAATAACCGAGTGGTCAAAGGGTCTGACCGGCCAGCATCACTTTATCGTCTGCTCGGGCGGTTCCGGGGGCATGATGGAAGCAGCCAACCGCGGAGCTTCGATGGCGCGGGGTAAGACTATCGGCCTCAACATTCACTTGCCACTCGAACAGGAGGTAAACCAGTACGTCTCGCGTGAGTTGATCTTCAACTTCCACTATTTTTTTATGCGCAAGTTCTGGTTCGTCTATCCGGCAAAGGCGTTGGTGGTTTTTC
>JBASRN010000251.1:0-8222 GCA_049273855.1 Blastocatellia bacterium
AAACCCCAAACCCCGAACCCCGAACCCCAAACCCCTAGCCTTCGGCGGGATTGATCCCCGCTACACGATCCAGCGCGGCGAAGAAGTCAGACCACGTCTGCCGCTGTTCGTTCAGCACTCTGCGACCCGCTGCGGTTAGTTTGTAGTAGCGCCGCCGGCGCTGCCCCGCTTTCTCGACCCATCGGCCTTGAATCCACCCGCGAGTTTCCAGGCGATAGAGCAGCGGATAAAGCGAAGCGACGTGAAACTGAAGAACGCCTTCCGAGCGCTGCTCTATCTGCTTCGCGATTTCATACCCGTGCCGCGGCCGGTCTTCAACGAGTGCCAGTATCAGCATCTCGGCGCTTCCTCGTTTCACTTCCTGGTTGAGCATGTAAGTCGTCCCTATATGTGGTGTCGCCATATATACGTCGATTCTCATCCGAAGTCAATATCCCATCGCCGTGCCACCTCGAAGGGGTTGCGTCCCAGAGCCCAAGGTTGCGGTACTCCGCTACCTTGGGTCGAGCCGGCAGTTCCGTCACAACCCCAAAGGGGTTGTGTGTCCGAGGGCGATCGACCAGATCTTACGGCAGGGTTGAGAGGGGTGATTCCTGTTCTGATGGTATCGCGCCCCGGTTGCACGAGCGATGCAGCACGTTTCCACTAGCGATTTCAAAACGACCGAATCGGGGCGCAACCCCTTCGGGGTTTAGCGGTCGTGGCTGGGGCGCCCCAGGGTAGCCGAGTACGTCAACCCTGGGCTCTGAGGTGAAACCCCCTTGGGGTTGTCCAATCGGACCGCTCAATATAAGCGCGCGAGCACGGTCGAGTGTTACGCGAGCACGGTCGAGTTGACCTGGACGCGCTAATGCTGTTATCAGTCTTATGTCGCGCGACTGCCTATCCTCTGATCGAGAGAGAGTTGTCGTGACGTCCAAATCAAAGCTGTTTACCCTGTTGATTCTATTCTCCCTGATGATGGGACCCTGCCTGCCGCCCTGTTCACGCGCAAGCGCCGGACTACTTGTAGACGAATCGACTCATTTCATAGAAGTACCCGGTGGCTCATTTGGTTCGCAACCCTTGAGGCTTGCTGCCACCTTATATCAGCCGCGATTTTTCCCATCGGCTCCGGCGGTCATCTACATCCACGGCTGGGGCGGACGCAGACTGAAGGGCGAAGACAACCTTGCCTATTACGTCGCTGCGGCGGGGTACACGGTGCTTTCGTACACGGCGCGCGGGTTTGGCGACGGCGAGTCGGGTGGGCGGGCAACGCTTGCGGGACCCGACGAGTTGAATGACCTTGGACGTGTTATCGATTGGCTGACCAACGATCCGGATCACGTGATCGGCCCGCGTGTGACAAAGATAGGAGTGATCGGCGGGTCGTACGGAGGAGGACATGGGTTCCAGATCTCATCCGACCCGCGCGTGTCGGCCGTTATACCTCTGGTCGGGTGGACCGACCTGGAGCAGGCTCTCTTTCCGAACGGCGCGATCAACTACCGGCTTGGGATCGGGGAGTTTTACTCCGGGCTGGAACGGGAAACAGGCCAGGCGCCATTCTTCAATTACACTCGCCTCGAGTTTGATATCTTTGATGCCGCCGCGGAAGGCCGGCAGCCCGATGACGGCGTAAAGCAACAGCTTAGCGCTCGCTCGATCGCCGGGCGGAATCAGGCCGGACAAGTATTCATTGATCAATCGCGGCAGCCTCGCGCGCCGGTGTTCATCATACAGTCCTGGGACGATTATCTGTTTCCGTCAACACAGGTGTTGGACGTGTTCTCTCAGATCACCGCGCCGAAGCAGATATACCTGGGGCGCAAGGGTCATCCGCCCGGAGGCAATCACTTCGAAGGTGAAGAGCTGTACATCGCCACGCAGGTGCTGCGCTGGTTCGATCGTTATCTGCGCGGTTTCGGCCCAAAAGACTCGCGCTCGGTGACAAGCGCACCGGCGCCGTTTTCAGTCCTGCCGTTTACCGCCAAACAGTTTCCAGGCGATGCCGTCGCTTTACAGTCGTTGTTCCTGAAGCCTGGCGGCATCTTGAAGCGAGGGAAGAAGGGACAAGACCAACCCGAGACGGCGGGCGGAATTTTTCACCCGGAGCGCATTCGAAGCTCGAGTCTTGCAGCGGACATACCGACTCAGAGCGACATGCTGAGCGGCCGCGCGGAAGCGCTCCTGGCGGCACCGCGGCGGATCGAGTACACGTTGGCGCCGTGGGACAGACAGACCGAGATGATCGGGAGCAGCGAGTTTACTCTCTACGTGAGCAGCCAGACCTCGCGGGACGTTGACTTGATCGTGCGAACGTACGATGTCGCAGCCGACGGAACCGAAACCGAGGTAACCGTAGGCGCCGCGCGAGTGACCGGTCTGACGCCGGGTGAGGTGCGCGCCGTGAGCTTTAAGGACTACGGTGACGATTGGGTGTTTCGCGAGGGGCACTCGTTGAGAATCAAAATTTCAAACATCGACTTTCCGGCTTTCAGGCCGCCCGGCGCGAATGACAACCTTCCGTCGGAGATAACCATTCATAATGGAAAGGGCTTTCCGTCCCGGATGAAACTCCCGGTTCGAGTTAGGTGACGCTTGGGTACACGCCCCCCGGTTGTGGAGTTCCCGGAAATAGCAAAAAAAGCTCTCGTTTGCGCCCCCAGCTCACAACCGCGGCTCGTCCGAGATTCGTGACTCGCAATCCCCCGCTCGGAATCCGAAACCGTTCGACAAGCCAACATCCAAAATCTAAAATCCCAAGTCAAATGAAGCTATTTGACGAACGAGGCAAACAAGTCATCACCGAACGCGAGCTTCGGGACGCGGTTGAGGGTGATACGGTTCGTGTCGACGAGCAGGTAATTCTCACCCCGCTTGCCGAAGACATCTTGCGAGAGCGAGGGATCAAGCTCGAACGCGCGACTCGGCGCACGGCCGCCAGACGGCGCAAGATAGCGCTGGGCGCGGACCATGGGGGCTTCGAGATGAAAGAGCAGATCAAACGCGTGCTCGAGGATCTGGGTCACCAGCATCAGGACTTCGGCACTCACTCGACCGAAGCGGTCGACTACCCGGACTACGCGCATCTGGTTGCGCGAGCGGTCGCGCGCGGAGTCTGCGATCTTGGAATAATCATCGACGGCGCAGGCATCGGCTCGTGCATGGTTGCCAACAAAGTGCCGGGCGTGCGCGCGGCTATGTGTTACGACGAAGCGTCGGCTCGAAACAGCCGCGAGCACAACGGCGCTAACGTTTTGACGCTGGGCGGCAAGATTCCATCAGAGCTTATGCGAAAGATCGTCAGCGCGTGGCTCACGAGCGAGCTGACCGAAGACCGCCACAAGCGCCGCGTCGCGAAAATCGACGCCATCGAACGCGAGTATCTGAAGTAGCGAAGGACTCCAGATAAAGGCACCCTTAAACCCACGGGCGCGTTTAACGAAGCGTGGGAGCCAACCACCAGGTTGCGTCTTGTATGTTCTTTGCGGCCTTGCGTGAAACAAGTTGACGCAAACCCGCCAAGGGCGGCAAACAGGCGATCAAGACTCTCCGAAACGAATCTCTCAACGCTTTTGTCGTCAGCCGGGTAGTAATAAATAGGAGCGAGGGCGAACACTGACTGCCGGGAGAGGTTGCTGAATTAGCTTTGATGACTGAAGGCCTCAGGCTGAGCGAAACCCCCGGGCGCGCAGCGGACTCGACTCTTGCGGCGACCCTCGAACGCGCGAAGCAAGGCGACACAAGGGCGTTCGAGGAGATCATCGACCGTTATCAGCGGAAAGTTATGACTACTTCCTGGCGGATGCTCGGCAATCAAGAGGATGCGCGCGACGCGGCGCAGGAAGTTTTCCTGCGAGCGTATCGATACCTCGGCGGCTTCAAACTCGATCAGGACTTCAGCGGCTGGTTGTATCGAATCATCGTAAACGTCTGTCGCGATCACGCGCGCAAGCGAGGAAGTCGTCAACAGTTTGCCTCGTTTGAAGAAGAGCGCGACGCCGGCGCATTTCAATCTCTGGCGAGCAGCGACGACGTCGAGGGCAACGCGATCCGGTCCCAGCAGCGAGCGTTGATAGCCGAGGCGCTCGAGACGCTGTCAACCAGGGAGCGAGCGGCTCTCGTGCTTCGCGACCTTGAAGGACTATCGACTGAACAGGTCGCGCGTATTCTCGGATCGAGCCAGACGACGGTGCGATCTCAGATCAGCTCGGCCCGGACAAAGATCAAACAATATCGCGATCGAGTGATGAAGCGGCGAGGGTAACAACATGGATTGCAGACGCGTTGAAGAATTGACTCCTTTGTACGCAAGCGCAGACATCGACCGGAGACTGACCGGCGAAGTGCAAACGCATCTGGAGAGTTGCGGCGGATGCGCGGAACTGGCGGCGGAGTTCGAAGCGAGCAGCATCTGGCTTGCGGGAGCGACGCCCGAGTTTGACGGAGCGATGCTTTCGGATCTGAAACGCGGAGTGATGAGAGAGCTTCAAACAGTGAAGACACGACCCGGCTGGTTCGAGCTGATGGGCGGGACGATAGCCGGAACCCTGTTGCGGCCCGCCGCTGCGGCTGCGCTGCTGTTGATCGTGTTTGGCGCACTCACGCTCTGGGTCTTCGTCGGAAGGAGAGCATCAACGCCGCCAACCGAGGCGAAGGGGCCATCGGATCAGATTGTCGCGCCAGAGCAATTCGCGATAGCGCCAGGTGTCAACGACTCGCCGACCGCTGCACCGAACGACCGGCGGGGTAATGGCTACAGTCCCCATCCCCGAGTGATCCGCTTCTCGAAGTCTCAACGACGGAAGCCCCGCGGCAGCCGGAAGGTGACAACCCAAATCGCCAATTCGTCGCACGAAGCGCAATCGCCGTCGTTACTTCCGGTTGATGCCGACCGAATGCTCCGCATCGAAATTCAAACGGGCGATCCGAGCATCCGCATTATCTGGTTCGCCCCCGAAGAAGTTGATAGTCAGCAGACAAACCCATGAAAGAAAGAACAGGAGGTCTTATGTCTCTCAGAAACAGATTGGTGGGAGCGGCGTTGGTTAGCTTATCTCTCGCGGCAAGCGTCGCCCTGGCTCCGATTGCTTTCGCTCATCAAGAGGCCACGACGCCTACGGCGCAGCCGTCCCCGAAGGGCCCCGACTACGTTGCCGATAAGGGATTCAAGGGACGGGTCTTTGAGATCAAGTACCGGGACCCATCCGGACTGCTCCAGGTGATCCGGCCGCTCGGCAGCGGATTCAAAGGCGCGACAATTGCCTATGACAAGCAGTTCAGAACGCTGACCGTGCGCGACTTTCCCGAGAACATCGCGGCAATCGAGGAAGCGATCAAGCGGCTGGATACGCCGGAAGCGCCGCGCCCCGATATCGAGTTCAGCGTTCATGTGTTGATCGCCTCCGGCTCGCCCGGCGGTTCAGAGGAGTATCCCGCTGACCTGGGCGATGTTGTGAAGCAGCTAAAGTCGGCGCTCAAGTACAAGTCTTATGCATTGATGACTTCGGGGCTTCACCGCGCGAAGGAGGGGCCGACTGGGGTTGGCAACAGCGGCATCGCGGAATCCAACCTGTTTTCCAATGTCCCGACGCCTCCCAATCCGATCTTCTACGATTACAGGCTCGAATTGATCTCGATCGACATGGCTTCTGGCGTGCCCGTCGTTCAGTTGGGACAGTTCCGTTTCAACATGCGTGTTCCGCTCAACCTTGGAACTTCGATTCAGTATGAGAACGTCGGGTTTCAATCACCTGTCAACATCAGGCAAGGTGAGAGGGTTGTCGTCGGCAGCACGACCATGGGCGACAAAGGCCTCGTGGTGGTGGTTTCAGCAAAAGTGCTGAAGTAGATTCGAGCACGGCCTCACCGCTGAGACGCCGAGACGCGGCGGTTTGCGCAGAGCGGGACACAATTCTCAGCGCAGCCTCCGCGTCTCGGCGTCTTGGCGGTGAATAGTGCTCGCGCAGTCGCAGCAGATCGACGCAGAGCGACACTTCTACTTCCCATCCCGCCGCCAATCAACTATCATAACGCCGCCTTCAATAGCTCAAACTCTCAGGCTGCGTAGCTCAGGGCCGAGAGCGCATCTGCCAACGATATGAGCGACCCGAAATACGCAGTCGAGATGCGCGGCGTCAGCAAACGTTTCGGCGAAGTGCTGGCCAACGATCATATCGAGCTCGCAATCCCCGATCAGTCAATCCACGCAATCATAGGCGAAAACGGCGCAGGCAAGTCGACCTGTATGAACATCCTGTATGGGTTCTACACTGCCGATGAAGGCGAGATACTCATAGATGGCCGGCCGCGCACGATAGCCGGCCCGGGCGACGCAATAAAGCTCGGGCTCGGCATGGTGCATCAACACTTCATGTTGGTCGAGCCGCTTACTGTCACCGAGAACATCATCCTCGGCGCGGAACCAACATCGGGACTATCGATCGACTACGCGCAGGCCAGGTCGCGAGTGCGAGAGCTTTCGTCGCAGTACGGCTTGAAGATCGATCCCGATGCGACCGTCGGGAATCTGTCGGTTGGCCAACAACAGCGCGTAGAGATACTCAAGACCCTTTATCGAGGCGCTCGCATTCTGATCCTCGACGAGCCGACCGCCGTGCTAACTCCGCAGGAAGTCACGGAAATGTTTGCCATCTTGCGCGGCCTCCGAGAGCAAGGCAAAACGATCATCATCATTACTCATAAGCTCGCGGAGGTGCTTGCGCTCTCCGACAACATCACAGTCATGCGCGACGGGAAAGTGGTCGGGGACCTTCCGACAAGGGAAGCTACTGCGGAGCAGCTTGCGAGGCTGATGGTGGGCCGCGAGGTGCTGCTTCGAGTGAAGAAGGATGAAGCGAAGCCGCGCGACGTCGTGCTCGAAGTTCGCGGGTTGACGCTTCGAGGTGGAGAAGGCAACGCGTTGCTGCAGGATGTGTCCTTTGAAGTGCGAGGCGGTGAGACGCTCGGCATCGCCGGAGTAGAGGGCAACGGCCAGACTGAGTTGATCGAGGTACTAGCCGGCTTGCGAGAGGCGACCTCCGGTCAGGTGCTGTTGGAAGGAGCCTTGATTAACGACTTGAATCCACGCGAGCGAAAAAGGCTCGGGATCGCTCACATCCCTGAGGATCGTCACCGCCGGGGGCTGTTGATGACGTTTGACCTCGCTGGGAACTCGATTCTTGGCGTTCATCGCGAGGCGCCGATTTCGGGTCGGATGCTCCTGAATGGCGACGTCATAGTCGCGCGAGCCCAGCGCCTGGTAAACGAATACGACGTGAGACCGCCGAACATCGCTTTGCTGGCGCGAGCGCTGTCGGGCGGCAACCAGCAGAAGCTGATCGTGGCCCGCGAGTTCGACATCAAGCCGAAGTTGGTGCTCGTGGCGCAGCCGACTCGCGGCGTTGACATCGGAGCTACGGAGTTCATTCATCGCAAGCTTATCGAGCTTCGAGACGCGGGTGCGGCGGTGTTGCTTGTTTCAGCCGAGCTGGATGAAATCCTCAGCTTAAGCGATCGAGCGATTGTGCTCTACGAAGGGAGGATCGTCGGCGAGGTCGATCCCAAGTCGGTAAGCGAAGAAGAGATAGGGTTGATGATGACGGGCGGCAAGCCGGGACACGGCGACGCGGAGAAAGGGTGACGCGGCGAAGTCGCCCCATCGCATCGTCACCCCTTCTCCCGTTCCGACAGCTATGAAGAGTGTGTTCAAAGAGCTCCTGTTTCCGCTGATCGCCGTGGTGGCGGCGTTCTTGTTCGGCGGGGTCATCGTCTGGATAGTGGGCGACAGCCCGCTGCTGGTCTACGAACTGTTCCTCACCAGCGCGTTTGGAACGTTGGACGGGATCGGCTACACGTTGTTCTATGCCACGCCGCTGATCTTCACCGGGCTAGCCGTGGCGGTAGCGTTCAAGTGCGGTTTGCTGAACATTGGCGCCGAGGGTCAGCTCGTAGTGGCGGCGTTCGCGACCGCCTGGGTCGGGCTGGTACTGCCGACCTGGCCGGCGATGATCGTGTTGGTTCTGGCGATGCTCGCCGCGGTTTTGATGGGCGGCCTGTGGGCAGGCGTTCCCGGCGTGCTCAAAGCGAAGTTCGGTGCGCACGAAGTTATCACCACGATCATGATGAACTTCATCGCGGTCGGTCTGGTCAGCTACCTTACACAATACCATTATCGCAAGGTTGGCGATCCGATCCTCGAGACGTTCCCGATAGCCGAAAAAGTTGATGGTGTGCTG
>JBASRN010000252.1:0-17740 GCA_049273855.1 Blastocatellia bacterium
AGGCCTTGCGTGAGCTTTGCGACCGTGCCGGCGCAATGCTGATCTACGACGAAGTGCAAACCGGGATGGGCCGCACGGGTGAGTTCTTTTTTGCGGATCGTTTCGGGGTCACGCCGGATATGGTCACGCTCGCGAAGGGCATCGCCAGCGGAGTGCCGATGTCAGCGGTGTTGATGACCGAAATGATCGCAGGTGAGATCAAGACGGGCGATCTGGGAACAACGTTTGGTGGCGGGCCGCTGGCCTGCGCGGCGCTTTGCGCGACGGTCGATGTGATTCGGGACGAGGGACTGCTTGAGAACGTCAGGCTGAATTCGGAGTATCTGTTCGGCGCGCTTGGCGAGCTCGAGACGGTCGAAGAGGTTCGCGGGCTCGGATATCTCATCGGCATCAAGTTCAAAGGCGAGAGTGCGAGGCCCTATCAGCAGGGTTTGCTTGAGCGGCGAATAATCACGGGGCTTGCCGATGATACGAGCGTGCTCAGGCTGCTTCCGCCGTTGACGCTCAGGCGGCCAGAGATTGATTTCTTCCTCGGAGAGCTGTCGAGCATTCGGAGATGAACCGCTAACTTTCGAATATGAACTGCCCGCTAACCGCCGAGATGCAGAGACGCCGAGGCCGCGCAGAGATTCTCAGCGTTTCCTCCGCGTCTCGGCGTCTCCGCGGTTAGAACAGATTCACAACTATGCGTCCTAGAGATTTTCTCAACACTGCCGATTTCACGCGCGACGAGCTTGATGCTATGATCACGCTCGCTTCGAAGATCAAAGCCGGCGACTACCGCGAGCGCCCGCTCGCGGGCCGCAGCGTCGCGGTGGTCTTCTTCAACCCGTCGCTGCGGACTCGAGCTTCGATGGACATCGCCATCTATGAGCTTGGCGGGAATGCGGTGACGCTCGACGTGGGCAAAGGCACCTGGAGCCTGGAACACCGCGACGCCGTTGTGATGGACTCCGACAAGATCGAGCACATCAAAGAGGCAGCGCGGGTTCTGTCGCGGTACGTCGCGGCGATCGGCGTGCGCGCGTTCCCCGATATGCAGAACTACGACGAGGAGATGCGCGAGCCGATCATTCGGGGCTTCGCCGAGCACAGCGATGTTCCGGTGTTCAATCTCGAATCATCGCGACATCATCCTTTCCAGGCGCTTGCTGACATAATGACTATTCGCGAGAAGTTGGGCTCGCTCGACCGTCAGCGCGTTGTACTGTCGTGGGCGTTTCATCCGAAGCCGCTGCCGATGGCTGTGCCTAACTCCTTTGCGTTGATCGCTGCGCAGTTCGGGCTCGATCTGACGATCGCGTGTCCGCCGGAGTACAATCTGGGAGACGAAGCGATGAGCGAGATACAAGCTGGTGCCGAGTCGAGCGGAGGGCGAGTGCGGGTATCACGAGATTATCGCGAGTCGTGCGCGGGCGCGCGGATCGTCTACGCGAAGAGCTGGGGCGCGAAACAGTACTACGGGCGCCCGGAAGAAGACATCGAGCTTCGTCGGCGCTATCGCGACTGGCGGATCGACGAGGATGTGATGGCTTCGACGGATGATGGCTGGTTTATGCATTGCCTGCCGGTTCGCAGAAACGTTGTCGTCACCGACGGGGTTCTCGACGGTCCGCAGAACGCGGCGATCGATGAAGCAGAGAACCGCTTGCACGCGCAGAAGGCAGTGCTTGCGACAATATTGAGGACTGAGGACTGAGGACAGGTTTCTAGTTTCTGGTTTCTAGTTTTTGGTTCGGACATTCAGGCTACCTTGCTTGTTCGATTCCACGAACCAGAAACCAGGAACTAGAAACTAGAAACAGCCTTAGAAGAGATGGTCAACGAAAAGCTCGATCTACTGCGTGAGGCGCTGCCCTATATTCAGCGCTTCAAGAACAACGTATTCGTCGTCAAGCTGTCGGGCAAGGTCACTGAAGATCACGACCAGCTCAACTCGCTTGCTGAGGAAATGACGCTGTGCCAACAAGTCGGCATTCACATCGCGGTGGTTCACGGGGGAGGGAAACAGCTCACCACGATTGCCGAGCGGCTTGGCATCTCGCAGCGCATAGTCAATGGCCGCCGGGTCACCGATGCCGAGACGCTTGAAGTAGCGAAGATGGTCTTTGCCGGCCAGATCAACACCGACATCGTTTCGGCGCTTCGCCGCTCGGGCGCTGAGACGGTCGGGCTTTCCGGGCTGGATGGCAACATCATTCACGCGCGTCGCCGTGAGATTCAGCGAGTGCTCAATCAAGAGACCGGCGAAGTCGAGACGATCGACTACGGTCACGTTGGCGACATCGTCGAGATCAACGCTCGCCTGCTCAAGCTGCTGCTCGACAACGGCTACATCCCGGTGATCTCGTCGCTTGGCGCCGACGAGCAAGGCAACGTCTACAACATCAACGCCGACACAATAGCCGCCGAGATCGCCGTGCGTCTCCAGGCTGAAAAGCTGATCCTGCTCACCGATGTAGACGGAATTCTGCGCGACCGCGATGATCCCACATCGAGGATATCCCGCGTTACGGTTGAAGAGGCTGAACGCCTGGTTCGCGAGCGAGTAGTCTCGTCGGGGATGCTGCCCAAGATCGCCGCGATTGCTCATTTGATCCGGCGCGGGGTTCGCAGCGCGCACATCATCAACGGCTCGAAGCGCAATGCGTTACTGCACGAAGTCTTCACAGACGAAGGCGCCGGGACAATGATCACAAGCTGAATCTGAACACGTTCGACAAACTGAGGTTTGTCGGAGATTTTTGGAGGAACACGATGACACGCAAGGTCGGATACATGGTCTCGCTGATTCTGATCCTGGCGGTTGCTCTTTTGCCGGGCGCGGCCCAAACACCCCAGCCCAGGGACGAGCCCTTCGCGGCGGAATACTACTACAAAGCGAAGTGGGGCTATGCGGACGAGTTCATCCGGCTCTTCAAGAAGAACCACTTCCCCGTTTTGCAGAAGCAAGTCGAGTCAGGCCGGATATTGAAAGTGACCGCAGTAAGACCGCGCTATCATGCAACCGAAGACGGGCGATGGGACTACCGGGTGACGATCGTGTTCAGGGACGCGGCGGTGGCCAACGACTCGAGTGGCGAAGAAGCGATCATCAAGCGCCTCTATCCCGATCAGGAGACGTTCCGCCGCGAGGAGCAGCGCAGGTTCGAGATACTTTTGGCGCACTGGGACGTGCCGATCGTGGACGTGGCGCTCGACAAATGAACGCTTCCAGTTTCGCGAATTTCGGTGTTCGGAATTTCAGGCTCTTGGCTTGCCCGCTTGAGTACCGGCAACTTGAGGGTTGAACTCAATCGAGGGAGATTCCGCGTGAATCCGTCAAATCAGCATCATCCGCGGTCTGTTGAAGGCACGCAACGAAATAGACCATCACGGATGACGCTGATCTGACGGATTCACGCGGATACCGGATGTGTATCGTCCACCCAGATTACTTCCTCGGGAGGCTCTACCGTCGGGATGTCGAGGTTGACGACGATGGGTTCCTGACCGCTTCGAACAAGAACGCACTCGAGCGACTCATCCGCGCTGGCGTTGATCTCCTGATGAGGCACGTAAGGCGGAACATAAATGAAGTCGCCTGCATCTGCCCCTGCCGTGAACTCGAGTTGCTCGCCCCACCGCATTCGCGCGCGGCCCTTCACAACGTAGATCACGCTCTCGAGGTCGCCGTGATGATGCGCGCCGGTCTTTGCATTCGGGTGAATCCTGACTGTCCCCGCCCAGAGCTTGGTTGCGCCCGCTCTCGAGTGGGTGATCGCAGCCGCTCGATTCATCCCCGGCGTCTGGGGAGTGTTGGTGCCCAGATCGCCGGCGTGAACGATGCGAACGCCGTTGTGTTTCCAGTGAGATTGCGATCCGCTCATATTTGATGCCATCAAGCTATCTGAAATCTTTGATCAGGACCAGGTTTCTCTCCCAGATACCGCGAACGCAGGCGAGCTGCTTGCCGTCGGGCGACCACTCAAAACCGAATATCTGATCGGCGTCGAATCGCGTGAGCTGTTCGGGTGGGCCGCCGCTTATCGGCTGCAGCCAGATGTTCGAGGTATCTCGCCGATTGTCGACATAAGCGACAGCACGGCCGTCGGGAGTCCACTTGATCGCCGGCACCCTGTCGACTGCCTGGGAAAAGATCTTGATCGGTTCGCCTCCCTCAATCGGCAGGAGCGCTATCCTCCACTCCATATTCGTCTGTTCGCTGGAATAAAGGCACGCCACCAATTTGCCGTCCGGAGATATGGTTGCAAGCCTTGCAGCGTTGGGTGTCAACTGAACCGGTTTGCCTCCTTCGACAGCCACTTTCCAGATGGTGGGCCGGTCTGTGCCTGGGTGGGAATACACTATCCATTTGCCGTCGGGAGAGCAATTGAGGTTGTCCCCGCCGTTCACGGGGGTCAACTGGACGGGGTTGCTGCCGTCTCGGTCCACGCGCCAGACCTGTCTTGCACCGGTGAGATCATACGAGAAATAAACAAAGCGGCCATCGGGTGAAACCGCGGGAGAACCAGCCCATGCGCGACCCGTCAGATCGCCCAGCAAGTGCCGCTGGTCGGTTCCGTCCTCGTTCATGATTGAAATGTCCGGAGCGCCAGCGGTCTGCGATTCGAAGATGATTTTTTGGTCGCGCGTCCAGCAGAGTCTTCCCCGGTATCCCCCCGACCCGAATGTTATTCGCTTAGCTTGCGCAAGAGCCGCAATCGGTGCGACCCAGATATTGGTAACCTGCCGGAGTTGCAGCGCGACGAGGGCGCTGGAATCGGCTGTCGAGTTCATCCTGGTGTATGTGATCGTATCGTTCGTAATTCTGCGCGCCACGCCGCTGGGATAAGAGAGATGCCATATCTGATAAGGCGAGGACACATTATCCGAGGAGATCATGAGAAGACCTTTTTGGTCTGCAAGCCACTCAACCGGGCCCACCCATCGCCATCTTTGCGGAGAGAGTTCTTTCATCACCCAATCGCCGACGCTCACTTCGATCACATAACGGTTGACGCCTCCGTCGGCGTGGCCGGCGCCGCACACAATGACTTTTCCATCGGGCGACCACGACGGCTCGCCGAAGAATTCGGGATGTTTAATGACTGCAACTTCCTGCTCCCCGCTTCCGTCCTCATTAGCAACTACCAGGGTTGCTTCTCGGCGCGCCGGGTGATTGCGGGCAAAGACAAATCGGCCTCCATCGGGAGAGAAAGAAATGGCGCCATCGACATCTTCGAGCATCTTTCTGGGGGGCTCTTTTATCAGGGGCATTCGATAGAGCGCGAAGAACGGAGCGCTCTTGTCTCTCGCCACGTAGTAGATATGGTTGCCGTCGCGCGAGAACGTCAGCCCTGAATACTCAACTTCCGCTGGAGCTATCAACTGATCATTGGCGAGGGTTGCAATCTGTTCCAGCCATAGACTGTTGGTACGAGGTCCATCCATAACAACATACGCAACGAACTTGCCGTCCGGTGAAATGGCGGCGCGAGCGTTGGCAATATTTCCGGTGACCGTGAGCCGGTTCATCACAAGGTTCGGAGTGTTTGCCGGTGCCAGTTTTTCTTGCCGGCCCGATGTAAAGAGCTCGTAGGTCACAAAAGCGGTGGCGGCGATTGCGGCAAGCAGGACTGTGGTAAAAGCAAACGCATGCTTCGCTCCGATGCGGCTCGCAAGACCTTCTTGAACTGGTGTCGGTTCGGCTGCAAGTAATCGCGAGTCAGTGGCGTTGGGTTGCGCGGCGGGCGTCACAGCCTCGATATCGATTGACTCCGGGGCATCGCCTGCCTCTTCGGTAACGGTGATGCTGGTGCGAATGCGCTCGGTGATCGTCAGGTTACCCGTCTCGCCCGAAAGCTGTCCGACCTTCGCAACGAAGCTGTATCCCTGTCCCGGCACCGTCACGATGTACCGGTGCTCGCGCGGATTCTCGCCGAGCGCCTTCCTCAAGGCGGAGATGTTCCGAGTCAGGCTGCCTTCCTCTACAAAGGTGTCGGGCCACAACTCACTCATCAGCGCATCTTTTGTGACCAGTTGACCGCGGTTTTCGACAAGCAGAAGCAGCGTGTCGAAGGCTTTCGGCGTAAGCGGCACAGGCTCGCCTGCCCGCGAGAGCAGGCGCTTGACCTTGTCGACGCGGAATGGACCAAATTCGTAGAAACGCACAGCCGGTTCGGGGTTGGTAGTCTGGGCTGATCTCATCCGCTTCTCGCTTCCGTGTCAGTGTCTGAAGACTCGCTTACCAAAGCTTACAAGACGTCTATACGACGGCCGAAAGCCACCAACTCCATCCGTCAGCGGACTGGCGACCCGAGTGTTGATGGGGGTCCGGTAAGTTGCAGGATTCATATTGGCTAAGGTGGTCATCCCGTCTGTTTGTAATCACTTTTCAGGGATTGTCAGGCCGATTGTAAGGACTTCCAAACCCCTCCTGGTGCATCATCCGCCGCGTCGTAAGTCGCGGGAGGGCAAGACGAGCATGGAAGCCGGAAACGAAACCCGAAACGGTCTAGATTCTAGCTCAAGGCTCATATCGTGCAAAGCCAGCGACGCGCGACGGCGGGCGCTCTTTTGAGAGAGCCCCGCCCGATCGGGAGGAATCGTGAAACGACGAGTAAAAGTCACAGTCGAGACAGAACGAACGATTGAGGTGGGCACTCGCGTCGACGCATCCGACAATTGGTGCGACGGCTGCGGCAGTCACACAGCGATGCTGTCAATTGAGGTGGCAGCGGTGATAGCCCGCCTCGGCCCCGGCGCTATTTATCATTGGATAGAAAACGCGGAGGTCCACTATCAACGAACGCGCGCGGGGATGTTCCGCATCTGCCAGAGATCACTTCTCGATCACCTGCGTCGGATGAACTTCATGCCAAAGCCAAAGGGCGGAATTCCAGGCGGCAAAACGATGAGACGGTGATCGGGTGCGAGTATCCAACAACAGGACCAATCGGACTGCGCCGGCTCGAGTCGGCCAGTCCGCAGATTGGCGAAGAGTGAAGAATCCAGCAACAACCCGAGCTGATTCTTCCAGTAGAAAAGGAGACTTATATGTTCAAGCGAATAGCTGCATTCACGTATGGAGTCACGTGCTATCTGATCTTCTTCGGCACGTTCCTCTACGCCGCGGGTTTTATAGGGAACATCATAGTTCCGAAGTCAATTGATTCGGGACCGGACGGACCGTTTGCCCAGGCGCTGCTCATCAACGCCGGTTTGCTTGCGCTGTTTGCAATCCAGCACAGCGTGATGGCGCGGCAGTGGTTCAAGCGCGCGTGGACCCGCATAGTCCCGCAGCCTGTCGAGCGCAGCACCTATGTGCTTTTGTCGAGCCTGGCGCTGCTGCTTTTGTTCTGGCAGTGGAGACCGATGGGCGTGGTTATCTGGAACGTGCAGGACGCGAGCGTGCGGACATTGCTTCACGTGCTGTGCGTCGATGGGTGGCTGCTGGTGCTCGTAAGCACCTTCCTTATAAATCATTTCGATCTGTTTGGTCTCAGACAGGTCTACTTGTATCTCAGAGGGAAAGAGTGCCCGCCGCTGAAGTTCAGAACGCCGGGTCCGTACAGGCTTGTCCGCCACCCTCTCTATTTCGGCTGGCTGCTTGCCTTCTGGATGACGCCAACAATGACTGCGGCGCACCTTGTGTTTGCATTGGCTACGACCGCCTACATCCTGTTGGCGATCAGATTCGAGGAGCGAGACCTGATCGATGCTCACGGGGAAACCTACAGAAGGTATCGAAAGGAAGTGCCGATGATCATACCGGTGCGGCTTGGCAAGCCCAGCTCGCAAGCTGTCGCCGGCGGTGAATCGGCGTAGCAGGGGCTTCTTGTTTTGTTATTTTGGGGCGTCCATCGGCGGGCGCCCCTCTTCACAACATGAGAGCCAGATACACCATCACGGATGACGCTGATTTGACAGATTCACACGGATTGAATCTGTATCCGTGAAAATCCGTCAAATCCGTGTCATCCGCAGTCTATTTCGTTGCGAGCCTTAGACAATGCCTCGTTCACCAGTTCATGTGAGGTCCCGCCTGACGCGGATTTACCTGCTAGCGACGCCTCCAGGCTCAGCGATGCGTACAGATCATCGCCAAACATTGGTGAGAACGCCCGGTACTCTTCGAGCGGAATCTCTTCGAGCGATTTGCCGCGCTCGATCCCGTGCATCACTACTCGCCCGACGAGTTCGTGGGCCTTGCGGAACTCGAGGCCCTTCCCGACAAGGTAATCCGCCAGGTCGGTCGCGTTCAGATAACCGGCCATCGCCGCGGCTTGGGTTCGCTCGCCGTCTACCTTGATGTTACGAAGCACAGTGGTCATCACCCTCAACGAGCTGGTGAGCGTGTCCAGCGTGTCGAAGAGCGCTTCCTTGTCTTCCTGCATGTCCTTGTTGTAAGCCAGCGGCAGCGCCTTCATCGTCGCGAGCATCGCGGCGTGATTGCCAAACACGCGACCCGCTTTTCCGCGAATCAGCTCGAGCGAATCGGGGTTCTTCTTCTGTGGCATCAGCGACGACCCGGTCGAAACCGCGTCCGACAGTTCGACGAAGCCGAACTCCGAAGTAGAATAGAGGATCAAGTCTTCGGACAGGCGGCTCAGGTGAACCATCGCGATAGCAGCAGCGCCGATGAATTCGATAACGAAGTCGCGGTCGCTCACCGCATCGACGCTGTTCCGGCACAGCCCTTCAAAGCCCAGCCGCAGCGCGACGGCCTCTCGATCCAGGCGAATCCCTGTGCCTGCTACCGCCCCGGCTCCCAGCGGGAGTTTATTGACTCGTTTCCTAGCATCCTCCAGCCTGGCGCGGTCGCGGCTCAGCATTTCGAAATAAGCAAGCAAGTAGTGCGCGAACAGAATTGGCTGCGCCCGCTGAAGGTGGGTGTAGCCTGGGATGATCGTGCCCTTATTCGCTTCGGCCAGCTCGAGAAGCGCCCGCTGAAGTTCACGAATCAGCCCGGCCGCACCGTCGATCTCGGTTCGCAAGAAGAGCCTGAGATCGGTTGCGACCTGATCATTGCGGCTGCGTCCGGTGTGAAGCTTGTATCCCGGGTCGCCAATCGCCGCGACAAGCTCCGCCTCGACAAAGCTGTGCACGTCTTCGGCATCGCGGCTGTTGAGATAACCGGCTTCCTCGCGAGCGCGTCTTTGAATCTCGCGGAGCCCTTCGCCGATCTTGCGGGCTTCACTTTCGGTCAACACTCCGGCGGCGACGAGCGCTTCGGCGTGTGCGAGGCTGGCTTCGATGTCGGCCTCGATCAATCTTCGATCGAAAGCGAACGACGAGTTGAACTTCGCGAACCCGGCATCCGCTTGCCCTTTGAATCTACCGCCCCAGAGTTTCATGCGTTGCAGAATACTATGGGGAACGGATATGCCACAAAGGCACCAAGCCACCAAGGTTTACAAAGGCCATCCTTCGCGACTTTGTGGCAGATGCGTTGAATCAGTTTCATCCGTGAATTATTCTTTCTGAGACAGGACAACGCCTATGGCAGAAATAAACGTCATCCACGCCGCGTGTCCGCACGATTGCCCGGACACTTGCGCTATGCTCGTCGAAGTCGAAGATGGCCGTGCCGTGAAAGTCTCGGGTGATTCCTTGCATCCGCCCACTCAAGGATTCCTCTGCACAAAAGTCACTCGCTACCTCGAACGTGTCTACCACCCGGACCGCTTGCTCTACCCGATGAAGCGTGCGGGCGCAAAGGGCGAAGGCCGCTTCGAGCGCATCTCATGGGATGAAGCTTTAGAGACGATCGCGAACCGCTTTCGCATGATCGCCGGGTCGCCGGACGGGCCGGAAGCGATTCTGCCTTACAGCTATGGCGGGACCATGGGTGTGGTCAACAGCGGAAGCATGGACCGAAGGTTCTTTAATCGCCTCGGGGCGAGCAAGCTTGCGCGCACGATCTGTTCAGCCGCTGGTGGGGAAGCGATTGGCTACACGCTCGGCGCCAAGATGGGAACCGATGTCGAGAACTTTCACCGCGCGCGGCTGATCGTGCTGTGGGGTACCAACACGCTTTCGTCCAACATCCATCTGTGGCCCGAGATCAAGCGCGCGATCGACGACGGAGCGCGGTTGATCGGAATCGATCCTTATCGCAATCACACGATGGACCAGTGTCATCAAATGATTCAGCTTCGGCCCGGGACGGATGCGGCGCTGGCACTGGCGATGATGAACGTGATCATAAGCGAAGGACTGGAAGACCGCGAGTACATCGAGCGGCACACCCTGGGCTTCGAGAAACTGCGGGAACGCGCTGCCGAGTTCCCGCCTTCGAGAGCCGCTTCGATCTGCGGCATCGCGGAAGACGTGATCGTACAGTTTGCCCGCGAGTACGCGACAACGCGGCCCGCGGTCATTCGTGTGAACTACGGCTTGCAGCGCCACGCGGGCGGAGGGATGGCGGTTCGGGCGATCTCCAGCCTGCCTGCGGTTGTCGGCGCGTGGCGAGACGCGGGCGGAGGAGTGTTGCTTTCGACGAGCGGGATGTTTCGCTTCGACGAGCAGGCGCTCGAGCGGCCGGACTTGATTCGCGGCAATCCTCGAACCATCAACATGACGCGGCTCGGCGAAGCGCTCACCGAAGCCAGCCCACCCGTTCGCGGGATATACGTCTACAACTCGAACCCGGCGGCGATCGCGCCCGATCAATCTCGGGTCCTAGCGGGCTTCAAACGCGAAGACCTGTTCACCGTCGTCCACGAACAGTTTCAAACCGACACGGCCGACTACGCAGATATTCTGTTGCCGGCGACAACTCAGCTCGAGCATCGCGACATGATCAAGCCGTACGGTCACTACTATCTCGTGTACAACGAGCCGGCCATCGCGCCGCTCGGCGAAGCCAGGCCGAACTGGGAAGTGTTTCGCTCGCTCGCCCAGCGCATCGGATTTGAAGACGACTGTTTCAAGGATTCCGATGAGGACATCATCAACCAGGCGCTTGCGGCCGACTACGAGCCGTTCGAGGGCATCACCCTCGATCGGTTGAAGCGAGACGGTTGGGCGCGGCTCAACCTGCCCGAGACGTTCGCGCCTTTCGCAGACGGCGGATACTCGACTCCTTCGGGCAAGTGCGAGTTTTACTCTGATTCCATGAAGCAAATGGGTCTCGATCCGGTGCCGGCTTACATTCCGCCGCGCGAATCACCCGACTCCGCCCCCGAGCTTGCCGCGCGCTACCCGCTTCAGCTTCTGAGCCCGCCGGCGAATTCGTTCCTGAACACAACGTTCTCGCACCTGAAGTCATTCATCAGAGCTGAGCGCGAACCGTTTATCCAGCTCAATGAGGAAGACGCAAAAGCCCGCGGCATTACAGACGGCGAGACGGTGCGGGTGTGGAACGATCGCGGTTCGTGCCAGTTGATCGCGCGAGTTTCGGATCGCGTGATGCCGGGAATAGCAGTCGCGCTTGCGATCTGGTGGAACAAGCTGAGCCCGGGGCGCGCGAACGTAAACCAAACTGTCTCGCAGGCGCTTACCGACATCGGGGCCGGGGCAACGTTTTATGACAATCTCGTTGAGGTGGCGACAATTGACTAGCCCACGAACGATTTCGAACGGATGCTGCATCCTGCGCGCCGATGATAAGATGTCTGGAGGCGGGAGACTTAACTTGAGTCGAGGCGGCCTCCGGCATCGATTATGAACAGAAGGGTCACCCTCATCGTCGCTGTCCTTTTGTTGCTACCTTCGTTTGTGCCGGCTCAGGCGCCGCCGACAACACTCCCTAATCGCAACCCCACCCTCAAACGAGACCGTACACAGCGGACCTTGTATCCAAAGATCATTCAGTTGGAGGACGAACGGGCAGTCACCACCGAGCTGATCGACATGCTGTTGCCGCCGCACGGTGGGGCCCGCCACCGCGCGATCCTGGCGCTTGGCCGCATCGGGTACCCAAGCGCGCTCGCGGTATTGATGGACGTGCTGACAGGCGATAAGAACGCGGAGAATCGGAACCCCGAGTTTCGAGCGCTGGCTGCGTTCTCGCTCGGCGAAATCGAAAGCCACCACGCAGTGGCTGCTTTGATCGAGCGGCTCGATCCGGCGATCGAAAAGTCAGAGCTTGTGCGAGCGCGAGTCGTCGAAGCCCTTGGGAAGATCGGGTCAAACAGGCTGTCGGCCGCCGCGCTGGGCCAGTACGGCGTCACCGGTCTGGCGGACGCGATCGCAAAACAACTTCCGCCAACAAACGCTCAACCCTCGCCAGAGGCAAAGCTGACCGGGTCGCTTGCGCTGACCGCGCTCCTGAGACTGAGACAGCCATCAACGATTGATGCGATGACGGCCCAGCTTGGATCGCCGGACGCGGATCTGCGATGGCAGGCAGCGAACGCGCTTGCTCGCATGCGCGATGGGATTGCGCCGGCGGTGCCGGCCCTTCTGACCTTGCTTGCGGACAAGAACTCGCTGGTCCGAGCAAACGCGGCTCGCGCACTCGGCGTGGCGAAGGCGACTCAAGCCGTCGAGGCGTTGATCCGCTTGCTCGCCGATGAAGACTCGCGCGTCGGCGTAAGCGCGATCAACGCACTCGGCTCGATAGGCGACGCGCGCGCCGTCGAGCCGCTAACATCCCTGGGTAAGACCCAACTGGCGGGGTACCGCTCATTCGATCGCAACAAGAACGGGATGCCGACTCAACAGAACTCGCTGCTGTTGATCGCGACCGCGGTTGGCAACATCAAAGACCCTCGGGGGCTCGAGTTCCTCAGGGCCTTGCGGTTCGCCGACGGAAAGCTGGGCTCCAGCCCGGAGATCGAAATAGCCGTCGCGAGATTCGGCGAGACGCCGTTCTTCGAAGTCCCCGACTCCATCAGGCTCCCGGGCAACGATTGGAAGGCAATGGCGGCCTACGCGCAGGGGCTTGGGCAACTGGGCTCGCCGCGCGCGAAATCGGTCTTGCTCGATTTACTTGCCGGAAAGATCTACGGCAAACCCGACCCGCGCGCGATTTCGGACATCCTTACCGCGGTTGCAGCCGTGAAGGCCGAGGGAATTCTTGGCATCCTACTCGATCATTTGAGGGCCGAAGACGTGATCGTTCGCACAACGGCCGCGACTTTGCTGGGCGAGCTTGGCGAATCGGGCGAGCCGGTGATTCAGGCTCTGGAAGCCGCTTACAAGGCTGCCCGTTCGGACAAAATGAACGACGCGCGGATCGCGATCATCGAGACGGCACTCAAGCTCAAGCACCCGATGAGCGTGCGCGTGCTTTCGGAGGAAGCTCGCGACGAGGACTACGTGGTGCGGTTGAAAGCAGCGGAGCTTTTGCGCGAATCCGCTGGCGGACCTGTCTCGACGAAACCGTTGCAGATTGGCCGAGCGAACACCGGACACGATCGGGCGTACTGGCAGCGGATGGCGCTGTTGAGCGAAACCGGCCGGAACCAGATCGCTGTGATCCATACCAGGAAGGGCGAGATTCGAATAGAGCTTTACATGAAAGACGCGCCGATGACCGTGGACAACTTTGTTCAGCTTTCGCGATCGGGGTATTACAACGGGTTGGCTTTCCCGCGAGTGGTTCCGAACTTCGTGATACAGGGTGGCGACCCGCGCGGCGATATGAACGGGGGTCCGGGCTATCAGATTCGATGTGAGGTCAATCTCCGGCGTTACGAAACTGGGTCGGTTGGAATGGCTCTGTCCGGCAAGGACACCGGCGGCAGCCAATTCTTTATAACCCACTCACCTCAGCCACATCTGGACGGCGGCTATACGGTCTTTGGTCAGGTCATCGAAGGAATGGATGTGGTGAATCGCATAGCCCGCGACGACCGCATCGAACGAGTTGAGATAATCGAGCCGAAATGAGCAGCTGCTATAGACAAGTTATGCGTCCTTTATCGATAATCCGCCAACTCCGAGACTGCGTGATTACCGACTTCGGCTGCGACGACATATAGAAACAATGACAGGTCGGGAGGAGGGCTTGCCCCCGCCTAGTTCCTTGTAAGAAGTAAGGGACGACTCGGCGGGGGCAAGCCCACCTTCCCGACCTGAAAATGTGCTGAGGTTCGACACGTCCGCTTTGCTCTGACGTTTTAGCACAGTCAATCGGCATTCTACCGTGTGTTCTGCTTTAACCGCGCGAGGAACTCGAGGTTGGTTTTCGTCTCGCTCAATCCCTTCAACAGAAGTTCCATGGCTTCGATCGACTTTTTCCCCG
Source organism: Blastocatellia bacterium (assembly GCA_049273855.1). GTDB lineage: Bacteria > Acidobacteriota > Blastocatellia > UBA7656 > UBA7656 > Onstottus_B. Next base: position 14,177 of record JBASRN010000252.1, read on the forward strand.
CGAGCCCGCGGCGAAGCAGATTGATCAGCGGCATCGTTTCAGCATCAAACAGCTTTTCTTCCTTGCGAGTCCCCGATTGCGAGATGTCGATGGCGGGAAATATCCGCCGCTCCGCCAGCTTGCGATCCAGCACGATCTCGAGGTTGCCGGTTCCTTTGAACTCCTGAAAGATGACATCGTCCATCTGGCTGCCCGTGTCGATCAGAGCCGTGGCAATGATCGTAAGCGAGCCGCCCTCTTCCGCCTTGCGGGCCGCGCCGAAAAACTTCCGCGGAAACTCGAGAGCTCGCGAGTCGACGCCGCCCGACATCGTGCGCCCCCGCCGGCTCGTCTCCCGGTTTGAAGCTCGCGCCAGGCGAGTGATCGAATCCAGCAGCATGACCACGTCCTCGCCGCATTCGACCATCCGCTTTACGCGTTCGCTCACAAGCCTCGACACCTGCAAGTGTAGATCGGCGTTTTGATCCGCTGAAGACGCGATCACCTCTCCTCGGACGCGGCGTTTGAGATGAGTCACCTCTTCGGGACGTTCGTCTACCAGCAACACAACCAGATGAATCTCGGGGTGATTGTCGGCGACGGCTTCGGCGATCTGTTCGATCAGGGTAGTCTTGCCGGTCTTTGGCGGAGCTACGATCAACCCACGCTGGCCCTTGCCGATGGGAGCGATCAGATCGAGCACTCGCATCGAGATGTTGTTGCTGCCTTTTGACAGCTCCAGAAGTTCTGTCGGGTCGATGCTTGTGAGGCTGGTGAACTCGGGCAGGCGCGCATAGTCGCGGGCATCTAGGCAGTTGACCTTGTCGATTTGAGTGAGCTGATCGGCTTGCGTGCGGCCGCGTCCGTCCTGTGTCGGCCCGGCGACGCCTTCGACCTGGACGCCTTCGCGCAGCGAGTATCGCTGAATGAGATTGCGCGGGACGAAGACGTCTCTTGGGCTTGGCCGAAAATCTTTGTCGGGCTGCCGCAAGAAGCCAAAACCCTTCTCGTTTATTTGAAGAACACCGGAAGCATTAGTTTCCATTCAATCTCCAACATCAACAGAATCACCCACACAAAGCAGTTACCGGGCTTATGCAGAGAAGCGAAGGCACACCGCGGCTCAGCCGCAACCAAACCAGCACCTGTTTCGTCCGCTCCGAACTCCGTAGGAGTGCGGTGTTTTTCGGTAGCCCAGACAGTGTTTTCGGTAGCCCAGGCAGTGTTTTCGGTAGCCCAGGCGTTCACGCCTGGGGTCGCGAGCCGCAAGAATCACTCGAGCCCGCTTCAGCGGGCTTTTCTGGTCGGCTTCAGCCACACCGCTAAGGACCACCCAAAGCCCCATAAATGGGGCAAAGCCAAATATCCTTCGCATTTTCAAACCAGGCGTAAACGCCTGGGTTAGAAAAAGAAGTTTTCATACCTGCCATGCAGAGCTTCCGCAGGGAGGACCTGATCTTCACGTTCTCCGCGTTACTCGGAGTGGTTTTGTATCGGGCACTTCGTCCGCTATCGTTGGCGCTCAGTTTAGTTCAAGCGCCACTTCCGCGCGGCTGGTCATCACTTCGCGTCCGTAATCCGTCAGGGTCACAGTGGGGTAAGCGCCGCGCCCGACCGCGATGCAGCCGGCTTCGATCAAGGCCTTTGTATAGGCCGCGATCTCGTCCTGCTTCATCCCTCGCAGCAGGCCGTAAGTCGAAAGCTTATCGAGGTGATGCTCGATTACCTGTTTTGAGCTCGATCCGCGAAGCACGGCCGCGATTGTCCCTTTGCCGAATCGCCCGTTTACTCGCGCGACACAGCTCAGCACTTTCTTGACCACGATCGTCTCAGCCTCGCTCAATGGTCGCGCGCAGGGCGGTTCCGGCTCTTCGCCGGCCAGGTTCGAGGCGCGCTTCACTTCAGCTCGTCGCTTCAGGTCCGCTCGAAGCTCCTTGCCGGTCAGAGCCTGGTCGATGATGAAGTGATCAAGCTCGGTAGCCGCCGGTAGCCTGGCCGCGCCTCCCGAACCCGATGCAGTTGCGACGGTCAGGGTGCCCGACGCGGCCAGACGCTTTCTGGTTCGGCTGTCCATCTCAAACGACGCGTCGGGCGCGCACTGCGAGCAGGTGCCGCAGTGCTCAATTCTCTTTCGATCGCCGAAGTAATTCAAGACGAATCGGCGCAGGCAGCCCTTGTTGTAAGCGAAGTCGATCATCTTTCGAAGCTTCCATTGCTCGGCGGCGGCTCGCGAGGCAAGCTCCTTCGCGTCGATCCTCAGCACGCGCGCCGCCGTTTCATCCAGCAACCTGATCCCTCGACCGAGATATGCATTGCGATGCGAGATCAACCCGCGGGTCGAGAGTCCGCCAAGCGCCCGACGCACTTGGCCGTCGGTCAACCCGAGCTGCGCGCCGAGTGAGTTCAGTTCAAGCTCCGTTCGCTCGCGCTCGTTCACATTTCGATTGAAGATCAACTCGCGAAGCAGCGAGCCTTCCTGAGAGTCATCGGACACCGCCGCCAGAGCAGTGTCGATTGGTACCTTCATCCAGGCGATCACCGTGCGGTCATTGCCCCGCCCGCGCTCGATGTGACCGGCTTTTTCGAGCGCCGTCAACGCCGAGTAAACCGACATATCGTTCTTCAAACCGGCTCGATTAGCCAGCTCGCGAGCCGACATCTCAATCTTCTCGCCGCCAACATCGGCGCTGAGCTGAACGATTTCCTGATAGACCCGCTTGATCAACTCGGGAGGCGGATGGCTCCCCTCAATAAAGAACTCCTGAAAGCGCGTGTCGGCGTAGTTGAACAACAGCACGCATTCGGAAGGCTCGCCGTCGCGGCCTGCCCGCCCGACCTCCTGATAGTAGGCTTCGATCGAGCCGGGCAGATGATAGTGCGCCACAAAGCGAATGTCGTGCTTGTCGATACCCATGCCAAACGCGTTGGTTGCGACGATGGCCTGCCACTTGCTGCGCATGAACCCGTCTTGCGTGCGGGTGCGATCGCGCTCGTCCATGCCCGCGTGATAGGCCTCGACCATGAAGCCGGCCATCTTTAGTTTTGCGGTGACCTGCTCGACGGCTTTGCGAGTGGCGGCATAGATGATTCCCGAGCCGGCGGCTTTTCCAACGATACGTTTGATCGTTTCGAGCTTTTCTTTTTCGCTTGCAACGTGCGCGACTCGCAGCGCCAGGTTGGGCCGATCGAACCCGGCCACGGCTACATAAGGATCGACCAGGCCGAGCTGTTCGCTTATGTCGGCTCTCACGTGCGGCGTGGCGGTGGCAGTCAGCGCGATGACTTGCGGGTTGGCCAGCCGCGCGACCGCCTGCTTGAGCCGCAGATAGTCGGGTCTGAAGTCGTGACCCCAATGCGAGATGCAATGCGCTTCATCGACTGCGAACAGATGGACTTTTACTTCGCCGATCGAGTCCATGAAGGCGAGGCTTCGAAATCGTTCGGGCGCGATGTAAACAAGCTTGTAAACGCCGCGCCGGATTTCGCTCAAACGTTTGTTGGTCTCGGCGTAGCTCAGCGAGCTGTTGATAAACGTGGTCGGAATGCCGCGGGCGGCGAGTTGATCGACCTGGTCCTTCATCAGGG
>JBASRN010000262.1:0-19002 GCA_049273855.1 Blastocatellia bacterium
GCGGGGGCAAGCCACCCTTCCTGACCTGTTATTGCGCTGAGGTTCGAGACTGTCCGTTTTGCCCTGAGGTTTCACAGTCTCGCGGTTGGTGGAATTCGCCGTCTGAGCCGGTAAGGCGAATCGTCCGGGCCGCGCGGCTATGCTAGATTATGCACGTGATGCCAAGGCCCGAGTCGAGCGCCATAGAAGCTTTTATTCTGACTCTTCCCGATCCGGCCGGCGCGCGCAGTTTTCTGACACGGTTGAGAAACCTCGAGATCGCGCCAAAGTTTGACCGCGACCCCGATCAACAGTTGCTCGCGCGGTTGCTGACGATCGCCGCTTACAGCCCTTACCTGGGCGAGATCCTGCTTCGCCATCCGGAGCACATCGGCTGGCTCGAACGCGAAGCGGCGCGCGGGCTGGATCGAGTCAAGTCAACGGAACAGCTTCGAGAGGAGATGGCCAGGTACCTGACGTCTGCGGTGGAACGGGACCTTCGCGCGAACCTGGCGCGCTTCAAGCGAAGGGAGCTGCTCAGGATCTATCTGCGCGATTGTTTGACTCGCGCGACCCTGGCCGAGGTAACCGACGAGTTGTCCAACCTTGCCGATGTGATACTCGGCCACGCGCTGACTGTGGCGCAGCAGGAGATGATCAACCGTCACGGCGCGCCGCAGATTCGAGATGAGCGCGGGCGCATCGAACAAGCCGAGTTGGCGGTCGTCTCCCTGGGCAAGCTCGGCTGCCGAGAGTTGAACTACGCCTCGGACATAGATCTGCTTTTTATCTACTCGGCCGACGGGCTCACCGCGGGGGATGGCCACAACACCGAGTCTTCAATCAGCAATAAGACGTTCTTCGCCGGGGTTGCAGAGCTTATCGTGCAACTGATCGGCGGCGGCTCAGGCGAAGGGTCGGTCTATCGGATCGATCTCCGGCTTCGGCCTTACGGACGCGACGGCGACACGGTATGGGAGATTGAACGCGCCGCCGACTACTATCGCGGGAAAGCGCAGAACTGGGAGCGGCAAGCACTAATTCGCGCGCGCGCTTCGGCGGGGAGCGAGCGCGTGGTGTCGCGATTCCTGGAGCGTGTTCGCAACGTCGTGTTTGCCCCGGACGCGCTTCCTGGCGCGGTTGCGAGCGTGCGGCGAGCCAAGGAGAAGATCGACCGAAGCGTCGCAAGCCGGGGCGGAGGCTTCAATGTGAAGCTCGGCCGCGGCGGCATTCGAGAGATCGAGTTTATAGCCCAGGCATTGCAGCTCGCGCGCGGCGGACGCGAGCCGTGGGTTCGGTCGGCGCAGACTCTGATTGTCCTGGGACGGCTGGCCGAGAAACATTACTTGAGTGAGACGGAGGTCGCGCGGCTCTCGGCGGCCTATGAGTTTCTGAGAAAAGTCGAGCACCGTTTGCAGATGGAACACGGCGCGCAGACGCACCGGCTGCCCGCTGCTCGCGCCCGGTTGGAGGTACTTGCTCGGCGCTGCGGGTATCGACAAACGGATGATCCCTCGGGACTTTTTCTTGCGGACCTTAAAGCTCACACGTCGTCGGTGCGAGCGATCTACGATCGCGTGTTCGCGACAGAACGTGATTCCGACGCGGCAAACACGCCCGAAGGTTTCGGCGAAGTGGCCGCGCCCGTCAGCGAAACCGACGAGGAGACAGGACGGCTTATTCGCCGCGCTTGCATCGCGCTGAATAAACTGATCGAGACGAGAGGCGAACCGACGCCGGGCAACGTGAGTAGCAAGAGCGCTATTGAGGAGGCGATCAAGTCAGCCTTGTCGCTGACGATCAACCCACCGCGAGCCCTCCGCAATCTGACGGCGTGGGCCGTGTCGCTGGCGACTTATCCCGGCGATCCCCCGGGCTGGTCGCACGCAGCACCGGATTGGCATGCTCTGATCAAGCGGTTGGTGGTGGTGCTCAGCAGCCAATATCTATCACAGATGCTCGTGTCACGGCCGGCGCTTGCGAGTGTTCTGGTCGAGCCGGATGACGCGACCGGCCCTTCTGACCTTAATCGAGCGATTAGCGCGGCAACCGATTCTGAAAACGACCCGTCGGCAAAGACCGATGCCCTTCGGCGAGTCTGGTACCGGCTCGTGATGAAGATGGGTTACCGGGATATGGCGGGAATCAGTGGTCAGTGGCCAGTGGTTGGTGGCCAGTGGCCGGTGGTCAGTGGGCAGTTGTCGGTTGTCGGTGGCCGGTGGCCGGTGGCCGGTGTTGGGCGGGATGAGGTGCTGCGGGCGAGCAACGTCGAACAAACGGCGCTTGCGGAGGCAGTGCTGTCCATCGCTTTAGAGATCGCTTTTGAATCACTCGGCTTCACTCCCGATCACCGACGACCGGCCACGGGTCACCCGCCACCTGTCACCGACTACCAGCCGCCGACCACTGACCGCTGGCGACTGACCACTGATTTGCCCTTTGCGATACTCGGGCTCGGGCGGCTCGGGCATTCGGGGATGGATTACGGCTCGGATCTCGACCTGCTGGTCGTCTTCGACGACAAAGCCTCGTGGCCGCCGCCGGCACTGGCCGCAAACGACTCGGACGGTACCCTTGTGAGCTTTCAATCGTCGCAGGAGTTCTACGCCAAACTCACCTCGCAATTGGTTCGTGTATTGTCGTCGATTACGCGAGAGGGTCTTCTCTATCGCATCGATCTCCGGCTGCGCCCTGAAGGAAAGAGCGGCGTGCTCGCGCAAGGGCTCACCAGCCTGACCGAATACCTCGGCACGCGCGCGTCAGCGTGGGAGCACTCGGCCTATCTGAAAGCGCGCGAAGTCACTGGAGATTTGGAATTCGGAGCGCGTGCCCGATCTGCAATCTGCGATGCTTGTTTTGACGCGGCGGCGCGGAACCCTGCTTTAAGAGAGGATCTGTCGGCGATGCGGACGCGACTCGAGAAGGAAAAAGCAAGCGGCTCGCGGCGCGACATCAAATGGGGCAAGGGTGGAATGACCGAAGTCTATTTCATCACGCGGTACATCCAGCTTCGCGACCGGATCTACTTCCCGACCGAGCGGGGAACGACTGCGTTGATCAAACACCTTGGCGAGCTTGGAGCGATTGACGAAACCTCGACGCGGATTCTGTTTGAAGGGTACTGGTTCCTCAGAAGCCTCGATCACTGGATGCGACTGCTTATGGACCGTGCTCGGCCGGTGTTGCCCGCTTCGGCAGTTGCAATGGGCGACATCGCGCGCGCACTTGGCCTGGGCTCGGTTGAAGGGTTGGAGCGAGCAGTTGCTCAACACACATCGGCGATTCGTGGAGTCTACGACCGCGTCTTTGGATGATTGCGGAACTGGGACGGCTTACAGGAGCGAACAAGAACACGCTTAAGTTACGATTGCGAGAGCTGACGCAGCCACAGCACATTGCCAAACACGGTCAGGCGCGCGCAACTTGGTATGCGCTAATGGTGAAATGGCGGATGACCCGGCACCTTGCGGAGCTTAGGATGTGCCTACCCCTCCGAGCCGTTCGTCGGTGACGACGGCTCGGAGACACATTGTCTGGTTCGGTTAGAAAAACCTCAGCGTATACGTCAGCCTCACCCCGCGCCCGATTTCCGGAGCGAACCCCTTGATAAACGACAGATGGTTGCGGTACAGGCGGTCCGCAAGATTGAAAGCGCTCAGTGAGACGATCTGAGCGTAGTGTTGCTGCGGAATGATGTACGACGCGTTCACATTGAAAGTCGTGTAGCCCGCCGTTCGAGTCTCCGTCGGGAAGATCCGATTCTGGTCCCTGGACATTACAGCTTCAGGATTGAACCTGAAGCCCTTGTACGTCGCTTCAAACCCGACGCGGCCGCGAAGCGGGGGTATGCGAGGAAGCGGCGTGCCGGTGTCCTTCAGTTCCGCACTCACATAGTCAAGCGCGGAAATCAACCACAGGTTTTGGTGCAGCCCGATATCAAGCCGCGCTTCAGTCCCCGTGTACCGGGCTGTCGCCTGTGAGTATTGGGCTGCGATTAGACCGTCTTCCACTTCTCCGGTGGGCGCGAGGAAGATAAAGTCCTTCAGGTGATAGTAAAAGTAGTTCAACTCCGCTCGCAGACGGCTGGTCGAGTGCCGAAGTGAAACATCGATGCCGTCGCCACGCTCGCGGTCCAGATTCGGATCGCCGATCTCGAAAGTTGCATTTCCGGGATGCGGCCCCAGGTTGTAAAGCTCTTCGAGCGCCGGCGCCCGGTAAGAGTGCGTGTAGTTGGCGACAAAGGCTCCGCCTTTCCACATTGGGACTCGCATGCCAATGGCGCCGGAAAAACCGTTAAACGAGCGGTCGGGTGTCGGACGATCGAGAATCTGGTCGGGGCCATAGCCGTTGTGTTCGAATCGCGCGCCAAACTGGATCGAGACTCGCTCGAGATCGACTTTCTGAAGACCAAACGCCGCGAACCCGTTCTGCTTTGTTGGAGGCCCAAGCGATTCTTCACCCACCGAGACGTAGTCCCGATGCAAGCCCCAGACGCCAAAGCTGCCCGACCACCGGCCCGTCTTCCGTTCGTCGAATACGCCGCGATAAGTAAACGTCTTGTTCTTAAACGTAGTGTTGACGATGTCCTCGACCGCGTTGATCTCATCGTGCTTGTAGTCGGTGTACTGGGCTGAGAACTGCACGTCGGTTATGAATGAATCGAGTTGACGAAAGCCCCCGCTGAAATGAACGTTGTGACGTCGTGGATCGAGCAACACGATCTCGGGATCCACTTCAGACGGATCGAAGGGAATGCCGTAACGTCTGCGGTCGAAGCTGTAGTCAATGCTGAAGAAAGATTTCTCCGGAAAGTAGCCGAACCCGCCCGAGCCTGCACCCTCCCTGGTGTAGGAGTTGGTGATGCGTCCGATCGGGGTGTCATAGTCGCCGGCGCGCTGGCCGCTCCCGCTACCCCAGAACAGCCATCGCTTGTTGCCGTACTCGATGCCGCCACCGCCGCCGCCCTGCCAGTTGTTCGTCCCGCCGAGCGCGGTGATGTAACCACGAATGCCCGGATGCGCGGTATCGTGCTCGGAGATCGCGTTGACCACGCCGCCAATCGCGCTGCTGCCGTAGAGCAATGTTGCCGGCCCTTTTACGACTTCAAGCTTCTCCACGCTCAAAAGATCGATTGGCTCGGCGTGATCTCCTGACTGAAATCCCAGCGCCCCGACACGTTCTCCCTCTTGCAGAACCAGCACTCGGTCGCCATCAAACCCCCGGATCACCGGACGCCCGTTGCCCGGGCCAAACCCACGCTTGGCTACTCCAAGCTCGTGGTCCAGCACCTCCCCCAGCGATTGGGTGTTTCTCTCTGAAATCTCAGCGCCCGTTAAAGAGATGACTGATTGAATCGAATTGAATGACGACTCCTCGTTCCCGCTCGCGCTGACGGTAACCTGTTCCCCTACGACTCTGAGCCGCAGTTGAAAGTCGGCAGTGACGTTCGCTCCGTCGGCAACCTGAACGGTTTGCACGACGTCAGGAACGCGGTGAAGATGACCTACAACAGTGTATATCCCGGGCGGGACACTCGGAAATTCGTAAACTCCGTCGTCGTTCGTCTCGACAGAGAGTTTCAGTTCGAGGATCGTAACCGTTACGCCGTGAACAGGTTTGCCCGAGGTCTCCAGCGTGACCGTGCCGCGCAGCGTGCCCGCGGTTTCTGCATGGGCCGCCGCGATGTTGGAAAAAAACAGGACTAGTAAGACTACTGAAGCAGTAAACGTTCTCATGATGGTCTCCTCGCCAGTAAAGCAGCTAGAAAGCCAGGCGTGGTCCGCCGACAAGCGGAACTACGCCACGCGTGCTGGACCGGCGATATGCCGCGCTTTACTCGCGAGCAGTGCGCAAGCAGTGACCGCAAGTCCGATGTCAGAATGCGCAGTGGTTTAGCAGACTGCCGAGTCCAGGCAAAACGATTGTTTTCAGGCGAGAGGAGGTGCTCGATCGGAAAGAACAACAAATGGACGGCTGGTACAGCAAGGTGATAGAAGCTTTTCTTGAGCAACCGTTTCGACGGGCAGCTCGACGTTTAGGTGATGGGAGCGGTCTCCGATTTCGAAGCTGCGGGAAACACGACAAGACAGACAATGTGAAGCGTCGCTCGACTGCGGTTGCTTCGTTGAGCTGTCCGAATCGCGCGATTCAATGTTGAGCGCCGCTGGGGCTCCGAGCGCAGCGTGATGATGTGTGGCGCTGACGTACAACGCGTGCGCGACTAGTATAAGCAGCACGAGCGATGAAGCCCGTGTCCTTGAACTCGCCCTGTGTATTGACCGACCGCGCACTTTCAAAGGTTCTCCGCTTAGCTTTTTTTTGAGTCTACCAGCAGCGGCCTCGTCGCTGTCAACGAAAAGTACTCTGACAGGGCTCAATCTGGTGGCCGGCACGAGCAACGGCCCGGTTTCGTCACGTTCGCGGACTCCTCTTCTCCAAGACAGTCGGTCATCCGAGGCGAGGCGCTCAGCGAACGGGCTTCAAAGTGTAGTCCCCTTTTCGGGCGCCAGGCATCAGCTTCCAGCCTTCGCTCAATTCCAGAACCCAGCCGTCTCCCTTGAGTCTGCGGTCGCTCACGTCAGAGGGCGCCGGGACAGTGACACTTGAAATCTTCGAGCCTTCGCGCGTCATCAGCGCGCCGTTTGACACGCTCAGGATCCCCCAGGCGTCGCTGACGTTCAGCCTCCCGTATACACTGCCGGTCGCATCAAGGATTTGAATGTCATTGGGGTCAAACGAATAGTTCATCTGCGCGGTCATAGGCAGAAGCAACACCGGTGGGTCCACGAACCGTTTGCGATATTCCGCGATCCGGCGCTGGCGTTGAGCGTCTCGGTCGGTCTCCGTTTCGCGAAGCTTGTCGCCATCATAACGAGCGGCGCGCTTCTCGGCCTCGCGTTTGGAATCCGGTGGCAGTGTGATCGAGAATGACCGCTCGATCATCACACCGAAGTCGTTCTCGGGCTTGAGTCCTTTGCGCCATTCTTTCCCGGACTCGTCCAGCAGGAAGCCGTACGCAGGGCCTGACGCGTAGGCGAACGAGCGAACGAAGCTCGGCAAGCTCTCCGATTCCTGCAGCTTCCTCGCGATGAAATCCAGCGTCTCGGTTAGAGTCGTTCCGCGCAACTTGACACCGGTGTATTCAGCCAGACCCTCGTTCATCTCCAGTCCGCGTTCAGTGATCGCGGCCTGGGGGAAGACTTCGCGCCGGCGAAGTCTGAACACCAGGGCGTCTTCGATTGCAGTTCTTCGATCAACGTCTGTGCCGGTCAACGCTCGGCGCAGGGCTCGCCATTCAAGTTGCAACAGGATGCGCCCATCAACCGAGTCCAAATGATCGTTTGACGGATTGGAAGCGGGCAGGCCAATGTCGGGCTGAATCCGGTGATAGAGCTCGTGGGCCATCAACCTCAGCCTCGCCGTCTTGTTCGCGGGAAGCGGCCACATCACCATCGTCCAGTACACGCCCGCCCAGCGATAGGCTGTGTTGGCGACAGTCTCCTTGTCCGGCAATCTGCCGACATACACGTTATTTTGTTTGGTCAGGATGCCATCGGCGTCCTTTTGATTTGCGACGACCATCCTTGTTCGCACGTCGGCAAACAGCATTGGCCCGCAAAGCGACCGGCCCCACAACTTGCCCCCGTCGTCGCGACAACTTGTTTCCGCTTCGCGGAAGTACTGTTCGGCGAGCGCGGGATCAATCGACTGCTGCGCCTGTGGCGGCAGAGCCAGAAGGATGAGCGCACACGAGGTGAGAATAGAATTCATGGCAGCTCCTCTGAGGCCCACGATCGACTCGTTCAGGTGATGTCCTAACTTCGATTCTCTGCGCGATCTCTGCGGCTCGGCGACTCCGCGGTTAATAGGGTTTTCCACGCTAACCAACCGCGGAGACACGGAGCCGCATCTATGAGGTTGCGCGGAGAAAACATTCAAATCAGAACACTACTCTCGGTCAGTCAGCCGGCTAAAAGCTTACAACAGCCTGAAGCTTTATGCCGAGGCCGCCGATCCTTCGGTGGTGGGTCAATTTAAGTTCAGAGTTCAAGCTTTAGCTTGCTGTTTCGGCCGCCTGCACGTGAGAAGCAAGCTAAAGCTTGAACTCTGAACCTCAGACGACCCGCCGGCGGTCCTTCGCGGTGCGCGGGATGAGAAATGGGACCAGATGTCGTCGCGTTCTCGGCTTCGACTAACACCTCGATTCAGAGACTCGGTGAAAATTACATAGCAAGCCGTCTCAGCCGAGCCTGACTCTCAAATTACCCGCCCCGAGGCTCAAATTCCTAGAAACTCGTCCGCGCTTGGTATAGCATCATGCCGCCCGGCCGGTTCCGAAGCTCCGCGGAGGACAGTCACGACATGAAAACACCGAAACTACCCATCTCCCTGTTGATCGCGCTGACGGCAGTCGCGTCGATGGCAGCGGCGCAGATCGCAAGCGCCGCCGTACAAGCGAAACGCGCTATGACCTTGGAGGACGTGATGAGCTTGCGCGTGGTCAGCGATCCTCGAATCTCGCCCGACGGCAAGCTGGTCGCCTTCGTCGTCACCCAGGCCGATATGAAGACCAACCTCCGCAACACGGACGTGTGGCTTGTGCCCGCGGACGGCGGCGAGCCGCAACAACTTACGCGCTCGCCGAAGCGGGATGATCAGCCCCGCTGGTCTTCGGACTCGCGAAGGCTGGCTTTCATCTCGGACCGCGACGGCAAGGCTCAGGTGTACGTGTTGTCGATCGACGCCGGAGAAGCTCGGAAGGTCACCGATGTTCAGACCTCGGTGCAGAGCTTCGAGTGGTCGCCGGATGGAAAGCGAATCGCGTACATCGCGGCTGATCCGGTTCCTGAGACCCGAGAGAAGGAAAAGAAGGAGGGCTTCGATCAGATCGTGGTGGACGCCGACTACCGATATGCCTACATCAACATCATCGAGGTGTCCGGGCAAGCAAGTCCCTTGTCGAAGCCGGTGAAGCTCACGGACGGCGCGCTCCATGCGGTCGAAATCGCCTGGAGTCCTGCGGGCGACGCCATCGCGTTCACCGCACGCAACACCCCCAAGCTAGCGGACTCGGGGACAACCGAGATCTATGCAATTGACGCAGGCGGAAAGCAGACGCAGCCGTCACGCCTCACGACCAACGATCGGGGCGAAACCAATATCGAGTGGTCGCCTGATGGACGGATGCTTTCGTATCTTTCTAACTCTGACAAGTATCCCAGCATTGGGCCCTCCCGCATTCACTTGCTCGCCTTGACCAGAGTGACGACGCCACCGAGTCGTCCAAACACCCTGACCGGGTATCTTGCGCCGTCGAAGTCTCAAGTCCTGCATCCGGAATTTGGAGGCTACATTCGCGATCATCAGTGGTCGCGTGATGGACGGTTGATCTATTTCAGCGCTGACATCGCCACGCGCCGCTCGATCGGCAGAATGACCCCCGATGGCGGCGGACCGGAATGGTTTGGCATATCGGGACTCGCCGGCTCGCTCACGCTCTCGGCCAGCTCTGAGAGAGTGGTTTACCTCGAAGAAGGTCCCGAGCACCCGGCTGAGGTTCATTCAGCGTCAACTAAAGAGATCTTTGGCGGCCGAGCGACAACTCTGCAGCTCACTGACATGAATCCCCAGGCAAAGGGCTTTGCAATTGGGCGTGTCGAAACCGTTAAGTGGAGTTCGAAAGACGGTCGCGAGATCGAAGGCATTCTGATCTACCCGATTGAATACGAATCGGGCAAGCGGTACCCGCTCATCACGAGCATCCACGGCGGTCCCGAAGGCGCTTACCAGCTTTCTTTCATGGCCTCGTCCTCGGAGTTCCCGCAGATCTACGCCGCGCGCGGCTACGCAAGCTTCTTCCCGAACTTTCGTGGTTCCTCGAATTACGGCTACGAATTCGCTTCGGCAAACGTCGGCGATCTGGGCGGCGGCGACTACCAGGACATAATGAGCGGCGTCGATTATCTGATCGAGCGAGGCATCGCCGACCCGGCGAGGCTTGCGATCAAGGGCTACAGCTACGGCGGGTATATGTCCGGATGGGTCATCGGGCACACGGATCGGTTCAAAGCGGCGGTGTTCGGAGCGGGCTTGTCGAACGCGATTTCCTATTACAGCCAGGCCGACATTCAGTTCAGCCGCGAGACCCTTCATCAAGGCACGCCGTGGCGCAACAACCAGAACATGATCGAGCGCTCGCCGGTGTTCTATCTTCAAAACGCGAAGACGCCGTCGCTGATTTATCACGGCGAGAAAGACGAGCGCGTTCCGTTGCCGCAAAGCCTCGAGACTTACATGGGTTTGAAGAAAGCGGGCGTGGCCACTCAATTGATCATCTATCCCCGCGAAGGTCACGGCTTGCGCGAGCCTGCACATCAACTGGACAAGATGCGACGCGAGTTGGAGTGGATTGAGAAGCACGTCGGGTCGGCTCCGGAGAAAAACGCTGCGCGTTGAGCCGGCGCAGCTAGCCGCCGCCATCGTGTTCGGGACCCATACAAACAGCACTGCCTGCCCGTGGCGGATCGGAAACTCAAAATGTAGATGCAGATTCCTCCGAACCCATTGCCACCTCGATTAGGCCGGCAAATGCTTCTAATGCGCTATGAGGACAAGTTGACATCATTTACTGGCCTGACTATATTTCTCGCTAATTTTTGCATAGACCTCTCAGGAGCCTCAGCGTATGAAGTCCAGGGTTTCAACACTTGTTCTTGCGGGCATAGTGGCCGCTTGCAGTCTATCTATGCTGTCGCTTGAAGAAGTTGCTGCGCAGACCAAGACTCGCGGTATGCGGGTACAGCAAGGATCGCAAACAGACCGGCGTGTAGCGCTCGTCATTGGCAACAGCGCCTATAAAGATTCGCCGTTATTGAACCCTGTCAATGACGCGCGGGCGATGGCTCATACCCTACGCAATCTCCGGTTCGAGGTTCTTTACGGCGAGAACCTTTCACAAAACGATATAAAGCGCAACATCCGGGCCTTCGGCGAGAAGATTCGCAATGGTGGGGTCGGTCTTTTCTATTATGCAGGTCACGGCATCCAGATAAGAGGAACCAACTATTTGATTCCCGTAGGCTCTACGATCCTCAGCGAAGAAGAAGTCGAGTACGAGTCCGTTGATGTCGGCCTGGTGCTGGCGCAGATGGCGGCTGCTCGCAACCAGTTGAACATAGTCATCCTCGACGCATGTCGCAATAACCCGTTTGCCAGGAGCTTTCGGTCGGCACAAAAAGGGCTGGCCTCGATTGACGCGCCCAGCGGGACGTTGCTCGCTTACGCGACCGCACCCGGCTCGGTTGCAAGCGACGGAGAGGGAGAGAATGGGCTTTATACTCAGGAACTCCTAAAGAACATGCGTGTACCTGGAGTAAGCATAGAGCAGGTATTCAAGCAGGTACGAATTGGCGTACAGGACAAGACACAAGGCAAACAAGTTCCTTGGGAGTCATCCTCGCTCGTAGGTGATTTCTACTTTTCTGTTGTTGGCTCGGTATCGGTGACCGTCAACAATGATCCTAAGGTTGACCCGGCAGCGATCGAGTTGAGTTATTGGGAGACAATAAAGAACAGCACCGACGCCGAGGATTTTAAATCGTATCTCGCGAAATACCCAGATGGCCAGTTTGCCGATCTGGCGCGAAGAAGAGCCGGTGCACAAGCCAGTGGTACAAAGAGCGGGGACGCTAAGCAGTCGGGTCTGGGCGATATAGGCTCATTGAACCGGGAACTGCGGCACAGGCAAATGGAACTGACAGTAAGTGGAAGCTCGGGCTTAGATCCCTCCTCCAACCGTGTCGGCGATAGGTTCATTGCCACGATTGTGGGACCGGCAAAATATAAGGGAGCAGATATCATCGGTCGCGTAGCTAAGATCAACTTGGCGGGAGGTGCGAGCGGACGAGCTGAGCTAACGCTCCTGTTCGATGAAATCGTCTTTGCGGACGAAACGCGAGGAAGGATTACTGAGGAACTTGAAGCGATTGTAGAGGGAGCCATAGCTTCCGGTTCGAACCTGGTGATCCGTCCCAAGAGAATTGGCGCCCCAATCCTCGGACCAGATAGAGACGGCTGGACCTTTAATGCTCAAATGGGGACCACCTTGACTTACTACGGATGCCCTTCTGCCGCAACATGTCGGGCAGATTGCGAGAACAATCCCAAGTGCATGGCTTTCTCATGGGTCAAGCCTGCTGGTTATCAACCTGGTGATCCACCGGTCTGCTACTTGCTGTCGTCTTGGACTGGTCTAGTAAAACATTCCTGCTGCATATCGGCAGTTAAGTTATGATCGCCCCGATTGCTTTTACTCTAATCCCATTCCTTGCCCGCTTGCTCGATCCCACACGTCGGCATCTGAAGGACACGGAAGCCGGTGAGGTGGCCGGCACCTAACCACACCTGGACGATCGTGAAGATCACCTACTTCAAGTCGCCGGTTGATTTTCGCAAGTGGCTCGAAACCCATAGTGCCACCGCGCGGGAACTATGGGTTCAATATCAAGCGAGCCGGGGAGCTTATCGAAGAGGGGCTAATTCAGCCCGCAGGGGTGAAGGCGTTTGAGGCGCGGAAGGAAAACCGATCAGGTATCTATTCGTATGAGCAACGACCTGCCAGTCTTGATGGGCTATATGAGAAGAAGTTCAGGCAGAACAAAGCAGCGTGGGCGTTCTTTCAGATGCTGCCGCCGTCGTACCGCAAGAAGGTCACATGGTGGGTGTTGAGCGCCAAGACGGAAGAAACACGGCTCAAGCGTCTTGTGAAGCTCATCGAAGACTGCGCCCAGGGCCGCAGGTTATGAGATTGTTAAACCGCGCGCGAGCGGCTCTTGCGGTCAAACGCTTCGCGGTGCCACCGGCAAAGCCAAGGCCCGGACCCGCCCCCGGGCGATGGAGGCGCGGCCGTTACACTCTTGAATCGTAGCCCGACAATTCAGGCTGAAAGGAAAGACATGATTACGGCGATGATTCTCCTTGCACTCGGTTCCAGCTCAACTCAGGAACTGAGGAGCCTTGCTGAAGAGCTAGACAGACTTCGCACTCACACTGCGATTGTTCTTCCCTCGAGCGCGGTAGATGAATACCCACTATGGTCTCCCTCAGGTGACTACATTGCCGTCAATGTAATGGGAAAGTGGTACAAGGTTAACCTCTCTGAGATCTCTTTACAGAAGGGCTCATGGAGAGGAGGGCAAGAAATAGGTGTGATCAGCTCCAGGACTTCAGTATCAGACGCTAGTGATAAGGAAGTTGAACAATGGAAAAAAGTGTCCAGGTCCAGTGCTAGAGCGGTAACCACCAAAGCCGGAACGAATATAGAATTGAAAGGAACAGATTTGGGAACTACATTGACCATACGCAAGCGAGAACAGAAGCCTCAAGCAGTTTGGACGAGCGAAACAGAGAACTGTCATAGTCTTGTGCTCTCGGTAGATGATCGGTATGTGGCATTTATTTGTGAGTCGAATGGTGTAGCGATAATGAGGCTATCTGATACGAAATGATGGAGTGTAGGAGTCGTTTCTTGGCTAGGGATGGCGCTCGTTCAAACGCATTGGCTCCGCTTCTTTGCCTGGGGCTTCCAGTCCAGCTATCATTCCAACCCATCGCATTTCACTCTATCGGAGGCGTTCAGAACTAATGCTCTCATCAAGACTCGGAGTTGGATTTATCGGCAGCGGGTTCAATGCTCGCTTTCACATCAGATCGTGGATCGGCGTTCGCGAAGCCGATGTGCGCGGCGTCTGGAGTCCTAACTCGGCGCACGCCGAAGAAGCCGCCGCACTCGCGCGCTCGTTGCGTGTCGGCGAAGCTCGCGCCTTCAACTCGATCGAAGAGATGATCGCCGCGCCCGAGATCGACTGCATCTGGCTGTGCAGTCCTAACCATACACGGCTCGATTGCATGGAGCAGATCGTGCGCGCGATCGAATCAGGCAAGGGCAAGTTGATCGGCATCGCTTGCGAGAAGCCGCTCGCCCGCAACGCCAAAGAAGCTCGGCGAATGGTCCAGCTTGTCGAGCAAGCCGGCGTGCTGCATGGCTATCTCGAAAACCAGGTGTTTACTCCGGGTGTACAACGAGGACGGGCGTTGATCTGGGCGCGGGGCGCGGCGCTGACGGGGCGGCCCTATCTGGCGCGCGCGGCCGAAGAGCACAGCGGTCCGCACATGCCGTGGTTCTGGCAAGGCGAGCTTCAAGGCGGCGGCGTGCTGAACGATATGATGTGTCACTCGGTCGAGGTCGCCCGCTACCTGTTGACCGAGCCGGGTAAACCTCGCGCGAGCATTCGTCCAGTAAGCGTCTCTGCTCAGATCGCCTCGTTGAAATGGTCGCGGCCGGAATACGTCAAGCTGCTCAAGGAGATGATGGGGCCGGAAGTGGACTATGCGAATAAACCCTCCGAGGACTTCGCGCGGGCGACGGTGAACTACGCGGACGAAAGCGGCAGGCCGGTGATCGTGGAAGCGACGACTTCCTGGAGCTATGTGGGCGCGGGCTTGCGATTGAGCATGGAACTTCTCGGTCCCGAGTACTCGATGTCGCTCAACTCCTTGGACAGCGGGCCAAAGCTCTTCTTCAGCCGGCGGGTGAAAGGCGAAGCGGGCGAAGACCTTGTCGAGAAACAAAACGCCGAGCAAGGGTTGATGCCGGTAGTGGCGAGCGAGGCGGCTGAGTACGGCTACGAGGGCGAGAACAGGTATTTCATCGAGTGCTTCGCGGACGGAAAACAGCCGGAAGAGAGTTTCTACGATGGGCTTGAAGTGACCCAGTTGTTGATGACGGCTTACATGAGCGCGGAGCAGAAACGCGAGATTGAGTTTAGACCTAAGGAACTCGAGTCGTTCGTGCCTGCCGTCGCTCGCGGTGCATGGAAGGGTTGAAAGGCGGGGGGATTAACCGTAGAGGCGCCGAGCCGCAGAGATTCTCTGAGCTACCCTCGGCGTCTCTGCGTCTCTGCGGTTAGTCACCTTCACTCGTTCGACATCTGGCAGACATCGTACACCCGCAGCTCATTGAGAGGAAGGACATGAAAACACTTCGCCAAGTCTCATCTGGCCTGGCATTCATCCTTACGGTTTCCGTCGGAAGCGTTTGGGCTCAATCTTCTTCCACGGAGATCGGCATAGAGCTCCTCTGGGGCTTGAAGATCCCGTTGCGCGACGGCGTAAAGCTCAACGCCTCGATCTTCAAGCCCAAACAAATGACAGAGCGGCTGCCGGTCATCTTTACACTCACGCCCTACATCGCCGACTCCTATCAAGACCGCGCGCTTTACTTTGCAAAGAACGGCTATGTGTTCGCGCTTGTAGACGCGCGAGGGCGCGGCAACTCGGAAGGCAAATTCGAGCCGTTCGCCAACGAAGGCCGCGACGGTCACGATGTAGTCGAATGGCTCGCCCGTCAAGCGTGGTCGAACGGCAAAGTCACGATGTGGGGCGGCTCCTACGCCGGATTCGATCAATGGGCGACGCTCAAAGAGAATCCGCCGCATCTTGCGACCATAGTGCCGGCCGCCGCAGCGTACGCCGGCGTCGATTTTCCATTCTTCAAAAACATCTTCGCGTCTTATGACATTCAGTGGCTGAGCTTCACCAGCGGAGTGACGCCTAACGCGAAGCTGTTCGGCGAGTCTTCATTCTGGAACGACAAGTTCCGCGAGTTGTACCTTGCCCACCGGCCTTTCAAGGAGCTGGATCAGGTCGTCGGCAACACCTCGACTTATTTTCAAACCTGGCTCGAGCATCCGACGCCCGATGAGTACTGGCAGGCGATGGTCCCAACTCCCGACCAATACAAACGCATGAATGTTCCGATACTCACGATCACCGGGCACTACGACGGCGACCAGGCGGGCGCGATGCAGTATTACCGCGAGCATATGAAGCACGGCTCAGATAAAGCGAAAGAGAAACACTTCTTGATCATCGGGCCGTGGGATCACGCTGGCACCCGTACGCCCACTCGCGAAGTCGGCGGGTTGAAATTCGGCGAAGCGAGCATGCTCGATCTGAACAAGCTTCACAAAGAGTGGTACGACTGGACGATGAAGGGCGGGCCGAGGCCTGACTCTCTCAAGAGGCGCGTGGCTTATTACGTTGTCGGCGCTGAAGAGTGGAAATACGCCAACAGTCTCGAGACGATTTCAAATGCGAAGAGGACGCTCTATCTCAACTCGGACGGAAACGCTAACGATGTGTTCCGCTCGGGCTTGCTTACCGAGGAGAAGTCAACAAGTGGCACATCAGATCGGTACGTGTACGACCCGCTCGACGTTCGCCCTGCGGAGCTTGAACGCGAAGACGTGCCGAACCCTCTCACCGATCAGCGAGCGGCATTGAACCTGCTGGGCAACGGGCTTGTGTATCACAGTGAGCCGTTCGCCGAAGACACTGAAGTGAGCGGCTATCTGAAGTTCGTGGCGTGGATGTCGATAGACGTGCCGGACACCGACTTTCAAGTGTCGGTCTACGAGATCAGGAAGGATGGCACGAGTGTTCTGCTGACCGAAGACATGATTCGGGCGCGGTATCGCGACTCGCTCAGTCAGGAGAAGCTGGTGAAGCCGGGCGAGATCAACCGGTATGAGTTCAACGGGTTCACATTTTTCTCACGGCGGATTGCAAAGGGAAGCCGGTTGCGGTTGTTGTTGCGTTCGCCCAATTCAATCGGGCTTCAGAAGAACTACAACAGCGGCGGCGTGGTGTCGGAAGAGTCAGGGAAGGACGCTCGGACAGCGCACGTCACGCTTTATCACGACGCAGCGCACCCGAGTTTCTTAGAGATTCCCGTTGTGGAGTAGCAAGGACGATTTCGACAAGCGCATCGAAGCAATGAACGAGATAGCTCGGCTGAGTAGGGATAGGGTTCTTAACGATCGTGAACGTCAAAGCAATGCGTTGAAGGCTACGTACATACTTCAAGAGATCAGGGTCAAAGGGGACCCGAAGAAAGACATATCTGCGGACGCCCGCCAAGTCACCATTCGAATACCTGTTGAAAACAATAACGAGATTACACAGCTGTTAAAACTTGAATCGCACGGCGTTTCCTCTTGGCTCGATTTAGACTACAGGGATGGGTTTCTTACTTACGTAGTGCCAGCAGATGGAGAACCATCTCAAGTAAAGGAACGCATCCAAAATACGATTAGTCATATCATTCGCACAGAGATCGATCCCCGTAACGCCGAAATTCGGAACGGAAATGAACGCGTCATGAGGGTATTGAACGAGGTCTTCGATCAACTCCAGGCCAAATTCAAGGCGCAGGACGAACGTCGCTCCCAGCTGGAAGACCAACTAAAGTAGTCACTCCCTGCTCCCTTCGCGCTCAGAATCTGGATTTGCGGCTGCGATTCGTGGTACCACGTCTGTCATAGCGTAGTGAACGAACTGCTTGCCTAGTTCCGTTAGCTCGTAGGGCTCCTGTGAGTCGAACGCAGACTTCAAAACAGGCGCACCACGTCCGCGTGTCGCGGTCCGAGGCCTTCGAATGAACTCGCCTGTCCCCGTGGTTTCTCGATGCTGGCGCACTACACCGCCGGTCGATAGATCGCGCATTAACAGCTTGAACAAATCTGCTTCAGCCGAGTCCTCGCGAACCGGTCGACCATATATCCTATCCCAAATCTCGCCGCGAGTTATTCCCGCCTCCTTGTAGATTTCCCGGATCACGGCAAAGTGAGCTTCATGGTAGTAATCGATCCACTCGATGAACAACCAGATTACGCAACAGAAAGTCGAACACAATGTTCACAACCTCGCGTTCACCGGAGCTCAGGCTGCTAAGTGGGAACTGTTGACCTTCATATGAATAAAATAGCTGTTGCTGTCTTGCTTCAGGATCCAGAAGTTCCTTAGGGGCTAATAGCTGAATAAACGCGTCCTTAAAGGGTAGGAGAGGATCGGGAAAATTCAGATTCATCGTCCTTTCGCCCTGCTTAATCAATGCCTCTGCTGTTTGTGCTATTTCATTTCGCCTACTTTGCACTTTACGGAACAGTGAGTGTAAGGTGTCTTGAAATCTGTTTTTCAGCAGATTGAAACTGTACTCCCAACCGATAATCTCTTCCCACGGATCGATGATATCCCAGGTGAACGGGTACGGCTGTATTTGTTGATTTGTGCGATCGCTTTCGAATTGGATTACACTACTTTCCCATTTCGTTCGCAGCATCTTCTGCTATAGACGTGTCAAGCAGGCTCTTACCCCAACTATCGAGCTCGGATCTGGAGGTCGCTTCAATCACGAAGCGGATGTTTGGCCGGCCTGCGCGAAATGCTTGAAGAAATTCTTGAACTAGACGAGTTTTGCCGACTCCGTTTGGCCCAGCTAGTACAACCACATTTGAAAGGTCGTCAACAGAGAATTGTTTTACGGGCGGGACATCTTTTGCTTCGATCGACTTTACTTTCATATTTCTTTTGACCTTTCAAGGACGCGGTAAAGCTTACTTTAGCGAGGTAACCTAGTGAGAGCAATCTAGTAAGCCCTCCCTATCGCTGCCCATGACGCAACGACGAGTAGAATGGCCGGTGCAAATGCTCCGCGCCACGGCCGGATTTCAGAGAGGTCGTTCATGTCGAGCTTTGGTAGTCGGTGACCGGGTCAATGGTAAGTTTGAAAGTTCAGTGGCTGATGACACACGAATGGGCACCGTGGGCGATCCTCTCTCGCTCCTTCAGCCTGACTTTCAATCTGCTCGACATCATCGCTCTGTTCTCAGGTGCAAAGTGCAGACGCATTGAGGTAGGATTACCGAAGCAAACGAGACGGAAAGGAACACTACCCATGTCAGGCAGCAGGATCGAGGACATTCTCAGAGAGATCGCCCAATTGCCACAGTCCGAGCAGAACAGACTTCGACGATTGCTCGACCAACGGGAGGATCACGCAGCGGCCTCTCGCGACGGCGCTGTTTCCCTTGTTCCGGTTCCGGACAGCACGCGTGAGCTGCAATGGCTTGTTGATCACGCACGCCAGTATGCGGGGCAGTGGGTAGCGCTGGATGGCGATCGCTT